>CAZNGB010000001.1:0-48109 GCA_964572465.1 uncultured Hyphomicrobiaceae bacterium
AAATGTCTGTATCGGACCACTAGCCGGCGCGATGCGCGCGTGCTACACCGCTTGGCGCTCAACAAGAAGGCGGGAGACGCGATGATCTCGACGAAGCCGCTCATCGTCGGCAACTGGAAAATGAACGGTGTGCGCTCTGCGACCGGAGAGTTGCACAAGGTTATTGATGGGCTAGGGCCAGACGTATCTGCGCGCGCAGATATGATGGTTTGCCCACCGCTGACATTGGTGATGGCCTTTGCTCACATCGCAAGCGAGTCCGCGCTGCAGATCGGCGCGCAGGACTGCCATAGCAAGATTTCCGGCGCCTACACTGGCGATGTCTCAGCCGAGATGCTGGCCGATGCAGGGGCAAGCGCGGTCATACTCGGCCATTCGGAGCGCCGCGTCTATCACGGTGAGCGCGACGCAGATGTCCGGGAAAAGGCACGCGCGGCCTATCGCGCCGGCTTGCAGGCGATCGTTTGTATCGGCGAGACACAAGGCCAGCGCCGCCTCGGATTGACCTTTGAGGTGTTGCGCCGGCAACTGCATGGCTCGCTGCCGTCCAGCGCCACCCGGCGCAACACCATCATCGCTTATGAACCGGTCTGGGCAATTGGTACGGGGAAAACGCCGACGCCCAATGAGATTGGCGAGGCGCACAATTTCATCGCGCGCGAAATCGCCAGCGTGCTCGGGGGTGAGGCCGCCGCCGGGTTGCGCATTCTTTATGGCGGCTCGGTGACGGCTGACAACGCCGCAATGGTGCTCAATGCTCTGAACGTGCACGGCGCGCTGGTGGGTGGCGCAAGCCTGAAAGCAGACAGCCTTTTGGCAATTGCGTCAGCGCAGCCGCAAGCTCGAAGCTCGATGACCAGCCCACAGGATCACGTTTCGCCATGATCATCAGGTCGCACACCGGCATACTGGTCGTGATCGCCTTGCTCGCAGGCGTTGGCGCTGCGCCTGCTGGAGCTGTTCCGCTGACCGATGCGGCTTGCGAACGCTACGCCGGCGAGCGGCGAACGCTGGCCCGGCTCGGGGTGCGCGATCATTACCTGAAAGGCGCTGCCTGGGCACGGGCAAACTTGACGCAGCCGCAGCTCGATCTTATTCAGCGCTATATCCGTCTTGACGAGGCGCTCAAATTCCGTTGTCCGGAGCAGTTGGCGGCGCTATCTGTTGAGCAGGACAACACGCCAAGACGGCTCGACGTCACGCCGCCGGTTCCCGGTCAAAAGCCGGCGCGCCCGAAAACCGAAACCGGCGTGACCCGAAACGAAACACCGCCGCTGCCCGCTCGCGACCCGGAGAACCGGGGCTGATGAGCGGGCGCGCCAGCTTGAACCTTGGATAAAAGATGATCACACTTGTTCTGGTCATTCACCTGATGATCTGCATCGCCATGGTGGTGGTAATCCTGCTCCAGCGGTCCGAGGGCGGAGCGCTGGGCATCGGAGGTGGCGGCGGCACGATGTCCGGGCGTGGCTCGGGCAATGTTCTGACCCGCACAACATCCTATCTGGCGGCTGCTTTTTTTGCCACGAGCATCATGCTGACTGTGCTGGCCGAGTTACAGGGCACTGGCCCGACCATCGACGGCACCCCGGCTGGCCAAAGCCGGCCTTCCGCTCCGGCTTTGCCCGATCTCCAGCCGATCGTGCCGCCGGCTCAGCCGGAAGTTCCGCGACCGCAATAGCGGCGGGGACGCCCACAAGCTTGGAACTGGTGACAGCTCGGGGCCTGCGACAGCGCTGAAGCACGTGGTCATGACGCCTGCGCTTGTGGATAGGCTCATGCGCACACTTCGCGCCGGGCCCGGCGCGTGTATTTTGAAAGCCCATGGCGCGATATATTTTTATCACTGGCGGCGTGGTCTCCTCTCTGGGAAAGGGGCTCGCGTCGGCGGCCCTCGGCGCATTGCTTCAGGCGCGCGGCTACACCGTGCGGCTGCGTAAACTCGACCCCTACCTCAACGTCGACCCCGGCACGATGAGCCCGTTCCAGCACGGCGAGGTCTTCGTCACCGACGACGGCGCGGAGACCGATCTGGACCTCGGCCATTACGAACGCTTCACCGGCGTGCCGTGCAGCCAGGCGGACAATGTCACCACGGGACGCATTTATTCCGACATCATCGCCAAAGAGCGGCGCGGCGATTTTCTCGGCGGCACCGTCCAGGTGATCCCACACGTCACCAACGCCATTCAGGACTTCATCCTGGAGGGCAATGACGGGGTCGATTTCGTCCTGTGCGAGATTGGCGGTACCGTGGGCGACATCGAGGGGCTGCCGTTCTTCGAGGCCATTCGCCAGCTCTCGATAAAGCTGCCGCGCGGGCACGCCATTTTCATTCACCTCACTTTGCTGCCCTATGTCCGCGCGGCGGGCGAGCTGAAGACCAAGCCGACCCAGCACTCGGTCAAGGAGCTGCGCTCCATCGGCATCCAGCCGGACATTCTCATGTGCCGCGCCGACCGTGAGGTGCCGGCCGACGAGCGCCGCAAGATCGCGCTGTTCTGCAATGTGCGCGAGGAGGCGGTGATCCAGGCGCTGGATGTGCCAAGCATCTATGACGTCCCGGTCGCCTACCATAACGAGGGGCTGGACGCCGCGGTGCTCGACGCGTTCGGCATTGACGGCGCGCCTGCGCCTGACCTCGCGCGCTGGCAGCGTATCTCGCACAGTATCGCCAACCCGGACGGCGACGTGACCATCGCTATCGTTGGCAAGTACACGGAACTGCGCGACGCCTACAAGTCGTTAACCGAGGCGCTCGTTCATGGGGGCATCGCCAACGGCGTGCATGTCAATATCGAGTGGATCGAGGCGGAGGTGTTCGAGCGGGAAGACCCCGCTCCGTTTCTCGAAAACGTCAATGGCATCATCGTGCCGGGCGGCTTTGGCGAACGCGGCGCGGCCGGCAAGATCGCGGCGGCACGGTTCGCGCGCACGCGCGGCGTACCTTATTTCGGCATCTGTTTCGGGATGCAGATGGCCGTGATCGAGGTGGCGCGGAACCTGGCTGGACTGTTGGGAGCGAATTCCACCGAGTTCGGGGAGGCCGAAATTCCGATCGTGGGTCTCATGACCGAATGGATGCGTGGCAACGAGCTTGAACAGCGCGCTCAGTCGGGCGATCTCGGCGGCACCATGCGGTTAGGCGCGTATGAAGCCGTGTTGGCGCCGGGTAGCCGGGTCGCGCAGATTTACATGGCCGGGCAGATTTCGGAGCGCCATCGCCACCGCTATGAGGTCAACATGCATTACCGGGAGATCCTGGAGCGCGCGGGCTTGCGGATCACAGGCGTCTCCGCTGACGGATTGTTGCCCGAGATCGTCGAGATTCCTGATCACCCCTGGTTCATAGGCGTGCAGTTTCACCCGGAGTTGAAGTCCCGCCCCTTTGAGCCGCATCCGCTGTTCGCCTCTTTCATCGAGGCAGCGGTTGAGCGCAGCCGCCTTGTGTAATCTCTGGAGACCGCTCCATGCCTCGGGACATTCCGCTGCTTGAGCAGATCAGACGCGGTGTGCGGCGCCAGACCCTGCCCTCGGACAGGCTGCTGCGCTGGCTTCCGGTTGGGGTTGGCGTCGGTCTCTTGCTTCTGATCGTAGGGATTTTCGCATTCCTCGCCGGCCACGGCGTCAAGCGCATCGTGATAACGACCGGCACGGAAGGCGGCAGCTATGACGTGCTGGGGCAGGTGATCGCGGAGACGCTCAGCGCTTCCGAGCCTGCGATCCGCGCCGGGGTTCAAAGAAGCGGCGGCGCCGCCGAAAACGCACAGCGCGTGGCAACGAATGAAACCACACTCGGACTGGTGCAGAGCAACACGCAGCTTGATCGCGATATAAAGCTTATCGCGCGCCTCTACCCCGAGGTTTATCATTTTCTGGCGCGCACAGACGCCGGCATTGCTGACTTCAGCGACCTCGCGGGCAAACGGGTGGCGCTGATGCCTGAGGACTCCGGTTCGAACACCGCATTCTACCAATTGCTGGATCATTACCAGATCGCCGGTGAAGCCGTTGAGCCGGTACCTGGCACGCTGAGCGAGGGGCTCGCCGCGCTTACGGCCGGCGACGTGGATGCGCTATTCTTGATTATGGCGCTCGGCAACGAAGCGATCGCGGATGCGATCCGCGGCGCTGATATCGAGTTGCTTGGTCTCGATCAGGCCCAGGCGATAGCGCTGTTCGACCCCGCCATATCGCGAATGGAGGTGCCCAAGGGCGCATATTCGGGCAACCGTCCAGTGCCGCGTGAAACCATTGATGTGCTGAGCGTTGATGCGCTGCTTGTCGCCAATGCGTGGCTGCCCAACGACATTGCAAACCAGATTGTCACCACGCTGTTCGAGCGCCGCCAGCAGATGGTTGAGGCTAACCAACAAGCGGCCTTTATTTCCGCACCCACCGACCAACAACGGCTCAACATCGGGGTGCACCCTGGCGCGGAAGCATACTACCAACGCGACCGGCCACCCTTTCTCGTCGAGTACGCTGAGACGATCGGGCTCGCAGTGTCCGTTCTGGTTCTGTTCGCCTCGGGCCTTTGGCAAGCGCGCACTTGGCTTTCCAACGCCCGCAAGAACCGCGCCGACCGTTACAACCTGGAGATTGCCGCGCTCGTCGACCGCGCTGATCAGGCGGGTACGCTTGCCGAACTGGAGGAGGTGCGCACCAGCTTGTTCGCCATCTTTCATGAGGTCATCGCCGATCTTGACAATGACCGGATCGAGGAGGACTCGCTGCAGTCGTTCTCGTTCGTGTGGGAGGTCGCCCAGTCCACCTTGAGCCATCGCCAGCTTTTGCTCACCGAGCAAGGCGGCCGCGCGGCGAGCCAGTCGCGGACGCGCAGGAAGAGCAGCTGAACGCGTCACAGCGCACGGCGGATCATCTCGTTGATGAGGAACGACATCGACAGCACCGCCCCTAGTAGCGGCACGACGCGCGGGACGGAAAAGCCGCCGGAGCGATAATCTGCGCGGCCTTTCATCCGCCAGAGCGCGAGATTCACAAACGAAAATGCGAACAGCGTGCCCGCCGCAGTTGTCTCGGCCAGTTCGCGCGTGGGCAGCATGATCGTCAGCACCACGATGACCGCCACCACCAGCACCGTGGCATTCACTGGCGTTTGTGTGCGCGGATGCACCGCCGAAAACCAGCCGGGCAGCTTGCCCATCCGGCCCAGCCCGTAGAGGATGCGTGTCGACATCACGATCTGCGCGACGACGCCGCCGAGCGCTGCGACAATCGCGATCAAGCTGATCGCTCCGCCAGGCAGGCCGCTGATACGCTCGAAAACAAGGCTGAGCGGCGCGTTGGAAGCTGCCAGCTCGCCCGTGTCGACGTAAATCACCGCCACCATCGAGATCGCTATGTAAATCAGCGTTACGCTGATCAGCGCCAGCGCGATAGCGCGCGGCATGTTACGCTCAGGGTTTTTCACCTCCTCGGAGATGTTGACCATGTCCTCAAAGCCGATGAAGGCGAAAAAAGCGAGCAGCACGCCGGAAATCACCCCCACGGCCGCGCTCATGTCCAGCGGCGTGTAATGCGCCGCAATGCCGGTCTGAACGGCCTCGACGTTGCCAAACCCAAGGACGGCGATCAGCACGAGGCCGCCGACCTCGATGACCGTGACAGTGGCGATCACGCCGACCGAGAGTTCGATGCCCAGCCCAACGATCGCGCCCAACATCAGGGCAAAGCACACCGCCAGGGCGAGCGGCGGCAGCCCGGTGAGCGATGCGGCATAGCCCGCCCCGCCCTGAACAAGCGTGGCCGAGGAGATGATGCCCGAGACGCAGACCAGCAGCCCGGCCAGTGTCGCCAGCGACTCGATGCCCAAGCCCGCGCGGATATAGGCCGTCTCCGCCGCGCTCACGGGAAAAGACGTGGACAACTCGGCATAAGAAGCCGCCGTCAGCGCGACCAGCATCGATGCCGTGAGATACGCCAGCGGTGTGTAAAAGCCCGCGCGGGCCGCCGTCTCGCCGATGAGCACATAAATTCCCGCACCAACAATCACGCCGACGCCGTAAAGCGTTAGCGGGACCAGGGTGACGGTGCGCTTGAGCCGCGCGTCGCTGCTTTGCTTGCTGGGGCTGTCCAACTCAGGGGCGTCCTTCCGTCGCTTTCATTGGCGGATGGCAAAAAAACTTGGGGCCGGCCAACGCGGCCACAGCTTCGCCCTGCGAATCACAAAACGTCATAACAGATCAAATTGAGCGGTGCCGCTTTACTGCAAGCTCAGGTTGTTTGGTTACGAATTCTCTCCACCGCGACCCATTCTGGGGCACGCCTTCTCTAGCAGGTTCCAACTTGATCGAGAAACCTCTCATGCCTGGTTCCGCCGTTTCGCGTCTTACAGTCCTGATCCTTTCCGGTGTGCTGCTCGCCGGGTGCGCCGCGCCTGATCCATCCGTCATGTCGCTGAGCCTCGTCAGCACCGGTGAGCCCGCCAGCCGGCAATCGGCGATCTCCCGCGTGTTTGATGCGCCCAGCGGGTCCGATGACGAAACGCACAAGCTCAGCCCGCGCGTGGTTGCGCTCGGCGAGCCGGTGCCCAAGGGCGGCGGCGTGCGCAAGATCGGCAAGCCCTATCTGGCGGCTGGCGAGACCGTTACGCCTCGCGAAGACCCCAATTATGACCGCGCCGGCATCGCGTCGTGGTATGGCGAGATGTTCCATGGCCGCAAGACGGCGAATGGGGAAGTCTATGACATGGATGCCCTGACAGCTGCGCATCCCACACTCCCGCTGCCAAGCTATGTCAAGGTGACGCATCTGGGTAATGGCCGGACGCTCATCCTCAGGGTAAATGACCGAGGTCCATTCGCGCGTAACCGCATCATTGACTTGTCGCGACGCGCCGCAAAGCTGCTCGGCATCAAAAGGGCCGGGACCGGGCCGGTACGGGTGAAATATCTGCGGCCCGCGCCGCTTGACGGCGATGAAAGCTTCGAGCGAACCCATCTCGCAGCGCAGCCATGGTACAGCGAACAGCGAACCCGCCTCGGTGCGGCCGATCCTGAGCCGGACACGAACAGGCCGGAGCCGCGCGACAGTTGATTTCTCCCGCAGCGCTGGTGTTAAGTCTTGGCCAAGGCCGCAACTGCGGCAGGGGACGGGACATCAGAGTGCGGGGAAAGACTGTGCGTCAATTCATCGTTGTTGTGGCTGCGATTCTGGCTGGCCTAGCGGCCAACATGGGAGGTCCAGCCCAGGCTGCATTTCAAAGCGAGGCGCCTTACGCGTTTCTGATGGATCACGAAACAGGCGCGGTGCTTTATAACAAGCGCGGCGATGAGCCGATGCCGCCCGCCAGCATGAGCAAGCTCATGACGCTTGCCGTGGTGTTCAAGGCGCTGAAGGAAGGCCGGCTCAATCTGGAAGATGAGTTTGTGGTCAGCGAGAACGCGTGGCGGACCGGCGGCGCGCCCTCCGGCACTTCAGCTATGTTCGCGCCGATCAATTCGTCGGTGACCGTCGAGGAACTCGTGCGCGGCGTGGTGGTCCAGTCCGGCAACGATGCCAGCATCGTGCTCGCGGAAGGGCTGGGCGGTTCGGAGGCTGGCTTTGCGCGTTTGATGAACGCATATGCCGCCGACATCGGCCTGACGAATTCCAACTTCGTCAATTCCACCGGGCTGCCCGATCCGGACCACTACATGTCACCGCGCGATCTGGCGGAGCTGTCGCGTCATGTGATCCGGGAATACCCGGAGTATTATCCTTACTTCGCCGAGAAAGAGTTCAAGTATCGTCGCCACCGCTTCTTCAACCGCAACCGGCTGGTGCGCAACGACCAGGCCGACGGGTTGAAGACCGGCTACACCAGCGAAGCGGGCTATGGCGTCGTCGCTTCGGCAAAGGCCGATGGCCGGCGCATGATCGCTGTTGTCAGTGGTCTAGAGACCAGCAGCGCCCGGCGCAATGAAGCGGTGCGGCTTCTCAACTGGGGCCTGCGCAGCTTCAAGGAATTCACGCTGTTTGACGCGGGCGAGATCGTCGGTACGGCGCGGGTTTGGGGCGGTGAAAGCCGGTTTGTCGACCTCTCGGGCAAGGGCGATGTGACGATATTGCTGCCGCGCACCACTGAGCGCGAACGCATCTCGGCCGAAATCGCCTATGTCGGGCCTCTTTATCCGCCGATTGCGCAGGGTGAGCGCGTGGCCGAGATCCGCGTCACCACCGACGAGGGCGTCAGCAATAGCGCGCCGCTCTATGCCGCAGAAGATGTGGGCCAGGGCGGAGTGATCGCACGGGGGTTTGACACGATCCTGATGCTGGCTTTCGGCTGGCTGTTATAAAAGCATAGCGACGGCGTGCTGCGCCGGAGCATAGGCGGCACGGGATAAAGCGGCTTTGGCGACAGGCAAATTCATCACGCTGGAGGGCGGCGAAGGTGCCGGGAAATCGACCCAGGCCAAGCGCCTGCGCGACCGACTGGAGGCCTGCGGCCATGCCATTGTGCTGACGCGTGAACCCGGGGGCTCGCCCCGCGCCGAGCAAATCCGCGAGCTGTTGCTGTCGGGCAAGATCGAAAAGTTCGGCGGCATGGCGGAGGCGGCGCTATTTTATGCCGCGCGCCATTCTCATCTGGAAATCACGATCCGACCGGCGCTAGAAGCGGGAAAATGGGTGGTCTGCGACCGCTTCTCCGACTCGACGCGTGCGTATCAAGGCGCTGGGGGCGAGGTTCCGGTGTCGATGCTGGAGGCACTCGAGCGGACCATCGTCTGGCCGACCCGCCCTGACCTCACGCTGATACTCGACATGCCCCCCGAGCAGGCGCTGGAGCGGCTGGCGGGCACCGAGAAGGACCGATACGAGAAGATGCCACTGGCCTTTCACCAGAACCTGCGGTCGGAATTTTTGAATATCGCGCAGTGCGAGCCTTGGCGTTGCGCGGTGATCGACGCCTCGGCCGATCCCGATACGGTGGAAGCCGCGATCTGGAAGGTCGTGGAAGAACGGCTGAATCCCTGACAGATGGCAAGAGCCGCGCGACAAAACGCCGACACCCCGCCGCCCGAAGCCGACCGCCTTGGCGACTGGCCGCATCCGCGCGAGACGGCCGGTGTGGTTGGGCACGCCGGCGAACGCGCCCGCCTGAGTGAGCGCTTGCAGAGCGGGCGCATCGCGCATGGCTGGATCGTCGCAGGCCCGCCGGGCATCGGAAAGGCGACGCTGGTTTATGATTTCGCCGCTGAAGTGCTGGCGAAGGATGTGGAGACAGTGGGCGAAGCGCGGCGGCTGATCGTGGCGCAGTCGCATCCGCGGCTGATGGTTGTGCGCCGGACGCTCAACCCGCAGACCAAGAAGCTGCGCACGCAGATCGCGGTTGATGATGTGCGCCGGCTCAAGGCGTTCCTAGGGACGACGGCGGGGGCGGGCTGGCGCGTTGTGGTCGTGGACAGCGCTGATGATTTTAACCTGAGTTCCGCGAACGCGCTGCTGAAATCGCTGGAAGAACCGCCGGCGCGCACGCTGTTCTTCCTGATTGCCACCAGCGCGGGCCGCCTGCTACCGACCATCGCCTCGCGCTGTGAACGGCTGCGGCTCCGCCCCTTAAGCGCGGAAGAAACGCGCGAGGCCGTCGAGTCGGCATGCGCGGCGGCGGCTGTCGACTTGCCGGAGCCAGCGGACATGGGGCGAATCGTGGCCGCCGCAAATGGCCGGCCGCGGCGCGCGCTTGAGTTGATTTCGGGCGGCGGGGCGGAGGTTTATGCGCTGATCGGGCAGATCTTCGAGCGCTTGCCGCGCCTCGACGACGCGGACATATTTCGCCTGATCGACGCTGCGAGCGCCAGCAAATCGGGTCTTGGATTTGATCTGATCTTTGATCTGGTGGAGGAGACGCTCGCCGCCGCAATCCGCAACGCCGCGCAATCGTCTGACGGCTCCGGCGTGTTCAACGCGCCCAGCCTTGCGCGATGGATGGAGGTGTGGGACACAGGAAAGCGTCTGCGCGCAGAGGCCGAGGCACTCAATCTCGACCGCGGCGCGGCGCTGATGCGGCTGTTCACCGAGATCGAAAACGCCGCGCAACTGGCCCGGCGCGCACGTCCGTCGTGAAGCGCGGGGGCGCCACAAATGCATGTAACCCGAAGCGGAACAATACGCAGATGACAAGCAAGCCCGCTTATTATCTCACCACGGCAATATCCTACCCTAATGGCGCGCCGCATATCGGCCACGCCTATGAGGCGATCGCGACTGATGCGCTCGCGCGGTTCCGCCGGCTTGATGGCTATGACGTGTTCTTCCTGACCGGCGTGGACGAGCACGGGCTGAAGATGAAGCAGACCGCGCAGAAGGAAGGGCTGAGCCCGCGCGAGCTGGGCGACCGCAACACCCCGCAATTCCAGGAAATGTGCCAGGCGCTGAATGTGGCCAACGATGATTTCATCCGCACGACCGAGACGCGGCATCACGAGGCGGTCTGCGCCATCTGGAAGCGCATGGAAGCGCGGGGCGACATCTATCTTGACGCCTATGCCGGCTGGTACTCTGTTCGCGACGAGGCGTTTTACGCCGAGAGCGAAACAGAAGTCGGTGAGGACGGCGTGCGCCGCGGCCCGACCGGCACGCCGGTGGAATGGACCGAGGAGCAGACCTATTTCTTTCGCTTGTCGAAATACGGGCCAGATCTGCTCAAGCACTACGCCGAGACCCCGGATTTCATCCTGCCCCCGGAGCGCCGCAACGAGGTTGTGAGTTTCGTGGAAGGCGGGCTGATGGACCTGTCGATCTCACGCACCACGCTGGACTGGGGCATCCCGGTGCCGGATGCGCCGGGGCATGTCATTTACGTCTGGGTGGACGCGCTGACGAACTATCTGACCGGCGTCGGCTACCCGGATATCGACAGCAAGAGCTACAAGCGCTACTGGCCGGCGAACCTGCATGTCATCGGTAAGGATATCTTGCGGTTCCACGCGGTCTACTGGCCCGCATTCTTGATGTCGGCGGAACTGCCGCTGCCCAAGCGCGTGTTCGCGCACGGCTTTTTATTCAACCGCGGCGAAAAAATGTCGAAGTCGGTCGGCAACGTCGTCGATCCATTCTCGCTGATCTCGGTCTACGGGGTGGACCAGCTGCGCTATTTCCTTCTGCGCGAGGTGCCATTCGGGCAGGACGGCAGCTATAGCCACGAGGCGATCGTGAATCGGATCAACGCCGATCTTGCGAATGATCTGGGCAACCTTGCGCAGCGTTCCTTGAGCATGATCGCGAAGAACTGCGACGGGGCACTGCCGGTGCCGGGCACGTTCACCGATGCCGATCGCGTGCTGCTCGGTCTGGCCGATGGAATGCTCGCTAGGGTGCGAGAGGCGCTGGAGGGGCAGGCGATACACAAGGCCGCCGAGGCCATCTGGAACGTCGTCGCTGAGGCCAACCGCTATTTCGCTGGTCAGGAGCCGTGGGCACTGAAAAAGACAGACCCGGCGCGCATGGGCACGGTGCTATACGTCACGGCCGAGACGGTCCGCCAGGTCGCGATACTCGCGCAGGCGCTGACGCCCGGAGCGGCAGCCAGACTGCTCGACTTGCTCGCCGTGCCGGACGATGCGCGCGAGTTCGCCCGTCTTGGCGAAGCCGGCCGGTTGACTGCGGGTGTCGTGTTGCCCAAGCCCGAGCCGGTGTTTCCGCGCTTTGTCGAACAGGAAGAGAAACAAGTCGCTCAGTGATGCTTATCGACAGCCATTGCCATTTGGACTTTCCCGACTTCGCGCCGGAGCGCGATGATGTGGTCGCACGCGCACGCGCAGCCGGGGTCAGTCCGATGATCACAATCTCCACGCGGATGCGCCGCTTCGAGGAAGTATACGCGCTCACGCAAACCTATGCAGATGTGTTCTGTTCGGCCGGCACGCATCCGCATTACGCGAGCGAGGAGAAGGACGTGCCGCTAGGCGACATTTTGGAAGCGGCTAAGCGCGACAAGGTCGTGGCGATCGGCGAGGCGGGCCTGGATTATCACTATGACTTCAGCGCGGTCGAGGATCAAAAATCCGGCTTCCG
The DNA here is from genome assembly GCA_964572465.1 of uncultured Hyphomicrobiaceae bacterium. Lineage (GTDB taxonomy): Bacteria > Pseudomonadota > Alphaproteobacteria > Rhizobiales > Rhodomicrobiaceae > Dichotomicrobium. Next base: position 12,019 of record CAZNGB010000001.1, read on the forward strand.
CCGTCATATCGAGGCCGCGCGGCAAACCGGTCTGCCGCTGGTGATCCATTCGCGCGAGGCTGAAGACGACACCGCTGCGATCCTCGAAGACGAGATGGGGAAGGGCGCTTTCACCGCCGTACTGCACTGCTTCACCTCTGGCCACGAGCTGGCGCGGCGCGGGTTGGCGCTGGGTCTTTATGTGTCATTTTCCGGTGTGCTGACCTTCAAGCGGGCGGATGAACTGCGCGAGATCGCCGCGACCGTGCCGATGGACCGCCTGCTCGTCGAAACCGACGCGCCTTATCTTGCGCCGGTGCCCCATCGCGGCAAGCGCAATGAGCCCGCCCATGTCCGCCACATCGCCAAGGTGCTGGCCGAGGTCAAGGGTGTAAGCGAGGACGAGATCGCGCGCGCGACCACGGAAAACGTGTACCGGCTGTTCAGCCGCCTGCCGCGTGATGCGGCGATGACCCCCGCGCCCGAAGGCCGGGTCGCCTGATGGCATATCGCTTCACGATCCTTGGCTGCGGGTCGTCAGGCGGCGTGCCGCGCATTGGCAGCGACTGGGGCAACTGCGATCCGCATGAACCGCGCAACCGGCGCACCCGCTGTTCTTTGCTGATTGAACGTATCGGAGATGGCGGCACCACCGCCGTGCTCGTAGATAGCTGCCCGGACATGCGCGAACAGCTTCTACGCCACGATGTGTCCTTGCTCGACGGCGTGCTCTACACCCACGACCACGCGGACCACACCCACGGCATCGACGATCTGCGGGCAATCGTGTTCCGCCGCCGCGAACAGCTTGACGTCTATTTCGACGAGGTGACACGCGCAGCGCTGGAGCACCGATTCTACTATTGCTTTCATGCGCCGGAGGGTAGTGCTTATCCGCCGATCCTTCGGCCTCACACGATCCGGCCGGGTAAGCCGGTGCGGATCGACGGGGCTGGCGGGCCGGTCGAGGCGATGCCGTTTGCGCAGCTTCACGGCAACATCGTTTCGCTGGGCTTTCGTGTGGGCGGGCTGGCCTATTCCAGCGATATCAGCGGGCTGCCGGACACATCGCTGCCAATGATGGAGGGGCTGGATATCTGGGTGGTTGATGCGCTGCGTCACGCGCCCGCGCACCCGGCGCATTTCACGGTGGAACAGGCAGTGGACTGGATCCGCCGGCTGGAGGTGCCGCATGCCGTACTGACGCATATGCATAACGACCTGGATTTCAACGCGCTCATGCGAGAGCTGCCCCGCGGCATCGAGCCGGCCTATGACGGCATGGTGATCGAAATGCCGGACTGATCCGGCACCGCTATCGGCGTCACCTTGCGTAATCCTCGTAATCGAAGCGCTGGCCGGTGACCTCGCAGGTTGGGCTGGCCAGATCGATGAACAGCGGCACCACGGCTTCCGGGGCTTTCAGCTTCGCCGGGTTTTCGCCGGGGTAGGCGGCTGCGCGCATCGCCGTGCGCGTGCGCCCGGGATTGACGATGTTGACGCGCACGGGCGTTGAGGCGGTTTCCGCGGCGTAGGTCAGCGCGAGCGTCTCCATCGCGGCTTTCGTGGCGGCATACGGACCCCAATAGGCGCGCGGAGCTGTTGCAACCCCGGATGAGACGAAAATCGCGCGGCCTGCGTCGGAGCGGCGCAAAAGTGGGTCGAGCGTGCGGATCATGCGCATATTGGCCGAGAGGTTGATGGCAATGACCTCATCCCAGTCTCGGTCCAGGATATGGGCCACCGGCGTCAACGTGCCGAGCACGCCCGCATTCGCGACGAATATGTCGATATGCTGCCAGCGCTGGTACAGCGTCGGTCCCAGCGCATCGACTTTATCGCTATGCTTCAGGTTGAGCGTGATGAGCGAGCAGGCGCCGCCTCCAGCCCTGATCTCGTCGTCGAGTTCCTCCAGCGCGCCCTTGGTCCGTGCGATAGCGATCACATGCGCGCCTTCGCGCGCCAGCCCCAGCGCCACCGCACGTCCGATCCCGCGCGACGCGCCGGTAATCACGGCTGTGCGCCCGGCCAACCGTCCGGCCGTTCCCTGCTGCGAGGCCTCTTCTGACATGCGTTGTCGGCTCAGCTTGCTTCTGCCAGCAGCGAAAGCTGGCGATGTGGCTGATTATCGTCCTGATCCACCAGCCTCGTGGGATAGTCGCCGGTGAAGTAGTGGTCCGCAAAGCGCGGGTTGGCTGGATCGCGTCCGTCGTATCCGAGCGCGCGGTAGATGCCGTCGACGGACAAGAAGGCAAGGCTTTCCACGCCGATGAAGTCTCGCATCTCGTCAAGCGAATGATGCGAGGCCAGCAACTTGGCTTTTTCCGGCGTGTCGATACCGTAAAAGTCGGGATAGATGATTGGCGGGCATGCAACGCGCAGATGTACTTCCGCCGCGCCTTTTTCATACATCATCTGCACGATCTTGATCGAGGTGGTGCCGCGCACGATGCTGTCATCGATGAGCACGATGCGCTTGCCGCGAATGGCGGCGCTATTGGCGCTGTGCTTGAGCTTCACACCCAGCTTGCGGATGCGCTGCTCCGGCTCGATGAAGGTGCGCCCGACATATTGGTTGCGGATGATGCCAAGCTCGAACGGCAAGCCGGACTGCTGCGCATAGCCGATCGCCGATGGCACGCCGGAATCGGGGATGGGCACCACAACATCGGCATCGGCGCGCGATTCGATGGCAAGCTGTTCGCCGAACTTCTTGCGGACCTCATAAACGCTGCGCCCGCCGATGATTGAATCAGGGCGGGCGAAATAGATGTACTCAAACAGGCATGGGCGCGGCTCGCGCCGGGGGAACGGGCGATGGCTCTCAATGCCGTCCTTGGTGACGACCACGACCTCGCCATTATCGACCTCGCGCACGAACTCCGCCCCGATGATATCAAGCGCGCAGGTTTCCGACGCAAACACATATGCGTCCTCCAGCTTGCCGAGCACCAGCGGGCGCAGGCCCAGCGGATCGCGCGCGCCAATGAGCTTCTTGTTCGTGACCGCGACCAGCGCATAGCCGCCTTCGATCTGCAACAGCGCGTCGATGAGCCGTTCCACCAGGCGTTGTTTACGGCTACGCGCCACCAGATGCATGATCACCTCGGTGTCCGAGGTTGACTGGCAGATGGCGCCAGAGGCGATCAGGTTTTGGCGGATCTTGAGTGCGTTGGTGAGATTGCCATTGTGCGCAAGCGCGAAGCCGCCGACCGACAGATCGGCGAACAATGGCTGGACATTACGGATGGCCGTCTCACCCGTGGTGGAGTAGCGCACATGCCCTACAGCGGCATGGCCCTTGAGCCGGTCCACGACGGATTTCTTGGTGAACTGGTCGCCGACCAGGCCAAGCCGGCGCTCGGAATGGAAATGCTCGCCATCATAGGTGACGATACCGGCCGCCTCCTGCCCGCGATGCTGCAACGCATGCAGGCTCAGCACGGTGAGTGGCGCGGCATCCTCATGACCGAAGATGCCAAACACACCGCACTCCTCCCGGAGTTTGTCGTCGTCAAGGAAAGTCTCACTGGCCATCTGGCAAGCTCCATTGCCCATTGGAGCTGCGGACCGCAAGCGGCCCGGCATTGACACCATCAATATGCGCATTGTTGCATGACGCGCAATGCCGAAATGTCAGTTTTGTGACGCGTCAACAGGCGAGGGTAAGCGCGTCCCGGGCACGCAACGCATTAACCCGGGTCGCCCTCCTCGCGGAAGACCGAGGCCGGATTGTCGGGCAATAGCGAGATAATCGCCGAGCCGGTGCTCTCGATAACCTCCAGCGAGCGCGCCTCCAACACCCATCGCGGGTGGGTTTCTTTGGGCACCAGCATGCTCATCAGCTCGTAAGCGATAACCACGAGGATCAATCCGCGCGCCAGACCGAACACGAAGCCGAGCGTGCGGTCGAACGCGCCGACGCGGCTATCGAGGATGTAATCCGAGATCCGAACCGTGATCAGGCTGACGATAATCAGCGTTACGATGAACACGGTGCCGATCAGAACGCCGTCGGCCAGCATCGGCGGTTCGATATATTGCCGCGCCGTCTCCCGATAGGCCGGGTAGGCGAACAGCGCGGCGACGGCGGCCAGCGCCCAGGAAACAATCGATAGCATCTCCCGCGTCAATCCTCGCAGCATCGCCAGAAACGCGGAAATGAACATGATCACAATCAGGATGACGTCGAGCCACTGTATCGGCATTGCCCGAAAAACCCCTCTCCATGCGCGACGGCGCGCCCGGCCCGTCGTCACGGCTCCAAACGGAAGTGAAACGCATTGGCGGCCTACGCGCCGGCGTGTTGCGCGGCCAGCCCCTCAACCAGCCCCTTGAGATGCCCTGTACGCGCCAATTGCAGCGCGCATGAGGACTCATCGATTTCGGCAGATGCCGGCACAACGGCTGCGCCGAACCCCAGCTTCGCTGCTTCACGCAGTCTTGTATCGGATTGGCGTACCGTCCGGATTGCGCCGGACAAACTGACCTCACCGAAATAAACGCAATCCGCCTGCAGTGCAACGCCGGAAAGTGCCGATATCAGGGCGGCAGCCACGGCGAGGTCGGCGGCGGGTTCGCCGACGCGCAAGCCCCCCGCCACATTGAGATAGACATCATGCCCGCTCAACCGGATGCCGCAGCGCGCTTCGAGCACCGCCAGCAGCATCGCCAGCCGGCCCACATCCCAGCCGACCACGGCGCGGCGCGGGGAGGGGAACACCGTCGGGGCCACCAGCGCCTGAATTTCGACCAGCAGCGGGCGCGTGCCTTCCACCCCCGCGAACACGGCCGTCCCGGGCGCAGTTTCACCGCGTTCGCCGAGGAAAAGCTGCGAGGCGTTGGTCACCGGGTGCAGGCCGCTGCCGCGCATTTCGAACGCGCCGATCTCGCCGGCGGGGCCAAAGCGATTCTTGACCGAGCGCAGTAGCCGGTAATGCTGGGCGCTGTCGCCCTCGAAATACAAAACCGTATCGACCATGTGCTCGACAACCTTGGGCCCGGCGATCTGACCATCCTTGGTGACGTGGCCGACCAGACACAGAGCGCAGCCGGTGCGCTTGGCATGGGCGATCAGCGCCTGGGCCGAAGCGCGCACCTGGCTGACGGTGCCCGGCGCGGATTCAAGCGTGTCGGACCATAGCGTCTGGATCGAGTCGATGACGATGAAATCCGCGCGGCCCTCCGCGTCGATGGTGGCGAGGATGCGCTCGACATTTGTCTCCGCCGCCACGCGTAGCGGCGCAGAAGCAACGCCAAGGCGCTCAGCGCGCAAGCTGATCTGGTCCGCGGCTTCCTCGCCCGAGAAGTAGAGCGCGTTGCGCCCGGCCTGCGCGATGGCCGCGGAGGTCTGGAGTAGTAGCGTCGACTTGCCGATGCCTGGATCGCCTCCTAAAAGCACTGCCGAGCCGGGCACCAGCCCGCCGCCGAGCACGCGGTCGAATTCGCTGATGCCGGTGGGCGCGTGCGCGATCTGCCCGCCGCTGTCATCGAGGCGCAGCAGCTTGACGCCCCCGGGTTTTTTGGCCGCAGCGCGTTTTCCGCCAGAGGGCGCTGGCGCGGCCTCCTCGCTCAACGCGTTCCAAGCCCCGCACGACGCGCATTTGCCCGACCAGCGCGCCGACGACGCGCCGCAGCTTTGGCACACATAGATGTTGTTGGCGCGGGCCATTGCCTTCAGCCGCCGAGATAGTGGCGGGTGTGACGCGCGCCGAGGCTGGTGAGCACCTCATACCCGATGGTCCGGGCGCGCGCAGCGAGGTCATCGACCGTCACGCGCGGCCCTAAAAGCTCGATCCAACCGCCGCGCCTCGCCAACGCACCGGGAACATCGGTAACGTCGAATGCGCTCAGGTCCATCGAGACCCGTCCGAGCACTGGAACCCTGTGCGGGCCGATGAAGCCATACGCGCCAAGCCTGTCATCGCTGCCGCCGAGCAGGCGGATATAGCCATCTGCATAGCCAGCCGTGACGATGGCGATGCGCGATGGGCGGGTGAGCGTGTGCGCCGCGCCATAACCGACGGTGTCGCCGGGCGCTGCCTCGCGCACCGTGGCGATGCGCGCCAGCAGCGTGACCACCGGCTGCATCTCCGGGGCGCTGTTTAGCGAGCGCCCGCCATAAAGCGCCACGCCTGCGCGCGTCATGTCATAGTGATAGCGCGGCCCAAGCTGGATACCGCCCGACGCGGCAAGGCTGGCCGGCGCAGGTGGCAGCAGCGCGCGCATCTCATCGAACATCTGCGCTTGGGCGTCGTTCTTGGGGTGGTCCATCGTGTCAGCGCAGGCCAGATGGCTCATGACGAGCGACAGGTCGAATGAGTCCTGCAGGTCCCGGCGCGTTGCGAGCGTATGAACGCCGCCCATGTCGAGGCCCAGCCTGTTGAAGCCGGTGTCGACATGAATGGCCGCCGGCCCCGCATAGCCGGTCGCGCGGCAGTAGCCGGCCCACTCCTCGATCTCGGCGATGTCGCCGAGCACCGGGCGCAGGCCGTTTGCGGCGAAATACTCCGCCGCGCCGGGCGCAAGCCCGTCGAGCACATAGATGACCGCCTCGGGCAGCGCCAACCGCAACTCGTGCGCCTCGTGCACAGTAGCAACGAAGAAAGTCCGCGCGCCGTCACGCGCCAGCGCCCGCGCGCAGGCCACCGCGCCCAGGCCGTAGCCATCCGCCTTGAGGACTGCAGCCGTTTCCGCGCTGGGTGCCAGATCGCGCAGCCGACGGTAGTTGGCCCGCAGCGCGTCCAGGTCAATGAGCAGCAGCGCGGTATCGCGTGGGCCGGGCGCGATCTGCACCATGTCTCGCGGCCAGTCTGGCGCATCCGCGCGTTGCTCAGCTTCTCCCATTCGGGTCCTGCCCAGCATGGGCCAAATCGGAGAAGCGGGTGACATCGGCGCTGAACTGCAGGCGCACGGTGCCTGTTGGGCCGTGGCGCTGCTTGCCGATGATGACCTCGCCAATCCCCTGGACCTGGTCCATCTCATCCTGCCATTTCTGGTGCTCCTCGACCTTGGTGGTCGAAGGCTCTTGCCGCTGCACGTAGTATTCCTCGCGGAAGACGAACATCACGACGTCGGCATCCTGCTCGATCGAGCCGGACTCGCGCAAGTCCGATAGCTGCGGTCGCTTGTCCTCGCGCTGCTCGACCTGGCGCGAAAGCTGCGACAGCGCAACGATCGGCACGTCGAGTTCCTTCGCCAGCGCCTTGAGGCCGGTGGTGATCTCGGTGATCTCCTGCACGCGGCTGTCAGACGCGCGCTTCGAGGAGCCGGAGAGAAGCTGGACATAGTCGACCACAAGCATATCCAGCCCCTTTTGCCGCTTGAGCTTGCGCGCGCGCGCGGCTAGCTGAGCCACCGAAATGCCGCCGGTGTGGTCGATATAAAGCGGAATGCTCTGCATTGCTTGCGTGACCTCGACAAGGCGGCGGAATTCCGCTTCGTCGATCATGCCTCGGCGGATGCGCTCAGACGGGATCTCGGCCTGCTCGGCGATGATGCGCGTGGCGAGCTGCTCGGCGGACATCTCCAGCGAGAAGAAGCCAACGATGCCGCCATCGACTGTTTTTTCATTGCCTTCGGCGTCGATCTCGCTGCGGTAAGCCTTGGCGACGTTGAAAGCGATGTTGGTGGCAAGCGCTGTCTTGCCCATCGATGGGCGGCCGGCGAGTATGATGAGGTCGGATTTCTGCAGCCCGCCCATCGTGCGGTCGAGGTCGTGCAGACCCGTGGACAGGCCTGACAGGTGCCCGTCGCGCTCATAGGCGTGCGAGGCCATCTCGATCGCGTCGGTCAGCGCAGTCGAGAACGCCATGAAGCCGGAGCCGTATTTGCCCTTTTCGGCCAGCTCGAACAGGCGCTGCTCGGCATCCTCGATCTGCGCTTCGGGCGGCATGTCGACAGGCGAATCATAGGCCGTGTTGACCATGTCCTCGCCGACCATGATCAAGTTGCGACGCACCGCGAGGTCGTAAATCGTCCGGCCATAGTCATGCGCATTCAGCACGCTGACCGCGTTCGCTGCGAGCCGCCCGAGATATTGCGGAACGGTCAGCCCGCCGATTGGCTCTTCGGCCTCGAAAAACGTCTTGAGCGTGATCGGGGTCGCCTGCTTGCCCGCCTGGATCAGCTTCGCGCCGGTCTCGAAAATCCGCGCGTGCAGCGGATCGTAGAAATGTTCCGCCGCGAGGAAGCCGGAGACGCGGTCAAAGGCGTTGTTATTGATCAGGATGGCGCCAAGTAACGCCTGCTCCGCTTCGATGTTGTGCGGAGATTGGCGAAAGGGCAGGGCGTTATCCTGCGCCAGCGCATTCGTGTTCGCGTAGTTTGTGCTCATGGGCCAAAGCCATATCGCGATTCCGCTTTGCGGTGTGGCGATTGTCGCCGTCGTCTCCCCGCTATACGCGATATGCACAGAGCAAGCGTGATTCGTGCGGCAGGAAATTGACCGTGGCGAATCGCTAAACCTATTGCGCGCCCGCTCGTTGTCTAAGTGCCCGCCAGACGCGGGCGCTGGCCTTCGCCGCTCTCGATGGCCGCCATCCGCCGCTCATCCTCGACCATGTAGTCTCGGGTGAGCGGCAGCGCGTCGACCCGCTTGATAAGCTGAATCTGGAAGACCATCAGGCCTTGATAGCGGAATGCCAATTCGCAACCCGCCAGATAGAACTCCCACATCCGGCAAAATCGCTCACCCATGAGCTGCCTGGCCTCGCCTCTGCGTGCCATGAACGAGTCGCGCCAGATACGCAAGGTTTGTGCATAATGCAGCCGCAGGACTTCGATATCGGCGACGATCAGCCCGGTTCGCTCAATGGCCGGGATGACTTCGCTAAGGGCCGGGATGTAGCCGCCCGGGAAGATGTATTTCTCGATGAACGGGTTGGTGATGCCCGCCGGATCCGATCGGCCGATGGCGTGAACCAGCGCGACGCCGTCATCTTTCAGGAGTTTGTCAATCCGCTCGAAAAACGCGCCGTAGTGGTTCACACCGACATGCTCGAACATGCCGACCGAGACAATGCGGTCAAATTTCCGATCGAGCTTGCGGTAGTCGCAAAGATCGAAGCGCACCTGTTTGTCGAGCCCACTCTTCTGGGCACGTTCACGCGCGCGGCGCAGTTGCTCGTTGCTCAAGGTGATGCCGGTGACGCGTGCATCCGCCAGCTCGGCGAGTGACAGGCCCAGGCCGCCCCAACCGCAGCCGATGTCAAGCACCTCCTGGCCCGGGCACACGCGTAGCTTGGCCGCTATGTGGCGCTTCTTGGCCCGCTGCGCCTCCGCGAGATCGATCGCGTCATGAGGAAAGTAGGCGCAGGAATATTGCCAGTCGGGATCAAGGAACAGATCGTAGATTTCCGGTGGGATATCGTAGTGATGAGACGCATTGCGCGCGGCGCGGCCAGCCGGGTTGTATTGGCGTATCCAACGAGTCGCGAAGCGGAGCCGGTCGAACATCTGCACGCTGTCCGGCAGCGAGTGGCGGGCCGCATTCGCCATCAGGGTTTCGAGGAATTGGTAAAGACTGCCGCCTTCCAGACTGAGGCGTCCATCCATGAAAGCTTCCGCAATCGCCAGTCCTGGATCAAGGAAGATGCGCCATTCGACTGACTTGTCATGCAGCCTGACCATGACGTCTGGTGGGGTATTATCGCCGAATGTGCGCGCCCGACCATCAGCGTCGATGAAAGTCAGGTGCCCAGAGGTTACGACTCGATCCAGTAGTAACCAAAGCGGTGACATTTCGAATCCGCGATGCTGCTCGGTGGTTCCCTACTCCAAAGACCAGCGCAGAGCGCTGTATTGACATTAACGATGCTAACAAACTTTTCGTTCCGTCGCCACCAATGGGAATTCCGGCGAGCTGCCTCAACCGTTACTGCACGGTCTTCCCGTCGTCTCCCGAGCCATTGCCCGACCCTTCGCCCGGCTCTGCTTCGACCTCGACTTCCACGCCCGGCTCGAACAGCTCTTCTTCGAGTTGCTCGCGCGAGACATGCTCGTATTCGGTTTCCTCGCGAATTGCGGTGACGTCCTGCCCTTCCGCCTGCAACTCCGCCTCGTCCTGCGAGCGCGCGACGTTGAGCGTGATGTGAACCTCAACCTCGGCATGGAGCAGGATGCGCACCCGATGCAGACCGAGCGTCTTGATAGGCCGGTCGAGCAGCACCTGGCTGCGATTGATCGTGGTGCCGGCTTCCGAGACAAGGTCAGAGATGTCGCGGGTGCTCACCGAGCCGTAGAGCTGGCCAGTGTCGCTGGACTGTCGGATCGCGACGAAGCTCTGACCGTCGAGTTTTTCGGCGACTGCCTCGGCTTCCTTACGCCGCTCCAGGTTCTGCGCCTCGATCTGCACGCGCTCGCGCTCGAAGCGGGCGATGTTTTCCTTGGTCGCGCGCAGCGCCTTGCCCTGGGGCAGCAAATAGTTGCGGGCGTGGCCGTCACGCACCGTGACCACGTCGCCCATCTGGCCGAGTTTGCCAACTCGTTCCAACAGAATAACCTGCATGCTCTCATTCTCCGTTCAATATGTGTGAAATGTCTCTCAGCGGCGCGCGCGGCCGCAAGCAACCGGCTAATCCGGGCGCGGGGCGCCGGGCGGTCCAGAGCCGCCTTGGTTGCGCAGAACCCGCTCGCGAAGCCGCAAAAGCGGTTCGGCCAGGCCGAGAATCGCCACCAGCAAGGCAAGCCAGCCGACCAGCACGATCCCAACATAGAGCAGTATCAGTATCACCGGCTGAAAGGTGCTGCCCCGGGTGATCACATGGAGAACCGCAAGCCCCATGATCAGATACGCCAGCAGAATACCGCCCGTGAAGGCGGAAGCCATCGCCTCTGTAAGCCCCGCGAACAGCGCCGTGCCTGCCAGCGCCAGCAGGAAAGCCAGGGACAGAAAGCGCGGATACTCGATAGTCGAGACCTTCGGCCAGGGCCGGATGAGCTGACCCGAGATCGAGGCGATCTTACCACCAATCCATATGTTCAGCAGCATGATCAGAAGCCACACCGCCGCCACCGCGCCTGGGAGCACCCCGCCCAGAAAACTGACGCTTTGCGTGATCTGCTCCTCGGTGAGTTCCTGCTCGCCCTGTTGCAACGCGGGCAGCAGCGTCTCGTCGAAAAGTTGGCGCACGCCGGTCTGGTAATCGCCCACTCCGGCTGCGAGCGCCACCGCTGAGCCGCCACCGACCGCTCCGGCCATGAGCGCGGCCCAAGCGATAAGCCGCCCTGGGGGATACCACACCACTCCCTGAGGCTGCTGGGGATCAGGCCGGCTGAGCAGCGCCAGATAGACCAGAATCGCTGCTGGAGCCGCCAGCATCAGGCCATAGATCAGTGCAACATTGGCGCTGAAGAGCGCGGCTGCGGCAAGCGTTCCCACGCCCAATCCGATGATGCTCGCGCGCACTCCCCAGCCGAGGCCGGCGATCATCAGCGGCATTGGCGTGATGTAGACGAGGAAAACGGCCGCCAGGGCGCTCGACGCGGCGGAGACGAACAGCAACGCTGAGACCAGGCCGGCCAGCGCGCCGATCACGGCAGGGTTATTCATCACAAGCTGTCCCGCTCTTTGCTAGCGGTTAGAGGCGCGTACGCCCCAACCCCCGCCGTGGGCCGACGGATTATTTCACGATATAAGGCAGCAGACCCAGGAAGCGCGCCCGCTTTATGGCGCGCGCCAGTTCGCGTTGCTTTTTCGCCGATACAGCAGTGATGCGGCTTGGCACGATCTTGCCTCGCTCGGACACGAAACGCTGCAACAGCTTGACGTCCTTGTAGTCGATGCTAGGGGCGTTCTCGCCGGAAAACGGGCAGGTCTTGCGCCGCCGGTGGAAGGGGCGCCGGACTGGAAGCTGGGAAATGTCCGTCATTCCTGACCTCCACGCGGGCCGCGATCACCACGGTCCCCTCTGTCACCGCGGTCGCCTCGATCAAAGCGTTCACCTCGGTCGCCGCGTTCACCGCCACGCCGGGGGCCTCGCCGGTCATCGGAACGCTTCATCATCGGCGAAGGCTTTTCATCTAATTCGTCAACGCGAAGCGTCAGAAAACGGATGATGTCACCGGACAAGCGCATCTGCCGCTCCATCTCCGCCACCGCTTCATGCGGCGCGTTGATGTTCAGCATGTGATAATGCGCTTTGCGGTTCTTCTTGATCTTGTACGCCAGCGGCCTGAGGCCCCAATACTCGGTCTTGCCGAGTTCGCCGCCGTGGCTGGTGAGAACCTGAGAGAATTCTTCGAGCAAGCTTTGCGCCTGCTGCGCGGACACGTCCTGCCGCGCGAGAAAAACATGCTCATACTGTGGCATGATCCATCGCCTTTCCTTCATTATGTCCCGGCGCAAAGCCTCTTTTGAGCCCCGTGCGGTTCAGCGGAAAGGCTCAAAGAAGGTCGACCAAAAGAGCGAAGACACCGGCGCGTGATTGTGCGTCCGTTCAGCCTCCAGCCAGGACGGGAGTGTTTGATATCGCCTGAGGCTGCGGATACGCAACAAAAATCTGCGATGACCACGTACCTGCCCCGGCAGTGCTCTTGTCATCGCGCTCCAGACATCGCGGCGTCGGTCTTGACAAGCCGGTTGCAAACAGTGTCTTTGAGCGCACGCTCGCCAGAACAGAACAGCACGCGCCATGTGCGTGCGGCGGCGACGCACGACATAACAAGAGCCAGTATTCCCGACCCCAGCGCGAAATTAAACGGATGATGCAGGCGGCTTTCACATTTCCCGGCCAGGGCAGTCAGCATGTCGGCATGGGCGTCGATCTGGCCGGGAATTTCGCGGCAGCGCGTGCGGTTTTCGATGAAGTTGATCAGGTGCTCGGGCAGGACCTGTCCGCATTGATGCGCGATGGGCCTGAAGATCAGTTGACGCTGACGGAAAACGCGCAACCCGCGCTGATGGCGGTCTCGATGGCCGTGATGCGCGTGCTGGAGGACGAGCGCGGCGTGTCGCTTGGCGAGCAGGCGCGTTACGTGGCCGGGCATTCGCTGGGCGAATATTCCGCGCTGGCGGCCGCCGGTACGCTTTCCATCGCCGATGCGGCGCGGCTTCTGCGCATCCGCGGTCAGGCGATGCAGGCGGCCGTGCCGGTGGGCGAGGGCGCGATGGCCGCGCTGATGGGACTTGATCTCGATAAGGTGCATGAGGTCGCGCGCGACGCAGCCGAGGGAGATGTCTGCCAGGTCGCGAATGATAACGCGCCGGGCCAGGTCGTCATCAGCGGCGCCAAGGCGGCGGTCGACCGTGCTGTTGAACTTGCGCGCGAGCGCGGCGCACGGCGCAGCGTGCTGCTGCCGGTGAGCGCGCCATTTCATTGCGCCTTGATGCAGCCGGCGGCTGAGCGCATGTCCGAGGCGCTCGCCGATGTCACGTTCAAAGCACCGCGGGTACCCGTGGTCGTCAATGTGTGCGCGCGGCCCGTGAGTGATCCGGACGAACTGCGCCAGCGGCTGGTCGAGCAGGTCACGGGCGCGGTGCGCTGGCGCGAGACCATTGAATTCATGGCGGGCGAGGGCGTAACCCACGTCTATGAGCTTGGCGCGGGGAAGGTGTTGAGCGGGCTGGCGCGGCGGATCTCGCGCGATCTTGATACCACCTCCATCGCAACTGCTCAGGACGTCGCGGGCACGAAGTTTGGCGCGCAGGCTTGAGCAACGAGCCGGGGCGGGTCATGCAAAAGGCTGGTGAGGCTGCAAATGTTTGACTTGACGGGACGCTGTGCGCTGGTGACAGGGGCAACAGGCGGCATTGGCGCGGAACTGGCCACGGCGCTGCACCGCCAGGGCGCGCAGGTGGCGCTTTCCGGCACGCGCAAGGAGCGGCTGGAGGAGCTTGCCTCGCAACTTGGCGAACGCGTCGCGATCTTGCCGTGCAACCTCTCCGACCGCGAGGCAGTGAGCGCATTGGCAGGCCAGGCCGAAGCGGCGCTGGGCAGCCTCGACATCGTGGTGAACAATGCTGGCATCACGCGCGACAACCTGTTCATGCGCATGAAAGACGACGAATGGGACCAGGTCATTGCGGTGAATCTCACCGCGACTTTCATGATCTGCCGGGGCGCGCTGCGCGGAATGATGAAGCGCCGTTTTGGTCGCATTATCAACATCGCCTCGATTTCCGGCGTGCTTGGCAATCCGGGGCAGGGCAACTACGCCGCGTCTAAAGCGGGAATGGTCGGCATGACGAAATCGCTGGCGCGCGAAGTGGCGCCGCGGGGGATCACCGCAAACTGCATTGCGCCGGGCTTTATCGAAACCGCGATGACCGGAGAACTGAACCAAAAGCAGGTCGAGACCATCGCCGCCGCGATTCCTTCCGGCACCTTCGGCAAGCCGGGTGACATCGCTGCCGCCGCGGTTTATCTGGCGAGCAACGAGGCCGGCTACGTGACCGGCGAGACGCTGCACGTCAACGGCGGCATGGCAATGGTCTGACCCGATGACACCCACCGCTGATGCGTTCTGCAATGGCCGCTCAGGCGGCGCGCGTGGGCGTGCGCGCGGCGGGAATAGGACGTCTGGTCAGGGATTTGGAAACGTGTTAACAACCTCTGCTTTTGCGCGGGCGGCCCGCAGCCGTAACCCGGCCTGTGGCGGTGTCGTACGCACAAAGGGTTGCGCGCCAGCCCAGCCCAAGTCTAAATCCCTACTATGGCTTATGGTTGAGGACATTCTCATTACAGCGAGGCGAAAATGAGCGATATCTCCGAACGCGTAACAAAAATCGTCGTTGAGCATCTTGGCGTGGAAGCCGAAAAGGTGCAGCCGAATGCAAGCTTTATCGACGATCTAGGGGCCGATAGCCTTGATACGGTCGAGCTTGTGATGGCGTTCGAAGAGGAGTTCAATTGCGAAATTCCTGACGACGCCGCCGAGACAATCCAGACGGTTGGCGACGCGGTTAAGTTCCTCGAAGAAAACGCTGGTTCATGACCACAAGCTTCTGCTGGACCTGCGCGGTTCTTGGCGTTGCGAGTATGAGCCGCGCGCCGATGGATTTTGTCCCGGATAGCGGACATTCACCTTCATTCACGCAGTGAGTCGTTTATGGCCCACACGCCTCCATCCGTTCCCTTCCGCCGTGTCGCAATAACTGGAATGGGCCTGGTCTCTCCGCTCGGCTGCGGGGTGGATGCTTCATGGCGCCGAATCGTCGCTGGAGAAAGCGGCGCTCGGCGGATTGACGAATTCCCGACAGACGATCTGCCCTGCAAGGTCGCCTGCTTCATTCCCAAAGGCAGCGGCGCGGGCGAGTTCAACCCAGACGATTGGATGGAGCCAAAGGAGCGGCGCAAGGTCGATGACTTCATCGTCTTTGCGATGGCGGCGACCGAACAGGCCCTGACGGACGCCGGGTGGAAGCCCGCGGCTTATCAGGATCAGGTGCGCACTGGCGTTTTAATCGGCTCCGGGATCGGCGGTCTGCAAGGGATCGAACACGCCTCCTTGTTGATGGCGGAGAAGGGGCCACGGCGGATCAGCCCGTTTTTCATCCCCGGCCGGCTCATCAACCTGGCCGGCGGCTACGTATCGATCCGCTATGGCTTCAAGGGGCCGAACCACGCCGTCGTGACGGCCTGTTCGACCGGCACACACGCCATCGGCGATGCCTATCGTCTCGTCGCACTGGGCGATGCGGATGTGATGGTCGCGGGGGGAACCGAATCGCCACTGTGCCGGCTATCGGTGGCCGGTTTTTCAGCGGCGCGCGCCCTTTCGACCAATTTCAACGACACTCCGCAGCGGGCATCTCGACCCTTTGATCGCGACCGCGACGGCTTCGTGATGGGCGAGGGCGCGGGTATCGTGGTGCTTGAAGCCTATGAACATGCCAAGGCCCGCGGCGCACGCATCTACGGCGAGATCGTCGGCTACGGCCTGTCGGGCGACGCGTATCACATCACCGCCCCGGCGGAGGACGGCGACGGCGCTTATCGCTGCATGGAGGCCGCGTTGCGCAACGCTGGCATGACGCCCGGCGAAATCGGCTATGTGAACGCCCACGGCACTTCGACCCCGATGGGCGACGAGATCGAGGTCCGGGCGGTCGAGCGGCTGTTCGGCGAGGCCGCCAGCAGGCTGATCATGTCCTCGACCAAATCCGCCGTCGGTCACCTGCTCGGCGCGGCCGGGGCGGCAGAGGCAATTTTCGCCGCGCTGGTGCTGCGCGATGACGTCATTCCACCGACGCTTAACCTCGATAATCCATCCGTGGAAACGCCTATCGATCTGACGCCGCACGAAGCGAAGAATGCGCGGGTCGAGGCGGTCCTGAGCAACTCGTTCGGGTTCGGAGGGACCAACGCCTCGCTGGTCATCCGCCGCGCGGATTGAGCGACGCGCCCGGAGGCCGGTTGCCGCTGGCCGCGCGACGCCCTCTTGCCATAATTGAAAGCAAGTTTGGCGGCGATTTGCAGTTCATCCTGGCAACGCGGGGATATGTGTGACAATGCCGCCTGGCTCCAACGACTGGGACAAGGACGAACGTTTTGCCTCGGAAAGCTATGTCGGCGGGCGCAACGACTTCAGCGTCCTGCCACGCAGCCCGTCCGAAGCGCTGGAGCCCGATCAGCCGCCGGAAGCGCCGCTGGGCCGCAAGCCGAAACGCCCACGCCAGCGACCGCTGTTGGCGCTCATGAATGCCGCCTTCACCGCGCTGTTTGTTGGTATGCTCGGCTTCGCGGGTGCATTCTACTACGCAAAGATGCAATTCGACAGCGCTGGCCCGCTCAAGCATGACACGGTTATCACGATCCCGCGCGGAGAAGGCGTCAACGCCATCGCAAGCCGGTTGGAGCGCGAGGGCATCATTCATGACCGCCGCATTTTCATGGCCGCGGTCCTTTATTTCGGCGCACAGGCAAAGCTGAAGGCCGGCGACTACGCGATCGAGAACGGCGCGGCGATGCGCTCGGTGCTCGATACGCTGATCGAGGGCGACGCGATCCTTTACAGCGTCACGATCCCCGAAGGCTGGACCAGCCTCCAGACGGTCGAGCGGTTGCGCGCCACGGATGAACTGACTGGCGAAATTACCGAGATTCCGCCGGAAGGCTCACTGATGCCCGATACCTATCGCTTTGCGCGAAACACCTCGCGCAGCGACATCATCGCGCGGATGCGCACAGCGCAGGAAGAGTTCCTCAATAAGGTCTGGCCCACGCGAGATGCCGACCTGCCTATCGAGACAAAGGAAGAGGCGCTGATCCTGGCCTCGATCGTGGAGAAGGAGACCGGGCTGGCGGATGAGCGGTCGAAGGTGGCCGGGGTGTTCATCAACCGGCTGCGCAAGGGTATGCGGCTGCAATCGGACCCCACCATCATCTATGGCCTTGTCGGCGGACGCGCTTCGCTTGGCCGTCCGATCTATCGCAGCGAAATCGTCAAGGAAACGCCTTACAACACTTATGTCATCAAGGGGCTGCCTCCCACGCCGATCGCCAATCCGGGGCGCGCCGCCATTGAGGCCGTGCTGCGCCCACAGGAAACCGACGCGATTTATTTCGTCGCGGACGGCACAGGCGGACATGCCTTCGCCACCACGCTGGCGGAGCACAACCGCAATGTCGCGGAGTGGCGCAAGATCGAGCGGCGCATGCGTGAGGAGCAAGCCAGGGCCGAACAGCAGGGTGGTTCGTCCACGGAGCCACGCGCGGAGACTAGCGCGATGGCCGCTATCGCCGGTGAAACGGTTGTGCCTGCGTCCGCGCGTGCGCCGATACCGCTACCGGTACGTGCGCCGCGCTGAAGATCTGGCTCTTGCGATACTGGCGCGCTTCACGCTATTCAACCTGCAGACAACGATAGCGCGTGAGCATGATGCCAACGTACGAGCACGGTGAACCCGGTCCCACGCCGCATCAGGCACCCGCGCGCAAAGGCTTGATGCTTGTGCTCTCTTCGCCTTCCGGCGCCGGCAAGACCTCGCTCGCGCGCAAGCTGCTGGAGGTCGAAACGGACATCGCGCCTTCCATCTCACTTACCACGCGACCGCGCCGGGCAACAGAAAGTGATGGCGTGGACTACTGGTTCGTTACGCCCGAAGAGTTCACGGCCATGCGCGACCGCGGCGAACTTTTGGAGTGGGCGAATGTTTTCGGAAATTTGTACGGCACGCCCAGACTACCGGTGACGCGCGCGCTTGAGCGTGGGACCGATGTGCTGTTCGATATCGATTGGCAGGGTGGGGCGCAACTGCGAAAGGCAGCGCCGGACGATGTGGTGTGTGTCTTCATTCTACCGCCCTCGGCGGAATCTCTTCGCCATCGCCTGTGCGGCCGGGCGACCGAAACTCGCGAAAATATCGAGAAGCGGCTGGCCGGCGCACCGCGCGAAATCGATGCATGGCAGGATTACCGCTACGTGATCGTCAACGACGACTTCGAAACAAGCCTCGCGGACCTACGTGCGATCCTGCGCGCAGAGCGGCTGCGCCGGGGCCGCCAGAGGGACTTGGGCGAACTGGTCGCGCAACTTCAGCGGGATCTCTGATCCTTCGCGCCCTTGCGCGCATCGTGAGCGGCGGCCAGGTGGCCAAAATCCGCGATGCTGAGCTGTTCCGCGCGCGCGCTTGGAGAGATGTTGGCGTCGCTCAGCAAGCCTTCCACATCGTCCGTAAGCCGGGCGAGACTTGTGCGGACCATCTTCCGGCGTTGCCCGAACGCAGCGGCTGTTACGGCTGCAAGGCTCGCCAGTTGGCAGGCCGGCTCTGGCGCGGACCGCGGGCGTAGCGTCACCACAGCGGAAGAAACTTTTGGCGGTGGTGTGAAGGCGGCCGGGGGCAAGCTCAACGCCAGCTGTGTCTCGCATCGCCATTGCGCCAGCACGGACAGCCGCCCGTAGACCTTGTTACCGGGCGGAGCCACCAGCCGCTCGGCCACCTCGCGCTGAAACATCAAGCACAGCAATGCGTACCAGGGCGGCCATGGATCGGCGGACAGCCAGCCCACCAGAAGAGGCGTAGCCACGGCGTAGGGCAGATTGGCAACCACCTTGACAGCTCCGGGGGCGTTGCGGACAGCCGCAGCTTGATCAATGCTCAGCGCGTCGCCCTCAATCAGTTCTAGCCGGCCGGGATAATGCGCTGCAATGGCTTCCAAGGCAGGGAGGCAGCGGGCGTCGCGTTCAATTGCGATGACCTTCTCCGCACCTTCGAGCAGCAGGCCACGCGTGAGGCCGCCTGGACCTGGCCCGATTTCGAGTACCGTGACGCCCGCCAGCGGCCCGGCGGCGCGCGCGATCCGCCGCGTCAGATTCAGATCGAGGATGAAATTCTGACCAAGGCTCTTGCGCGCGGTCAGACCAATTTCGCCAATCACATCGCGCAGCGGCGGCAGCCCATCGGGCGTGCTCACGCGTGGGCCTGTCTGAGGGCTCGGCGGGTGAGGGCTATTTCCTCCGCCAGCTTCAGCGCGGCGATCAGACTATCCGGGCGCGCCCGCCCGGTCCCGGCAATGCCAAACGCGGTGCCATGGTCGGGCGAGGTCCGCACGAAGGGCAGGCCAAGGGTTACGTTCACGCCTTCGTCAAAAGCCAACGTCTTGATCGGGATCAAGGCTTGATCGTGATACATGGCGAGGATCGCGTCGTATTGCTGACGCGCTTCGGCGTGGAAGGCCGTGTCAGCTGGCAACGGCCCAATCGTGTGGATGCCCTGGGCGGCCAGTTCGGCGATGGCCGGGTCTATGATGTCGCGCTCTTCCGTGCCCATTGTGCCGTCCTCGCCGGCATGTGGATTGAGCCCGGTGAGCGCCAGGCGCGGCTGGCGGATACCGAAATCCGCAATCAGCGCGCGATAGGTGATGATGGCGGTCTCGATGATCCGTTCCGCGGTGAGCGCGACAGGGACCTCACGCAGCGACATGTGGACGGTCACCGGTACGGTGCGCAGACCACCGCCGCACAGCATCATCACTGGCGACGCATTAAGGCCGTGGCGCTGGGCAAGCGCGCCGAGATGGTCGGTATGGCCACGGAAGCCGAAACCGGCTGCGGCGACGATGGCTTTCGACATCGGATTGGTGACCACTGCAGACGCATGGCCCGCGAGCACAAGGTCGACGCCCATCTCAATCGCGGAAATCACGCTCGGGGCGTTGTCCGGATCGGGTTGCCCGGCCTCGAAGGCGGTGACTGGCCTGGGCGGGCGGATTACCGGTAGGGCTCGCGAGAAGGTTTCTGTGGCATGGGCGATCGCGGTGATCTCGCGGATGGGCACGCCGCAGCCCAGTTCCTCGGCGCGTTGGCCGATCAGGGAAGGGTCGGCAATTAATGCAAACGCCGGGGTGTTCGCCTCACGCCGCATCGCCCAGGCCTTGAGCGTGATTTCCGGCCCGATCCCCGCCGGGTCGCCCATGGTCAGTGCAAGCGGCGGAATCGAGGCAGTGCCTTTGAAGTCAGCCATCTCTCGGCAACCAATCTGAACGTGGCCGCGCCTGAGCCGAGAGCGCTGGAACCGGTTAGCGCCGCTCGATAAGCGCGTCCTGCCGCAGGTCTTTCAGGTGACGGCGCGCATAAATCTGAAACTCTTGCTGCCGTCTTTGCGCAAGTGATGCGGACGCGCCGACGTCCTCGCTTTCGGCCTGTGGGGACTTCTTAGCGCACACCGCATACAAGTCAACGCCATCTGGCGATACAATCGGCGGAAGCATTTGCCCGGCGCTGGCCTGAAGCAGCAGCGGGCGAGCATCGCGGGGGAAGAATGCGGCCTTCTTGCCGTCATGGCGCTCGATTTCCGCGCCGCCCGAGCGCTGGGCGAGACCAGCCAGATCGCTACACGACGAAAACTGCTTGCGGATCGACTCACCTTGGACATACGCACGGGCGACCGCGCCTTCGCCGCCACTGGCCGCCAGACGCACTCGGCGCACATTCATGACCGTCTCGCGTGCATCAACGGCAGTGGTCGATGCCGCGTCATTGCTGGAGCCGACCAGAGAGGCGATGCGAAAACCATACAACTTGCGAATGGTGTCGCGCCAAGCGATTTTTGCACGGGTATTTTCGCGGATTGTCGCGGGGTCAACACCCTGTTTCTTGAATTGGGCCAGGAACTCTTCAACACTGCGATCCTGATTGTTTGAGCTCGCCATCTGGGAGAGCTGCTGTTCAACTTCAGAATCGCTGACGCTCACCTCGCGGCGTTTGGCCTCCTGCAACATCAACCGTTCATCGATTAACTGTTCGATCGCGTCGTCGCGTGACCTGCGGTTTATGTCGGCCATGACCTGCTGCTGCAGGTTGTTCACAAATTCCTGTTGGAGCTGCTGCGCCTCGGCGCGTGACTGCGGACGCCTCTCCTGAATGAATTCTTGAAACTTCTGCTTCGTTTCATCCGAGTCGAGCATGGCGCGCATCCGCCTGCCCAACGCGCCGCTGGTAAGGCCGAGGAACTTTTGACGTTGGGACACATCATAAGACGTGATTGGCTCGCCGTTGACCTTCACAACGTAGCTGAGATTCGTTGCCTCCGCGCTCGAAGAAAGCGCGATGGTCATCGCGGCGAGCAATGTCAGGAGGCCTTGTGCAAGCGTCATTTGCTGCGCTCCGATGTTTAGACCGGCCATAAAGGGCACCGTGTAATCTGATGACCACCACGCGCCCTACTCAAGCTTTGAAAAACACTATGGCCAGATGATGCTCGCGTCTAGCAGCCGCGTTTTCGAGAAACCGCCTGCGCTTAGTTGCCGCCGTCTGTGGCCGTGAAGCCACCAGTAACATCGGTTTGCACATCCGCGCCGCCCAGATTCTTGAACTCAAAGCCGACGAGGAGCGTTTCCTCCGGCTGGATGTCGCGATCCTCAATCTCCGAGCGCGTGTATTTCACGGACATCATGAAGCAATCGCATGTGTATTTGACACCAACGCTCTGTTCGAGCGCCTCGTCGATCTCAAAATTGTAGCGCATGCTGCCAAAGACCGACCAAAGATCGGTAAGTTGCAACGCCGCAGATCCCAAGAGCTCCTCGCGGTCATCGAACACGCCCAGCCCCGGTTGCGATTCAGCCAGCACATAATTGACGGAGCCGCTCAACGGGCCGTATTGGCCCGAACCCGCCAAGTCAAGCCGGCGGACGTCAAAGGTGTCTTCGTCAAAACGGGCCTGCGCGACAAGCCGGAACATGCTGGGGACATCAAAATATGCACCGGCTACGTAGTCCGACTGGTCATCTTCCAGTCCGCTGCCCGCATCAAAACTATTGGTTCCCGCAATTTGATAACTCTGGCCCGCGACGGCACGCATGCTGAAGCCGTAGTTGGACTGCAGTGTATACTGGATCCCGTAATTTGCGCGGGTACCAGTCTCTAGCCTGTCATAACCGGAGAATTTGTCGATGTCGAACAGCAGCGTATCGTCAAAGACAAGGCTCTGCGCATCCTCATTGGGCGGCGGTGTGCCATCTTCATTGTCAGCGCGGAATATGACCTGCGCGACCGGTTCGATGACCTGCGATCCCCAGCCGGAATGCTTAACCAGAGGCAAGCGGTAATCCGCGCCCCCAGTGACCACCTGGCGGGTGAAGGTGTCGCTTGGCCGGGTGGTTTGATTCTCGTCCTGATCGATGAACTCGTAACTTGAGAATTCGTAAAAATCAGCGCGCGCCTGCGCAAACGGCGTAACGCGCTGGCCCAACTGATCCGTGAGCGTCCGCCGCCAGGATATCTCGCTGACAATGCGGTGCGATTCCGGCCCGTCATCGCGTGTGAGCGACACGACGTTGGTGTCCCACGCGAGTTCGCCGCCCAACACAGGATCGTCGGCTATGAAGTTGTAATCGATGACCGGATGAACGACTGTATCCCGATCATTGAAGTCCTCGGCGTCGTCCTGAGCCGTCAAAGTCCCGAAATTGTAGGCGCGCGCGCTGAAATAGCTTCGCTCGCTCTGCCCAATCAGAAAGATTTCCGAAGTGCGTTCGGTTTCGGTCTTATTGTCGATATCGTAGAACCGGCGAAACGTATCATCGGACTCTGCGGTGATATCCCAGCCCCAGTTCCAGAAGCTGCCAAGCCGAAAAAGGCCCTGCGTTTCGATCGTCCCACGAAAATCGCTATCGGTCGGAGCATCTGCGGGCGGATCGTCGTTATAGGCGCCCGCAACGAACACGCGATACTGCCCAGACTCCAGCCGGTGACGCCAGTCTGCCTTCAGCAGCACACCTGCGTCGGTGGTGACAACGGGCGCGAGCGTCAAATCCTTGTTCGGGGCGATATCGAAATAGTAGGGCTGTTCGTATGCAAAACCCAGTTCGTCGGAGATGCGCACCGTCGGCGTCAGGAAGCCCGAGCGACGCTTCACAGTCGGATCAGGGTGATAGAAGTACGGAATGTAGACGAGCGGCAGACCGAGGAATTCGAGGGTCGCATCCTCGTAATAAATGTTACCCTCGGATCTGTCATGGATGATCTTGCGCGCGCGGATCTGCCAGAGCGGGCCACGGCCTGAAGGCTCCTTGCAGGTCTTGCAGGGCGTGTAGGCTCCCTGCTCGAACACGGTTGTCTCGCCAGCCTCGCGGTAGGCGCGCCGCGCGGCAATCCGTTCTTCATCAGCCGTCACGATACGCAGCGACCGAACGAAGCCATCCTTGAAATCCTCTGTCAGGTTGATCCGGTCGGCCTTCACCACGGCCCCGTCGGGCTCCTTGATGCGCACATTCCCGACCGCTTCGAGCGTACCTGCTGTCTGATTGTAAATCAGCTCGTCAGAAACGAGGCTATAATTGTTGTAGTAGACCTCGACATTTCCCTCGGCGATGACCCGGTCGTTCTTGCGGTCATAAATCAGGTTGTCCGCCTGCAGGAGCAGCGGCTGCTGGCTCTCCACCTCGCCAAACGACCGCTCGATCAGCGTTTCCTGCGCATGCACCGAGGCCGG
Source organism: uncultured Hyphomicrobiaceae bacterium (assembly GCA_964572465.1). Taxonomy (GTDB): domain Bacteria; phylum Pseudomonadota; class Alphaproteobacteria; order Rhizobiales; family Rhodomicrobiaceae; genus Dichotomicrobium. The sequence goes on from CAZNGB010000001.1 coordinate 35,873, forward strand.
CGCCGCGAGGACCGCGATCAAAACGAGAGCGAGCGTGGAATATACCATGCCGATTGGTTGAGACATGAGTTCAGCAGAGCACTTCCGCATTCCTCAGCCATCCTCCTGATGAAGCAAAATCGTTACCGCAAAAAAGCACGCAACGAGGACTGGCGCCCACGCGGCGACCGTTGGCGATACCAGCCCAGACACCCCCACCTTGCGCGACAGTTCGGAGAAAACAAAGAAAGCGAACCCCGCGCTCAAGCCGGCTATGACCATAGTCTGTACGCCGCCAAAACGGAAGGCTCGAAGGGAGCAGGTGGCCGCGATCAGCACCATCGTCGCCAAGAGTATCGGCCTGGTGAGAAGCTGCTGGAATTCAAGTTTATACCGCTCCGCATCAAGGCCGGCTCTCTCAGCAAACTCGATAAACTCCGGAAGATCCCAGAATGAAACCCCTTTTTCCGAAGTGATGCTATTCATCACATGCTGGCGCTCAAGGTGAGTGCTTAACAAATAGAGGCCATAAGTACGCGTCCCGCCATTTTCACTTGTAACCCGCGCGTTTTCCAAGGCCCAATACCCATCGCGCAAGCTCGCCACATCCGCCTCCACACGTTCAAGAAATTTGCGGTTGCGGTCAAACTGCAACACCGTGATTGCGCTCAGCGTCAGCCCCTGATCGGCGACGTTCCCGGCATAGATGATCGAAGGGCCATCTGCGCCGTTTTGGCGGAGCCAGGCCGGCCGGTTTTCGCGCAGCAGCTTCTCCTGCTCCTCGCCCAACACCTCGCTGATGAGGCGATCAGCCGACGACTTCGACCAAGCCGCAAGCGGGTTATAGACCGCGGTTGAGAGTATCCCGAGCGCCAGGGCTACGCTCAAGCCAGGCAACAGGAATTGCCATGCCGATATGCCCGCTGCGCGCACCACCGTCAGTTCTGATGTGCGGCTCAGCGCCATGAAAGCGGCGATCGAGCCGATCAGCACCGCAAACGGCAGCGTGAGTTCGGCGAATTTCGGGACGCGCAACAGGGCGATCATCACCAGGCCAGTCATTGATACGTCTTCGCGCTCGCTGCCCTCGCGCAACAACTCCAGAAAGTCGATGAAGAAGATCAGCGCAAGACAAAGCGAGAATACGCCCAGTATCGAGACGATAAATCGCTTCGCCATGTAGCGTGCAAGCGTACCCATCGAAGCGCCTCCCGCGCTTTAACGTTCCGGGGCCGCGCCGCCGGCTATGCGCACGGCGCGCAGGCGTGCGGGCAGGGCGCGAAACCAGTCCGGCAGCCCCGCATCGAAGCTGCGCGCCTGGTGCGGGCGCATATTGCGTTGGGCGAGGATCAGCGCGCCGGCAATCGAGCAGATCGGAATCGCGTACATCAGACCGACCGCCCAAGGCTGGTTTACCGCGAGATTTGTGGCCGCAAGTCCGCAGGCGCGAATGCTCACGCAGGTCACGAAGGTCAGCGCCACGACCTGACCTGGCCCTTGCCGCGTGGTGCGCGCATAGCCGAGCATGGCCACTGCCATCAGGGCAAAAGCAATCGGATAGAGCGGGTTCGATAGCCGATCATGCAGCTCCGCGCGGAACTTTCCAGGATCTTTGTCAAAACGCCAATCATGGTCCCCTTGCTTGGTCCACAGCGCGGGCAGCATACGCTCCTTCGTCTCGTAGCTGCGCCTGCCACGGGTCGGCCCCATCTCGGAGATGTCGAAGATATAGCTGTCGAAGGCAATGACCTGGATCTCATCGCGCCCTGCATTGACGCGGTGGATGTGACCCTCACGCATGATCAGATAGGGTTGGTCATCCTGTTTGATCACCCGGCCACGATCTGCCAGATAGGTGAGCGTCTGGTCTTCGGCGCGGGAGTCATTGACCATCAAGCCACGCAATGTGCCATCAACCTCGCGGTCGCGGATATGAAAGGTCAGCCCCTTCTCCGGGGTGACGAAATTACCGGGCTGAATCACCTGCGAGATTAGGTCGGTGCGCACCTCGGTCACGTAGTCGCGCAACATGCGCAGGCTATATGGGCTCAGATAGGCATTGGCGATCAGCAAAAAGGCCGACAGCAGCGCGGCCAGCAACAGGAACGGCCGCATCATTCGCCAGATCGTTGCACCCGCCGCCGTCACGATGATGATGCCGCTGTCGTTGTGCAGCCGGCTGAGGATATGGATCGTCGAGATCAGCAGCGCGATCGGCGCGACCAGGGTGACAAGGTTGGGCAACGCGAGCAGGGTGATCTGCAAAAAAATCAGAAAGCCTTGCCCCTGCTCAGTCATGACGTCGATCCGGCGCAGCGCCGTCGTCATCCACACGATCAGCGTCAGCGTCGCGAGAATCATCAGCATCGCCGTCAGCGTCTGCTTGAAGATGTAACGGCTGATGGTATCCATCGCGGGTCTTTACCGGGTGAAAAACTGTTCGATGTCGGATATGGGCTGACCACGCTAACGTGGCGGTTTTTCGGCGCGCGCGGCGCGTGGCCTTGCAGTTGCATCCCTGCCCAAATCACGATTAAATCGCGGGTCATCAATTTGTCACGTGGCCTGCCGCGCGGCCCGTGCGCGCGTGCCTGCACTCGTTGGCCCAATCATTGGAGCACCAGTCTTGCCGAACTTGGAGATCGCGTTCGCTTCGATCGACTCACAGCAGAGCGGAACGGTCGTTGTCACTGCTGGCGCAGATGCCCGCCTGTCGCCCACTGCCGCCAAACTTGATAACGCATCGGCTGGTCTGCTCACGCGCGCGGCCGGTATCGCAAAATTCAAGGGGAAGCAGAAGACGGCGTTCAATTTGCTCGCGCCAGGCGGCCTTGATGCAATCGAACAGCTCGTAGTCATGGGTATCGGCGGCATCGATGGGGATGCATCGCAGCCGTGGATCGACCTTGGCGGATTTATCTGCGGCAAGCTCGACACGGATGTGGAGCAGGTCGGTCTGTGGCTTGAAGGCTGCGACGGCGTTTCGCTTGATGCCGGGCAAGTGGCTCGCGTCGCGCTTGGCATTGTACTGCGCCGGTATGAATTCACCAAGTATAAAACCAAGAAAAAGTCATCATCAGATTCTGGTGGCGAGGAAAAAGCTGCGCCGACACTGTCGCGGGTCGTGATCCACTGCGATGACCCGGCAGCGGCGGAAGCCGCCTTCACGCCGATGCGCGCGATTTCCGAGGGCGTCTATTTCGCGCGCGACCTCGTGAATGAACCGCCAAATGCGCTGGGTCCGGAGCAATTCGCCGAGCGCGCCGCCGAGTTGGCCGCGCATGGCATCGAAGTGGAAGTGCTCGACGAGGACGCGATGCGCGCGCTTGGGATGGGCGCGTTGTTGGCTGTGGGGCAGGGCAGCGCACGCGGCAGCCGCCTGGTCAGCTTGCGCTGGCGCGGCGAAGATGCACCGGAAGGTCCGCCGACGGTCTTCGTGGGCAAGGGTGTGTGCTTCGACACAGGCGGGGTATCCATCAAGCCAGCCCAAGGCATGGAAGACATGAAGGGCGACATGGGCGGTGCGGCCTGCGTCGCAGGGCTGATGCTGACGCTGGCAAAGCAAAAGGCTCCGGTTGATGTCGTCGGCGTCCTCGGGCTGACTGAAAATATGGTGAGCGGCACAGCCCAGCGCCCGAGCGACATCGTCAAGTCCATGTCCGGCCAGACTATCGAGGTGCTGAACACCGATGCCGAAGGCCGGATGGTCCTGGCTGATGCCATGTGGTACGCGCAGGACACATGGAAGCCCAAGCGGATCGTCACTCTGGCCACGCTCACCGGTGCGATCATTGTGGCGCTTGGCCATGAATATGCCGGTCTTTACGCGAATGACGACGCATTGTGCAACGCGCTCGTCGGTGCAGGCACGCAGACCGATGAAAAGGTCTGGCGGATGCCGTTGTCGCGAAAATATGACAAGCTGATCGACTCGAAAGTCGCGGATATGAAGAATATCGGCGGGCGCTGGGCGGGATCGATCACCGCGGCGCAATTTCTCCAGCGATTCGTGCAGGAGGATGTGTCCTGGGCGCATATCGATATTGCCGGCACGGCGTTCTCTGCGCCGTCAACCGACATCAACCGCAGTTGGGGCGCGGGCTTCGGCGTGCGGCTGCTGGAGCGGATGCTGATGAACGAGGCGCAGAGCGGCTCGTGATGGGCCGGTATGGTGAAAGTTTCCATAATGTGTCTTATGCGAATCGCGGAACAGCCGGTAACTGTGGGTTAACCAGCCGGTCCGGCGCGGTCTGAGGGGCGTCATGGCGCGCGACGACGATCACAGCGACCAGCCGGACACTCCGGCCCAACGGATCGCGGCTGCGCAGACGCCCGTTGATCGGTTGCGCGCGGTCATGGCGGCGCTCCGTGACCCCGAAGCCGGCTGCCCGTGGGACCGGCAGCAAACCTTCGACACCATAGCGCCCTACACCATCGAGGAAGCCTACGAGGTTGCCGAGGCCATCGCGCAAGGCGACATGAGCGAACTCCGCGAGGAGCTGGGCGATCTGCTGTTCCAGGTGGTCTACCACGCGCGGATGGCCGAGGAGCGCGGCGCGTTCGACTTTGACGATGTGGCCGCGGCCATCGCCGAGAAGATGATCCGCCGGCACCCGCATGTCTTTGGCGAGCAGCGGGCAGATAACTCCGAAGACGTTGGCGCCATCTGGGAGGACGTCAAGCAGCGCGAGCGCGCGGAGAAAGGCCGTCCGGAACCCGAAAGCGCCCTCGACGACATCCCTCTTGCCCTGCCCGGCCTTACGCGCGCGTGGAAGCTCCACCGCAGGGCGGCGCGCGCCGGCTTCGACTGGTCATCGCCAGAAGCCGTGTTCGCCAAGATCCGCGAGGAACTGGACGAGCTGGAAGCCGAGGTGGTTGGGGGCGAGCCGCCCGAACGTATCGCGGATGAACTCGGCGACGTTCTGTTCACGGTGGCGCGGTTGGCTGGCTTCGTGGATCAGGACCCCGAAGAGACTATGCGCGCAGCGCAGCGGAAATTTACCCGCCGGTTCAGATACATGGAGGCGCGCCTGAGTGAAGCGGGCAGGCCGATGGCCGATGCGTCGATGGATGAGTTGGAACTGCTTTGGCGCGACGCCAAGCGTGCCGAGCGCGGCGAAGGTTGACCCGCCTTGCCCTCGGCTATTGCGCAGCGGCGCGGCAATTATCCTGCGGCGCATCACCGTGCGAAGCATGTTCCGCAAACCGCGCCGCAAGCCGCTCAAGCAACGCATCAATGCCCTCGCCTGTGGCCGCGGAGATCAGCGCCGGGCTGGTCTCGCGCCGCTGGGCGTGACAGGCAAGCGCCGAGCGCTCGTCCGGGGACAGCAGATCAGCCTTGTTCCAGACTTCGATGACCCGGCCAGCACCCGCGCATGGATCAACGCCCAACTCTTCGAGCACAGCCTCCACATCACGCTTTTGCGTTTCGCTCTGCTCACTTGCGATATCGCGCACATGCACGATCAGGTCGGCTTCAACGACCTCTTCCAGCGTGGCGCGAAAGGCTGCGACGAGCGTCGTCGGCAAATCCGCGATAAATCCGACCGTATCCGACAAGATCGCTGTTTGCCCATCTGGCAATCGGACAGCCCGCATGGTCGGATCGAGCGTGGCAAAAAGCTGGTCTTTAGCGACCACGCTCTCGCCCGTCAGCCGGTTGAACAGCGTTGACTTGCCGGCATTCGTGTATCCAACCAGCGCGATCACCGGATTGTTGCCGCGCTTGCGCCCTTGCCGATGTAGACTGCGCGTACGACGAACTTCGGCTAGTTTGCGCCTGATAACGTCAATCCGCCCCTGAATCTGGCGCCGGTCGGCCTCGATCTGGCGCTCGCCCGGACCACCCATGAAGCCGCGACCGCCGCGCTGCCGCTCCAGGTGGGTCCAGGACCGCACGAGCCGCGATTTCTGATAGCTCAAATGGGCAAGCTCGACCTGGAGCCGGCCCTCCTTGGTCTGTGCGCGCTCGCCGAAGATTTCGAGGATCAGTCCGGTGCGATCAAGCACCTTGGCGTTCCAGGCCCGCTCCAGATTTCGCTGCTGCACCGGCGAGAGCGGGTGATCCACGACGATGACCTGCGCCTTGGTGCGCTCAATCAACTCATGGACCTCGGCCACTTTACCGCCGCTGAGCAGCGTATCCGGTCGTGGCCGCGCTACCGCCACGCATATTCGCTCGCTCACCCGAAGTCCGATCGCGCGCGTCAGGCCGACGGCCTCATCGAGCCGGGCATGAGGATCGCTTCGCCGCGCAGCGTCACGCGGACCTTTCAGCGCAGGCGCTAGCACGATTGCGTCGGTCTGCGGTTTTGCGGTCAACATCGGCTCGGGCCGCTTCTTGCGGCGCACGGTACTCTCGTGTTTTGGCGACACTGTCAGCGTGGCTTCCCTCACTCTTTCTCTTCGTTTTCTGCCAAATTTACAGGCTGCGTCGGCATAATTGTTGATATAGCGTGTTTATAAACTAATTGCGAGTGCCCGTCACGTCGTAGCAGGACACAGAAATTGTCAAACCATGTCACGATGCCTTGGAGCTTGACCCCGTTGATCAAAAATACTGTCAGAGGCACCTTATTCTTTCTTACATGGTTCAGAAATGTATCTTGTAGGGTTTGACCGCGATCTGAAGCCATAACGTGTTTTTCCGCTTTTTTGTTGGCGCGGTCTTTGGACCGCCTGTGTAACGTATCCGAACCCGTTGATGAAACTCACGAAGCAGGAACACGAAAAACGCGTTTTCCCTCCATCTGTTGCCTTGTTCGGGCTGCATGCTTCCACCAGCTTACTGTTCAGGTAGGTATCGCAGCAGATTTAGACAAATAGATTACGCGCGGCTCTTTTTTCTGGAGCAGCGCGCGGCTCGGAATTCCGGCACGCCCTGCGCGGAGCGCGAGCCATTTAGTCCCGCTGGAGCAAAAGTCGCGCCAGAGACAGCACGGCCAGCAGCTCCATTCGGCCGAGGATCATCGCCGCGCACATCAGCAGGTGCGCCGGCGGCGTCATTTCCCAGATTGCAGGAGCGTCGGCGGACAAATGCGCCAGTCGGCCAATCTCATAAAATGGCCCGGCGTTGCTGAGCGAAGTCACTGCGGCCAGCAGCGCCGCCTCAAACCCGATGCCCGTCGCCGCAAGCATCACGATCAGCAGTGCCAACGCAAAGACTGTGACAAACAACAGCGCCCAGATTGTGCCGATTGTCACCTGCCGGAGCGCCCCAGCGGTGCGCACAGTGGGACGGACGCTATGCGGAAATAGAAGAAGATTCAGTTCGTTATAGGACTGCGACAGCATCATCACCAAACGCGACACCTTCAGGCCGCCCGCCGTTGACAAGCGCCCTGCCCCGATTGCGCAGATCAGAACAATCACCATGAAGGGGATGAGCCCGGAAGCATCCTCGTCGATCGGAAACCCCGTCGTAGAGGCCAGGGAGGCCGCGGTGGCCACTCCGGTTGAAAGATACTTGAACCAGGCTGCATCTACCGTCGGGAAGCGCAGCCATAACACCGTCGTTATCACGATCGCGCCGATCATGATAACCAGCCCCAGATAAAGCGGCTCACGGCTCGCGCCTGCGGAAGCGAATCGCCCGCCGAGCAACGTATGCGTCCAGAAAATGCTGACCGCGCCCAAGAACATGAAAACCGTAAGCACGAGTTCGGCTGTCACCGAACCGTACAGTGCGATAGTGCCATCACGCGGCATGAAGCCGCCTGTGGAAACCGTCGAGAGCGCCAGGCACAGCGCATCGAATGCGGGAATGCTGGCAAACATCAGCAGGACAAGGCAGGCGAGCGTCAGCGCCGCGTATAGCGGCAGGATCGTGCGCAGCGCATAATTGGCTTGTTTCCGGCTGCCGCCTGGTTGGGCCACGCGCTCGGCGCGGCTCAACTCCAGGTCCTCGCCGCCATATAGCGGCAGCAAAATTGCGATCGCACTGCCGAGCGTCAGAAGTCCCCCGGCCCATTGCAGCAGCGCACGCCAGAGGATCAAGCTCTGCGGCACATCGATCAGACGCGGGAAAGCCGTGGCGCCAGTGGTTGTAAAGGCCGAAAACGCCTCGAACAGCCCCGCGCTCCAACTTATGGGCGTGATGATAAGAAGCGGCAACGCCGCGAAGACGGGGATGACCAGCCAGGCGCAAAGCAGGATCGTGAGCGCATGTTTGCGATCCGCGACCAACGGCTCACCGCGAAAGGCGGCAACCAGCACACCGCCTATGAAGCCAGTGACGCCGCCAGCGATCAGGAACGCCTCCAGCGCCTCGCCTTCAGATACCGCCCCTGCAAGCGCCATGGCCGGCAGCATGAGCGCGACAATGCCAAGCAGCAGCCAGCCAAGAACATAAACGATCAGTGCGAGGTTCATGTCAGGCCCGCCGGGTGAGCGCGCGCTGCGGCGCAGCTTGCGCGGCTAGTGGTGGGCATGGGTCTTACGTCCGAAAGTGCAATCAAACAAGAGCTTAGAGCTTGTCCGGTGACCTGTCTTCGATTGAACGGGCCCGAAGGCCATTCTCATTCTGACTGAGCCAAAAATTGGCTCCAAGTATGCGTTTTAACGCGTATTCTTCTGAAAACCGGCTCCCATCCTGGATCAAGTCCGGGACATGCTTCTCATCATGCGCTCTAGAAATAGTCCAGGCTGACACGGAAGAGCTGTTCCACTTCGTGGACGCGGTCCTTGGTGGCGAAGATGACGACGCGGTCATTGGCTTCGATGATCGTATCAGCCTTGGGCACCATGGCGGTCGTGCCGCGGCGGATGGCGCCGATACGCATGCCGTCCGGCAAGTCAAGTTCATTGAGCGCGCGCCCGACAAGCGGCGACGTCGGCAGCGCCTCGGCGTCAATGACCTCCCCCGCGCCATTCAGCACCGTCTGGACCGCCCGGATCCGACCCCGCCGGACATGCTGGAGAATGCGCGAGACCGTGACGCCGCGCGGATTGATGAACGCATCAATGCCCAGCGAGCGCACGATCGTCATGTAGCCGGCATTGTTGATCAGGCACATATTACGCGCCGAGCCGAGCCGTCCGGCCAGTACGCTGGCAAGGATATTGACCTGATCGTCATTGGTCAGCGCCACGATCATGTCGGCGCTCTCGACACCGGCCTCGCGCAGAAGCTCCTCGTCCAGCGCGCTGCCATTGAGCACGATGGCGCGATCCAACTGTTCGGCTATTTCCACCGCTCGTTCGCGGTTGCGTTCGAGCAGCTTCAGGCGGACATCACGCTGGGTCTGCTCAAGGCGGCGCGCTACGTACAGGCCAATATTGCCCCCGCCAGCGATAATCACGCGCTGAGCGCGGCGCTCCTCATGCCCGAAAATCTTCATGACCCGCTCGGTCTGCGGGGCCAGCGTGGCGACATACACCTCATCGCCTGCCAGCAGCTGGTCTTCGCTGCGCGGGACGAACAGTTTGCCGCCTCGATAGACGCCAACCACAATCGCAGGCAGATCCGGGAACAGCTCACCCAGATGTTTGAGCGGCGTGTCGATCACCGGACAATCACTTTCGCAGCTGATCCCGAGCACCAGGATTTCATTGTCGCAAAAGCCGAGCACCTCAAACGCGCCGGGCATCCGCAGACGGCGCAAGATCATCTCGCCGACCTCTATTTCCGGCGAGATAACCACGTCGATTGGCATGTTGTCCCGGAGGAACAGGTCGCTCCAATGAGGCTCAAGATAGCTCTGCGCGCGGATGCGTGCGACCTTCGTCGGCACGTCGAACAGCGAGTGAGCGACCTGACAGGCGACCATATTCACCTCATCCGAATGCGTGACGGCGATGAGCATATCGGCGTCCCGGGCGCCTGCCTGATCGAGTATATCGGGGTGAGAGGCGTTGCCCACGAAGCCGCGCACATCGAGCAAGTCCCCGATGCGCCGGACGAGGTTCTGGTCCTGGTCAACGATGGATACGTCGTTGTTTTCGGTCGACAGGCGCTCGGCAATACCAAAGCCGACCTGGCCCGCGCCGCAGATGAGGATGCGCATGTTCTGTTCCCAGCCTGCCCGAGGCGGCGCGTTCGCGCTGCCACAGGGCGGCGAAGCGTCGGTCTACCGGAAACAGCAGGATTTGTCAGCCCTTGACGCGCGGATCAAGAGCCGGGGGCTGGGTCAATGACGCGCAGGCGCGGCGCGCTCGCCGGCCGAGACTCCAAGCGCACGCAGCTTGCGATGCAGCGCCGAGCGTTCCATACCGACGAACTCGGCGGTCCGGGAGATGTTCCCGCCAAAGCGGTTGATCTGCGCCATGAGATATTCGCGCTCGAAGATTTCCCGTGCATCGCGCAGCGGAAGCGACATCAGATGCTCGCCGCCGGAGCCGTTGGGGGACAGCGGCGCGCCGGAGACAACGTCTTCGGGCAGCATTTCGGCGGTGATTGGCCGGTCCGGGTCGCCACCAATCATGATCATCAGGCGCTCGACCACGTTGCGGAGCTGGCGCACATTGCCTGGCCAGTCCTGCGACTGCAGCACAGCCATGGCATCATCGCCCACGCGGCGCGGCGGAAGCCCAGTGGCATTGCTGATCTGTTCCACGAAATGGTTGACCAACAGCGGAACGTCGTCACGCCGCTCGACCAGCCCCGGCACCGTCAGCGGCACCACATTGAGCCTGTGATAAAGGTCCTCGCGGAAGCGCCCGGAGCTCATTTCGCTGTGCAGATCGCGGCAGGTCGAAGAGACGATCCGCACATCGACATGCACCTTTGGGCCGCCGCCGACGCGCTGAAACTTTTGCTCCACCAGCACGCGCAGGAGCTTGCCCTGGGTCTCCAGCGGCATATCGGCGACTTCATCAATATAAAGCGTGCCGCCATGCGCCTCCTCCAGCGCGCCGACCTTTCGCGGCGCAGCGCCATTGGCTTCGGTTCCGAAAAACTCGATCTCGACGCGGTCAGGCGCCATCGCCACGGCATTCACCGCAACGAACGGCGCGCCAGAGCGATGCGAATGCGCATGGAGCACCCGCGCGGTGAGTTCCTTGCCCGAGCCGGACGGACCGGTGATCATGATCCGGCTGTTGGTCGCCGCAACGCGGTCAATTGCCTGGCGAAGCTGATTGATTGCGGTCGATTTGCCGACAAGATCGAAGCTGACGACACTCCTCTCCTTCAGTTCGCGGTTCTCGCGCTTGAGTTTGGAGTTTTCGAGCGCACGCTGGGTCACGAGCACGAGCCGGTCTGCCTTGAACGGCTTTTCGATGTAGTCGTAAGCGCCGCGCTTGATCGCGGTGACGGCGGTTTCGATGTTGCCGTGACCCGAGATGATGACCACAGGCAGGTCCGGGTGTTGCGCCTTCACGCGAGACAGGATTTCGAGCCCATCGAGCTGACTGCCCTGGAGCCAGATGTCGAGGATCACCAGAGACGGTTTTCGTTCCTCTATTGCGCTCAGGGCTTCCTGGCTGTTGGCCGCCAGGCGGGTCGTGTGGCCCTCGTCTTCCAGAATGCCGGAGACCAGCTCGCGGATATCGGCTTCGTCATCGACAATCAAAAGGTCAGATCCCATGAGAGGCTCCCTGCTTCTCGCGCACGGTCTTGCGCGCTCCGCGTTGTAATGAAGACTCCGAACTCGTATCCCCGGAGGCGTTGCTCCCTTCGCCCAGCGGCAGCGTGATGCTGACCCACGCCCCCCGTGGCCCGTCAGGATCGGCTGGTCCCGCCGCAGGGGCATCGCCAAGTTCGAGGGTTCCCTGATGCTGCTCCACGATTTTCTGCACGATCGCGAGGCCGAGACCGGTGCCTTTTTGCCGGGTGGTAACGTAGGGTTCGATCAGGCGGTGGCGGTCTTCCCTGGGCAGTCCGCAGCCGTTGTCGATTACCTCGATGACAACTGAGTGGTCCTGCACCGTGACGCGTGCGGTAACCCGGCCGGCATGGTCGCGGCCAGCCTCGCGCTGGGCCTGGGCGGCGGCCTCAACCGCCTCGCTCGCGTTTTTGATGAGATTGGTCATCGCCTGGGCAAGCAGACGGCGGTCACAGTTGGTAATGGCTGGCTGGTCCGCGACTTCGAGGACGTAGGTGATCTCCGATTCGCTCATCTGGAACAGAACCAGAGCCTCGCGGACCACTTCGTTCACATCGTGCGCCTCGATCACGGGCTTGGGCATCCGCGCAAATGCGGAGAATTCGTCGACCATGCGTCGGATATCGCCCACATGGCGCACGATGGTTTCGGTGCAGCGATCGAAAACCTCACGGTCGCCCTCGATCTGATTGCCGTAACGGCGGCGGATGCGCTC
>CAZNGB010000002.1:0-45305 GCA_964572465.1 uncultured Hyphomicrobiaceae bacterium
GCGCCTGATAGACGTTGGCGAGCGTCTGCGCCTCCACGCCCTGGCTGGCGTCCACGACCAGAAGCGCGCCCTCGCATGCCTTGAGCGAGCGGCTGACCTCATAGGAAAAGTCGACGTGCCCCGGCGTGTCCATCAGGTTGATCTGATAAGTCTTGCCGTCGGGCGCGGCATATTCCAGCCGTACGGTCTGCGCCTTGATGGTGATGCCGCGTTCGCGCTCCAAGTCCATGGAATCAAGCACCTGCTCCTTCATCTCGCGCTCCGTCAGGCCGCCGCAAAGCTGGATCAGCCGATCGGCAAGCGTGGACTTGCCGTGGTCGATATGCGCTATGATAGAAAAGTTGCGGATGCGCTCCAGCGGCGTCGCGCCGGGTGGCGTGGCGGGTGCGCTCGATTGGGACGGTTTGTCGTCCTTACGCTTGGCGTTGGCAGGCTTGGTCGTGGTGGTCTCTGTCATACTGGTTGATCTAACACTGCCGGAAGATTGGTCAATAATGGATACGCGCCAAACCTGTGACGGGATGAGCGTCGCGCAACTGCGTTTTCACAAGCCAAGATAGGGCAAAACGTTCACGCCGAACAGCCAGCCGTGTCCGTGAAGGAAGCCGAGCCACAGCAGTACCGCGGCCACCAGCAGGGAATATCCGATCGCCCGCAGGCTGAGTTCGTTGCGCCCGGCGATGATAGCTGCAAACGGCAGGTAGGACGTCTTTGCCCGCCACCGCTCCCAAGCCTCGCCCCACTCGCGCGCCTTGCGCTGTTCTTGCCGCCATGAGCCGAACAGCGCAACCACCACAATGGCCCCGAAGAACAGTAGCGCGCGCAGGCTCGGCTGCGAGATGATGTGCGTGATGCCCCAGATGCCGATGCCCCACATGACCGGATGACGCGTAACCGCGAAGATGCCCTTTGAGACATCCACCTTTTGAATTGCACCGCCCTGGCCGACGGAAGAAGGGTTCGGACGGCCCAGCCCGCCAGCGATGAGCGCGAACGCGATCAGCAGCAGCACAGCCTGTATCCACACCCAGACCGGCCCGGGATACCAGAGCTGCGCGCCGCGCGGCGCGTCGTTAAACGCCATGACCAGCCAGACGAGCGACGCCAGCGAAATGAGCGAAAACACCGCGAGATAGGCCGGCTCACCCACCCGTGCGACCGCCCAACCGCGCACCGGCGAGGACGGCGCCATGTGAAAACCGGCGAACACAAGCGCCGCAACAGCAAGCTCGATCATGTTCCCCCAATTGCGTAATCTGAAGGGAGCGGAGCGAGGATTTCAGAAAAATGCCCGTTAGTCCCTCAGCCGCTCAGCCACGTCGTCAACATCACCGATGGCCAGATACTGCAACTCCCTTAACAGCCGGATGGTCGGTTTCAAAGCGAAACAGATCGAACCGACCAGAAACATCCAGGTGCCTGCGTAAGTGAGGCTGGCGTAAAAGAAGAACACCGAGCCGATGATGAACAGGAACGCGGCGGCGAAATCCACCAAAGTATAAACGATCTCCCAAGCCGCCCAGATGCGGGCATGGCGCGGGCTGCGCGTTCGGTTCGCGGGGTCAAAAAATCTCATGCCGGTCCCTCGCTGGTTGCAGACCGGCTCCTGAATAGCTGAAAGGAGGTGCGATTTTCTTAACCGCGATACGCGTTTAGCCGCTCGAAACCGGCGGCGAGATCCGCCTTCAGGTCGCCGACATCCTCCAGCCCGATATGGAAGCGCAGCGCCGGGCCTTCTGCGTTCCATTTGGTCGCCGTCCGATGCGGGCCTGGATCACTGGGCACGACAAGGCTCTCGAACCCGCCCCACGAAAATCCCAGTCCGAACAATTTGAGGTTATCCAGCATCGCCGCGACCGCTTCGTGAGGCGCCGGGTGCAGGATCACAGAGAACAACCCGGACGCGCCGCTGTAGTCGCGCTGCCAGATCGCGTGGCCGGGATCCTCAGGCAGCGCCGGGTGCAGCACGCGCGATACCTCCGGCCTATCGCCAAGCCAGCGCGCAATTTCCAGCCCTGAGCGCTGGTGCCGCTCCAGCCGCACGCCCATCGTGCGCAATCCCCGCAGGGCCAGGGAACAGTCCTCCGGGCCAGGACACAGGCCGAGATCGGTATGGATCGCCTGGACCCGGTCCGCCGCGCGTTCGTTGGCGGTGATCGCGCCCAGCATGGCGTCGGAATGGCCGACGATGTATTTGGTCGCCGCCTGGATCGAGACATCCACGCCGTGCACGAACGGTTGGAAGAAAAGTGGCGTCGCCCAGGTATTGTCGGTCAGCACCCAAGCCGAGCGCGCGTGCGCCGCAGCGGCGATCGCCGGGATGTCTTGCATCTCGAAGCTATGAGAGCCGGGGCTTTCAGTGAAAACAAGCCGCGTGTTGTTGCGCATAAGCGCTGCGATGCCGTCCCCGATCACAGGATCATAATATTCCGTCTCGACGCCCAGCCGCCTCAGCACCCGGTCGCAAAACCGCCTGGTGGGGCGATAAACGCTGTCGGTGACCAGGATATGATCGCCCGCCTCGACGAAGCCGAGCAGCGCCGCGGAAATCGCCGCCAGTCCGGACGGCGCAAGCCGCGTGCAGGCGCCGCCTTCAAGCTCAGCGATCGCCTCTTCCAACAGCCGCACGGTGGGCGAGCCATGCCGGCCATAGGTGTAGCGCGCATCGCGGGAGGTGAGCGAGGCCACATCGGGGAACAGGACCGTCGAGCCGCGCACGATGGGCGGGTTGACGAAGCCGAATTGCTCTTCGGCATCGCGCCCTGAATGCACCAGACGGGTCAGCGCGCTCTTGCTACCCCCGTCATCGCCCTCATGATCGTGCGCCATGTCGCCTCCTTAATGCATTCAAAAGAGATGTGCCCGCATGCCGCGCCCGGGTCAAGCGACGGGCTACAGGTCCGCGCGCGGGGATGTCAGCACCATGGGCTGAGGCGTCAAAGGCCGCGACGGCTGGCAAGGTTTTGCGGGGTGCTCTTGGGCAAAGCAGCGCAGGCTCGACGCAGGCGGCGCCGTGCCTTCCGTACCAGGCAGGCAACCGTTCCCGTCCGCCGACTTCCGGCTTAATCTAGCCGGCCGCTCGCATGGGCTAGCATCAGATAAATCTTGCCGGTCTCGGACACGAGATAGTTCTGCAGTGCTTTGCCGTCCTGCCCTGCCTGGCTAGCGTCCTTCAGCACCTTCTCGAAATCCGCCATGTAACGGTCGGCGATGTGCCGGAAGGCCGGGTCGGAGCCGTAACGCCGCTGAACCTGGTCAAAAGTAGACTGTCCCTGCTGGTTGTAGACATCCCGGCTGATGACGCTGCGATCTCCACGATGGTAGCGCTTCCAGACTTCTACAACCGTATGCTGATCTACAGCGTCGGCGATATCTTTCATGTTGAAGTCAGCTGAGTCGTTCTGCGGCTCGGGCTTCTCCTGCCGAGGGGCGGGCTTTGGCGCAATTTGCGGCGGCCGACCATAGGAATCATCCTCACCAAAACGATCATTTCCGCCAAGCCCGCGCGAATCGAAAGCCATCGCGTCATCATCTTCTTCGGCTTCAGAAGCACGCGCGAGAAGGTCGCCCAGCGACCATTCACCACCAGGGTTTGCACTTTGATCCCGGTCTCTTGGGGCGCTGCCCGGCTGGCGCGAGTTGGCCGGCGCCTCCCGATTTTGGCGTAGCGGCAGATCATCATCCTCGCCGAAACGATCATCCTGGTTTTGCTGCCTGCCCGGCTTCCCTTCCAACCGCTCGATCAGCCCCGCCGTCAGTGCATCGAAATCATCATCGGCGGCCGGTGCGGGGCGGCCCTGGCGCGCGGCAGGCACCGCCTCTTCATCCCAGGCCGGACGCTTTGTCAGCGGTGCGGGCACGCCGCGCTGTTTCACCCTAGCATCGTCGTCACGGTCGCGTTGGCGGGCAACATCTGACTGGGCCGGCGCGGCCCGATGGTCGCTCCTGGGAAGATCGCCGCGCGTCTGCCGGGATGGGACAGCCCGCTCTCCGCCGCGGGCCGCGGGCTGCTCCCCGCGCGACACCGCACCGGAATATCGATGCCTATTGGCGATATCCGAAAGCGAATCCAACGCGGCGAGTTGGTCCTGCAACGCCTTGCGCATGGCGGTTGCACTTTCACGAGTCGTCTCAGGGATCGCCTTGGCCTGACGCCTCAATTCGGAGTGGGTCGACTCCAGGTCGAGCGTAGCGCGGCGCGTGGAGTCCTTGACACTCTCGGAGGTCTCGGAGAACCGCGAGGTCAGCGTATCCAATTGATCCCCGATCTGACCGGAGAGCGAGGCAAAGCGCGATTTCAACTCCTCGATCGCCTCGAAGGTTTGCGCCTGGGTCTCTGAGCGCAGCTTTTCGATCTCGCGCACGGCGGACTGGCTCTTCTCAGCGGAGTCGTGCGCCAGCATCTCGGTCACGTTGCGCGCCCGGTTTTCAGCACGCGAAAGCGATTCCTCCAGCATGCTCGAGTAGTTGTGCATCATCTTGTCGATTTCGGCGGCGCGCTGGCCGATCGTCTCGATCAGCTTGCCGAGCTGGGCCTGGCGCTGCTCCATCACGTGATCAACCTTGGTGTTGGACACCTCCAGCGCCTTGGCCGACTTCATGATCGTGACGCCCTGCTCCTCGAAGCGTTTGGTCAACGTATGGATCTGGTTCAGCATACCGCTGGACATCTGCCGCAGTGTTTCCGCCTGCGTTTCAAGGGCTTGCGAGCTGGCGCCAGTGCGCTCCGCCAGTTCGCTCACCGCGCGTTCGATATTTTCGGAGCTTTGGCCCACAGAGCGCTGGATATATGCCGCCTGACGCGTCAGCGAGGTCTCCATCGTGTGGGCATGCTGGTCCAGCGTCTCCTGGATCGTGCCGGACTGGCGGCCCAGCGCTTCTTCCAGCGCCTGGGCGCGCGCGACAATCGACTCCTCGATCTGCTGGCTGCCCGCGCTGATCGTATGCTGGAACTGCTTGGTCCGCTGACCCAGCAGGGCTTCCAGCGCGCGGGTCCGCTCGGAAAGCGAGCTGTCGATCGCCTGAGAATGCTCGGCCAGAACGCCCTGGAGCACCTTGGTCTTGTCATTCAGGCTACTGTCCAGCGCCTGCGTCTTCTCGGACAATGCATTTTCGAGCGCGGACAGGTTGGTGGTCGCATTGGAGATGATGCTGTTTAACCGCTGCTGTTCTCCGCCCAGCCGGTCGAGAAGGGCCGGGATTTCCTGTGCGACGCGTTCACTCATGCTCATGACGGAGTGCACCAGACTGTTGCTCTTGGCCGAGATCGCCGCGGACGCGCGATCCGATGCCTGCTGGATTGCGGTTGTGACCTGCAGGCTTTGCTGATGAATGTTGTCGACGGTTTTTGCGCTGTGTCTTGTCAGTTGCTCGTTCACCTGCGCACCGCGCTCGGCCAGCCTGGCGTCCACGGCATCGCCCGCTTCCGTTACCGCTGTCGTAATCTTTTGCGCGCGATCGGTGATCGTGTCGGACAGGGTGTTCGTGGCTTGCGACAGGGACTGTGTGGCTTCCTCTGTCGCGGCCGTAATTTCCCGGCGGACGTCCCCACCGATGCCGCGCAGCGCCTCGCTCACCCGCGAACTATTGTTAGCCAGCGCCTCGCGTTCACTCGCGAGTTCATTGATCAGGCTGCGAATACGGTGCTCGTTCTCGCTGTATGACCGCTCCAGCGCGGTGACCTCATTGTGCACCAGCGCTTCAAGCTCGCCGGCGCGGCCAAGGGCTCGCGAAATCGCATCGTTCATGGCGGCGACTTGCCGTCGCACTGTCTGGCCAAGCGAGGCAACCGACTGTTCGGCCATCTTGTCCGGCTCGGCCAGCCGGACCGCGACCTCGGTCATCGCCGAGGACATCATGCGCAATTCCTGCGCGCGCCAGATGAGATAGGCGAGGAACCAGAACATCGCGATCGGTACTGCCGTGCCCGCGATAACGCCGAGCATTGCCGGGCTAGCAAAAAAATCGACGAAACTGTTGATGCCGCTGCCATATTTGGTGAGTACCGAGGTGCCCACGAAAACGCCGAGGATCGCCCAGACTGCTGAAGCGATGCCTGCTACAAGGAACGGCGAGCGCGAGGGTTTCTGCTGCAGCGCGTAAACCAGACCGCCAATGGAAGGCAGGTCGTCATTCGCGGGGACCGGCGCGCGTGCTGCCGTCGCGCTGCGGCGCGCCGGGGCCTGATGGCGCGCATCGCGGTTTCCCTGCCCGCCGGCGCCGTGCTCGGAATCCCGCGCCTGCCCCTGCCCCGCGGCGGCGTCTGCCGTGCGCTGTGACGGCATCGAGATGGTCTTCGCAGCGGCCCTGCTGCTTTCGCCCTCCGCTGACGGCCCCGAATTCGCCTTGCCGGACGCGTCCACCGCCTCGGCAGCCGATTGGTCCTGCACCTGCCCGGAGCCAGACTTTCTGTCGGTGCGAGCGCGCCCAGTCGATGAGGCGGCAGGCGCCGTGGCGTGGGGCGGAGGCGCTCCAGGCGCGTCGGCCCGGCCGATGCCTTCGGACTTTCGCTGATTTTGGGCTGCCTGCGGACCACTTAACTTTCCGCTCGTCTTGAAGTCAGCAGCCTTCGCCGCGCGTCCGCCTGATGCTTGGGATTTCGATGGATTCTGAGCCATTCCGCGATCCGTTCAGGACGTTCCTGATGAAGAATGAAGGGAAGAAAGCAAGACTAAACGCGCTGGCATGCCCTCTTGGTGAGTCGCGACGAGAGTAGCACCGCACATGAACAACAGCCAAACGCCTCGCCTCGAAAACCCGCCGAAGTTCACATTTTTCCTTTTATGATGCAGCGTCGCATCAGGCATATTTCCCCTTATAGGTGTGGTTCTACAGATTTTTTGCGGCCAAAAAAAGAAACGCTTGACGCTCTTGTGCCCTGGAGATGGCCGAATCAATCTGCGCGGGTACTGCCGCCCACACAGCCTCCCGGACATTTCGCGCGGTTGGCAAGCCGCATGCGCGTCGTTAAGAGAAAGAGGATGGCAGGTTGATTGTGACGCGCCGACCACAGAACATTGTGAAGCGGCTTGCGCGCAACCACTTTTCGCCTCAGATATTGAGTGTTCAATCCCCAATCGAGAGCAGTAAGTGAATGCCGACTATTACTTTCGTTCAGCCTGATGGAACCAAGCAGGTCGTTGAGGCCAAAAGCGGGCAAACGGCGATGGAAGCAGCGATTGCCAACAATGTATCTGGCATCGTGGCAGAGTGCGGTGGCGCGTGTTCATGCGCGACCTGCCATGTCTATGTGGCCGACGACTGGACCGGGCACGTTGGCGGCCCTTCAGAAATGGAAGAAGATATGCTCGACTTCGCGTTCGATGTGCGCGCCAGCAGCCGGCTGAGCTGCCAGATCCGGCTGACCGACGAGATGGACGGTCTGGTGCTGCACGTCCCCGAAGAGCAGGTTTGAACCGCGCCGGGCGCTTGTCGTATCTTTCATCGGTATCACACTCATACGGGGCCCATCGGCATGTATCAGGAATTCAGTGGCAGCAACGGCTCAGGCGCGGTCAAGACCGATGCTCTCATCATCGGCGCAGGTCCGGTTGGCCTGTTCGCGGTGTTCGAGTTGGGATTGCTCGACATCAAGGCCCACCTGATCGACATTCTCGACCGCCCGGGCGGCCAGTGCACCGAGCTTTACCCAGAAAAGCCGATCTATGACATTCCCGCGCTGCCAGTGGTGACGGGCCAGGAGTTGACCGACCGGCTGATGGAACAGGCCAAGCCGTTTGAACCCGAATTTCATCTGAGCCAGCGCGCGGATACGCTGCGCCGGACGAATGACGGCTTCATCGTCACCACCGATATCGGCACCGTGATCGAGGCGAAGGTCATCATCATTGCCGCAGGCGGCGGCTCCTTCACGCCGAAGCGCCCGCCTTTGCCTGGCATTCAGGATTTCGAGGGCAAGTCGCTCTTCTATTCCGTGCGCAGGATGGATGATTTTCGCGACCAGGACCTTGTTATCGTCGGTGGGGGCGATTCCGCGCTCGACTGGACGCTCAACCTGCAGCCAATCGCAAGAAGCGTGACGCTTATCCACCGCCGCGACAAGTTTCGCGCCGCGCCTGACAGCGTCAACAAGATGTTCCAGCTCGTCGAGCAGGGGAAGATCGGGTTCAATGTCGGCCAGGTGACGGGTCTCAAAGGCGCGGACGGCCAGCTGGAAGCGGTGTCGGTCAAGGGGCAGCGAAACGGCGAGGTCGCGACCTTCGACCTTCCGGCGACGCGGCTCCTGCCCTTTTTCGGGCTGACAATGAAGCTTGGTCCGGTCGAGGAATGGGGTGTGGAACTGAAAGACAACCTCGTCGTGGTCGACACGGAAAAGTTTGAAACCTCGCAGCCAGGCGTGTTCGCAATCGGGGACATCAACACCTACCCGGGCAAGCTCAAGCTGATCCTGTCAGGCTTCCACGAGGCCGCGCTGATGGCGCAGCAGGCGCACCGCTATGTGCACCCGGACAAGAAGCTCGTGTTCCAGTACACAACATCCTCGTCCAGCCTGCAGGAAAAGCTCGGCGTGCGCTGAACCACTCACGCCAGCCGCGTTGCCGCAATCCACCAGTCTGGATACGAATGCGAAAGAGCCTCGGCGGCGCGATCAGCCTCCGCGCGTGAGCCGAACAGCCCGTAGCACGTCGCTCCGCTGCCCGACAGCCGCGCCAGAAGACAACCCGGCAACCGCGCGATCGCGTGCGACACCTCATCGATGACTGGCGCCAACCGGCGCGCGGGCGGCTCAAGATCATTCGGGTGATCCCGGAGGAAGTCGAGAAGCGCCGCGATCGAGGCAAAACCGCCCGGCATCTCGGCACGCATGTGCGTCGCGCCAAGATATCGCGCGTCAAAAGGCAGCGCGCCAAGCGCAGCGAACACCGCGCCGGTCGGCAACGCAACGCCGGGATTAACAAGGACCGCGGGGACCTCGGGCAGCGCCTCGACGCGCGCGACCTGTTCGCCAATCCCGCGCACCCACGCTGCGCGTGCCTCGATGCAGACCGGGATATCCGCGCCCAGCCCGGCGAGCGCGGGCCCCAACCGTGCGCGCCAGGAGGGGCGCGATGCATTCGCCCGCGCCAGCAGCCGCACGGCCGCCGCCGCATCGGCAGACCCACCGCCGATCCCGGCAGCCACCGGCAAGCGTTTGTCGAGGATGAATCGACCGCCCCGCGCATCCGGTTGATCCTCCAGGAAAGCCCGCGCGGCCCGCAAGATCAAGTTATCGCCCTCGATCGCCGCGGCGGTCGGCCCTTGCGTCTCCAGTTCGAGGTCGCGCGCGGCGGCCGGTTGAAACGTGAGTATATCGCCGACATCGGCAAAGGCGACGAGGCTGATGATCTCGTGATAGCCGTCCGCGCGCCGGCCGGGGATTTCGAGCGTCAGATTGACCTTGGCGGGCGCGAACTCCTGGAGTGCTTCCATCGCGCCCGATGTCATGGACCCTGCCCCCGCCGACGCAACCCTACTGAGTGCTGGATGCGCCCGCGCCGTCCAGTTCAGCCTTCTTGTTGACGTCGTCTTGCAAGCCGTTGGCAAGCTTGTCGACGATGTCCACGCGATCTTCAGGCTCAGGATCGAGGCTTAGTGCGTGGGACCACTGGAACCGCGCCTCGCGCGTGCGGCCGACCTTCCAATAGGCGTCGCCCAGATGGTCGTTCAGGATCGGGTCTTCAGGGCGCAACTCCACCGCGCGCTCCAAATGCCCGACCGCATCTTGATATTTGCCCAGCTTGTAGTAAGCCCAGCCAAGGCTGTCGACATAATAGCCGTTGTTCGGCTCCCGGCGCACCGCCTCGCGGATCAGGTCCATGGCCTTGTCGAGATACATGTTCTGGTCGACCCAGGAATAGCCGAGATAATTCATCACGGATGCCTGTTCGGGGTTCAGTTCCAGTGCCTTTTCCAGATCGACCTCGGCCTTGTCCCACTCCTTCATGCGCTCGTAGCAGATCCCGCGCGCGTAATAATAAAGCCAGTGCTCGGGCTTCGGCTCCCCCAGGATATTGATTGCACGATCATAATAGGTCACAGCATCGGCGTAGGCTTCCTGATCGCGCAGGATGTTGCCGATAGCCTGCAGCAGCCGCGGCTCTTGCGGATAATCATCAGTCATGGCAGCGAGCATGCCGATACCTTCGTCGCTGCGCTCCAAGGCATTGAGGATGAAGGCAGCGCGAATGCGTGCATCGAGGAAAAGCGGCGACGACGAGCCCACGTTGCGATAGGCCTCAAGCCCAGCTTCGAGCCGCGCGTCGCGTGTTTCGATCTCGCCAAGCAGATAATGGGCGCGGTCGAATCCCTCGCGCAGGTAAATCGCCTTTTGCAGGTAAAACCGCGAAACGTCGGCCGCCTGCTCAGTCGAAAGCACCGCACCGATACCAAAATAGACCTCGGCAAGCCCGTCCTGCGCGCTGTTCACGAGAAACTCGGGAGCCTCGGCGCTCTTGAGTTCGTCATAAAGGGCAAGCAGCCCGTCATCCTGCGCATCGCCGTTTTGATACGGCCCCAAAATCGCGTCCAGAAGCTTTTCATCCCCGTGTACGGCGGCATGGCGGGCATAGGCTTCGATGAGGCGACGGTTGGTTGAGTGCGCCGCCATCGCCTTTTCATAAGATGCACGCGCATCGTCGCGCCGGCCTGCGAGATCGGAGGCGAGCGCCATGTGCAGATGCTGGAAATACCGCGAGCGGTCCGCGCTTTGGGTCACAGACAGCGTGTCGATGGCTTGAGCCGGGCGTCCGCGCGCGAACTGTGTCCACGCCAGCGACAGACGGTCCGTAAGCTGAATAATGGGACTGTCGCCCACAGTGCGGAACAACCGCTCCGCCTCGGCAAATTCGCCGCGCTTGAAGGCTTCCGTCCCGAGCAGCAGATACCCGAAGCCGTATTCCGAGCCACCGGCCGCAAGCAGCCTGCGCGCCATCCGCGCGGCCTCGTCCATATTGCCCGCGCCCAGCTCAGCCTTGAATGCCTCGCCGAGCATGTCGGCGTTCTGTGGGTCGCGCGAGAGCGCGCGACGGTAATATTCCGCCGCCGCTTCGAGATTATTGTCTCGGTTCGCAACATGTCCGGCGAGGTAACTGCCGAGCAGCGAGAAGCCAGAGGAAATCCGCAACTGCGCATCGGGGCCCTGTTCACTGCGCGCGTGGCTTGACGGCGCGGCGAGACCGATTGCGATGCCGATGGAAACCGCGCAGACGAAGCGGAAAACGGGAGGCGATTGAAGGCCAAGCAAACGAAACTCCTTCATTCTCGTTGCGCGGCGGCGGGCAACAACCGCGTTCAACCGCCCGCGCTTCAAATTATTAACATAGCATTGTCACGCACCGTTCAGCCAGCATCGCGTGCATTCGGCCGGAACATCGCGCGAGAGCAGCGGGCGCGATTGCGATAGGCTGCATTAGCCTCGCGCTGGCCGCTCAAGTCGACGATCCCGACTCGCGGTCACCCTTTGCGCCGGCTGGCGTCTCCTCCGGCACGATCCACGGTCCAGCGTCGAGAGGGGGTTCACTGGCAGCCGTCTCGGCTTGCGCCGGCTCGTCCGCAACGGCCTGAGATGATTGGGCTTGAGATGATTGGGCTTGCGATGATTGCTGTCCGCCGGAAGCAGAAGCCGCGACAACAGGTCGCTGCGGCGCAGCTTGGGCGGGCGCAGCTTGGGCCGGCGCAGCTTGGGGCCTTGGCGTCTGCGTGATGCTCGCGGTTGCCTCTGCCGGCTCTGGCGCTGCGGAGCGCGACTGCGATGCCACCTTCGTCTCCTGTCCGGCGAGCCGCGCGAGGATCGTCTCGGAGTCGAGAATGCGGTGCGGCGGACATGCCTTCTGCGGATCTGGCTTCGCGACATCGCCAAGGAATTCGGCATTTACGAGATAGCGCTTCTCGCAAACGGTGATACTCGGCTGAACGCGCGTCTGCTCAAAGGCGTCATATCCGTCCTTAAGCATTTGCCAGAAGCCGTACCAGCGATTGTCCTGATGGCGCGCCATGTTCGCGTCTGTCATTCGGAACGGGAATGCATGGACATGAAAATCGCGCTGCCCGCCCTCAAACGCCTCGCGCGCGATCGCATAGATTTCCTCAATTAGCGCATCCGTCATCGCGTAGCAGCCGGCTGAGCTACAGTCGCCATGCACCATCAGATGCGCGCCCGTGCGGCCGAGCGCTGCGTCGTAATAGTTCGGGTAGCCCAGATTGAAAGACAGGTGAAAGTTGCTGTTGGGGTTCATCCGGCCCGGGCTGACCGTGTAGAAGCCCTCAGGCGCCTGTTTGTCGCCCTCTTTCAGCTTCGGCCCCAGATCGCCCGAGAAGTTGCAAATCGGGTAGGATTTGAAGAGGTGAAAGCGCCCGTCGTCCTTCTGCTTCCAGATCTCCAGTTCGGCTTCTTGCTTGAAGATGCGCATCAGGATCGGCGCTTCCGCGGTCATGCCAAGCTTTGCCATGCGGGCTTGCGCAGCGGCCGGGATCGGCTTGAGGTGCGGGGCGGTGGCCTCGCCCAGACATCCGCTCAGGCCAATGGCGGCGAGCAGCAGCACGAGCGCCGTCAGCGCGCGGTGATGAAATGTGCCAGCCATATACAAGTCCCCGGCAATGAGCGATGCATTCGACCTGCGCAATTCGCAGCACGCGTTCCGTGCCACGCCATAACACGCGATGGTTTCTCGCCTATAAATTGTTCGTGTCAATTTTGTGAGGCGAATCACAGCCTTGGTCACGCTCTTGTGAGCCATGCTCCACAGGTGCGCTCACAGATCGCGGCCGATGGCGAGGAATTTGGCTTCGCGCGCCTTGCGTAGCCGCTCGCCGGACACGTTGTCATAATCGGCGAGAGCCTTGTCGAGCGTATCGCCGACAAGCGCGATGGTCTCCGCGCGTGCGCGATGCGCGCCGCCGACCGGCTCGGGGATTACCTCATCAATTATGCCGAGGCCGTACAGATCCTGCGCGGTGATCTTCATGTTCGTGGCCGCTTCCTGCGCGCGCGCCGAATCATGCCACAGGATAGAGGCCGCAGCCTCCGGCGAGGCGACCGTGTAGATCGCGTGTTCCAGCATCAGCACCTTGTTCGCCGTCGCGATCGCCACCGCGCCACCAGAGCCGCCTTCACCGATCACGACCGCGAGCATCGGCGTCTCCAACGCAAGGCAGCGTTGGGTCGAACGCGCGATCGCCTCGGCCTGTCCGCGCTCCTCCGCGCCAATACCCGGATACGCGCCTGCGGTATCCACGAACGAGAGCACCGGCAGTCCGAATTTCTCCGCCAGGTCCAGCAGGCGCACCACCTTGCGGTAGCCCTCCGGCCGCGCCATGCCGAAATTGTGGTGCAGCCGGGATTCGGTGTCGAAGCCCTTCTCGTTGCCCACGACCATTACCGGGCGGCCGCGGAACCAGCCCATGCCCGCGACGATCGCGGCATCCTCAGCGTAGTAGCGGTCACCTGCCAGCGGCGTGAATTCGCTGATCAGAGTGCGGATGTAATCCATCGTATGCGGGCGGTCGGGGTGGCGCGCGACCTGCGTCTTCTGCCACGGTGTGAGCGAGGCGTAGGTCTGCTTCAGCGCGTCGCGGGCCTTTGCTTCGAGCTGGACGACCTCATCCTGGAACTCGACGGAGCCGTCCTCTTCGGCGAGCGACTTCAACTCCTGGATCTTGTTTTCCAGTTCGGCGATCTGTTTTTCAAAATCGAGATAGGTGCGCATTCAAATTCAAGCTCTGATGTTGGGCTCCGGCAGGTGCGCCGCGCTCAGTCCGCGCCGTCGCTTGCAAGGACCGGGCTGTTCGCCAGTGGATGATGCGTGCGCATGATCTCGCGCAGCCGCTCCTCCAGCACATGGGTATAAATCTGGGTCGTTGAAATATCGGCGTGGCCCAACAGTTTCTGTACCGCGCGAAGATCGGCTCCGCGTTCTAGCAGATGACTGGCGAAGGCGTGGCGGAGCACATGCGGAGAGAGTTTCGCCGGATCGATACCCGCCTCGCGCCCGAGCCCCTTCAATTCCTGCGCCAGACGCTGACGCGTGAGGTGCCCGGCGCGCCCCCAGGAGGGGAAAAGCCATGGCGACTGCTGGTCACCCAAATCGTTCGACAGCAAATAGTCCTCCAGCGCCTCGATCGCCGCGCGGTTCAGCGGCACGATACGCTCGCGCCCGCCCTTGCCACGGATCGTCAGAACCTGTTTGTCACCTGCGATCGTGTGGCGGGGCAGCGAAACCAGTTCGCTAACGCGCATCCCCGTGGCATACAGCATTTCCAGCAGACAGTGCAGCCGCGCGGCGCGCTTGCGCTCGCTGCCCGTAGCAGCCAGCTTCCGGGCTTGCGCGCTGGACAGCAGCAAATCGACCTCCGCCATGCTGAGCGTCTTTGGCAACGGCGCGCGCCTGCGTGGGCCTTCGAGGAGGGCGGATGGATCATCACCGCGAACGCCCTCGGCTAGCAGAAACGCAAAGAATTGCTTGATTGCCGACAAACGGCGGGCGCGAGAAGACAGGGCCAGCCCCTGCTCTCCCAGCGCAATCATATACGCGCGCAGGCCGCTTTCATCCACGCTCCGCAAAGCCCGTCCACGCGCCGCAAGAAATGCGCACAGATCGGCAAGATCGTTCCGATAGGCCGCCAGCGTGTTGGCCGCCGCGCCCTTTTCCGCGCTGAGCATGTCCAGAAAGCGCGAGAGGTCGGCATCATCGACCCGTGCCCGCGCCAGAATGACTCCGCTTCGCGCATGCGCTGCGGGACTCGCTCCACGATCAGTTTTCAGCGGCGATTCGGTCATCACGGGAGCATCCACGGCTGGAGCCACATCCTCGCGGCTATCGGATAACGGGATCACCTCAACTCGATGTTGCGAACCGGTTTGGTGATTTCTTTTTGCTCAGGTGGGAAATATTGCGGCAATGCATACATGGTTCCGTAGAACAGGGCGACAATCAACCCGACAACAAACAGGAATCTGAACAGAGTCGGCATTCCGATCCCCCGGTTAGGCCCGGCACGGGCGCGCCTATGGCTGGCCTGCTTCTCACTGGCTTGTCAAGCGCAGGGCGGAAAAAAATTGCCATGCGATCGCAGTTATGGAACCGTTCGCGGCGTCAAACCCGACGCGATGCTAAGAACCATTTTTTTATACGCCATGTCCGCGAAGTCCAACGAAACCGATCCATCAGTCAACGCGCCTCAGGACAGAAGCGCGCGGCAAATCCATCGCGCGCTGGGAACCCGCAGCATCGTGCTGATCGGGCTGATGGGCGCGGGCAAAAGCGCGATCGGCCGGCGGCTGGCGAAGCGGCTCGGGCTGCCCTTCGTGGATGCCGACAAGGAAATCGAGACGGCGGCCGGCAAATCCATCAACGAAATTTTCGCCGACCACGGCGAGGACTACTTCCGCGACGGCGAACGCAGGGTTATCGCCCGTCTGCTCAGCAATGGGCCGATCGTGCTCGCCACCGGTGGCGGCGCCTACATGAACGCGGAAACGCGCGCCGAGGTCGCCGAGAAGGGCGTTTCGATCTGGCTCAAAGCCGATCTGGACGTGTTGATGGAACGCGTCTCTCGACGCGACACCCGCCCACTGCTCAGGGCCGGCGATCCGCGTGAGATCATGCAGCGGCTGATTGACGAACGCTATCCGGTCTACGCAGGTGCGGATATCACGATCGAAAGCCGAAACGTGCCGCACGAAATCGTCGTGGAGCAGATCGTTGATGCGATAGACGCGCATGTGCCGCGCGATCATCACAACCGCGCGGATGATGCGTCAGGCCGATAACAACCATGCCCGAAATCAGATGACCCACGCCACCTCTGTTCCCGGCGCGCTTGGCGGCGAAAGCCGCACAATCACGGTTGCGCTCGACCAGCGCAGCTATCCAATCCATATCGGTCACGGGCTAATCGGACACGCCGCGCAGATGATCAAAGCGGCTGGCGACTGGCGGCGCTGCGCGGTGGTGACGGACGAGACGGTCGCGCGGCTGCATCTAGCGCCTCTTCAGACAAGCCTGGCAGAGGCGGGGCTGGCGATCGACCCGATCATCGTGCCCGCCGGTGAGGCCAGCAAGAGCTTTGCGCAACTCGCGCCGCTGTGCGAAGCGCTGCTGATGCGCGGGATCGAGCGCGGCGATGCGGTGATCGCGCTGGGCGGCGGGGTGATCGGCGATCTCGCCGGGTTCGCGGCAAGCATCCTGCGTCGGGGCGTGGCGCTCGTGCAAGCGCCGACAACGCTGCTTGCGCAGGTCGACAGTTCAGTTGGCGGAAAGACCGGGATCAACACGCCGCAGGGCAAGAACCTGATTGGCACATTCCACCAGCCCCGCCTTGTCATCGCGGACACCGCAACACTCGACACCCTGCCAGCGCGGGAGATGCGCGCCGGATATGCCGAGATTGTGAAATACGGCCTGTTGGGCGACGCCGAATTCTTCGCTTGGCTGGAAAAAAACGGCCTCGCCCTGCTGCGCGGCGATGCCCGGGCGCGCGCCCGCGCTATCGAGAAAAGCTGCCGCATGAAGGCGGAAATCGTGGCGGAAGACGAGCGCGAGGCCGGAAAGCGTGCACTGCTCAACCTCGGCCATACCTTCGGCCACGCGCTTGAAGCCTGGGCCGGCTATTCCGGCGACCTGCTCCACGGCGAGGCTGTAGCGATCGGCATGGGACTCGCTTTCGAGCTATCTGAGCAGCGTGGCTGGTGCCCGCCGGGCCGGCGTGAGCGTGTGACAGCGCATCTGCGCGCGGTCGGGCTGCCGGTGTCGATAGGCGAACTGGGAGCGGCGGGGCGCGGCCTGCCCGAGCCGGCCGAACTCATCACCCATATGATGCAGGACAAGAAGGTCTCCGGCGGCACGCTCACCTTTATCCTCGCGCGGGAAATCGGAGATACGTTTATCAGCCGCGATATTGATACCGAAGACCTCAAGCGCCTGCTCGCCGAGGAGTGCCGGGGATGACGCTGGGACTTGTTCTGACTGGCGTTGCCATCATCGTGCTGCTCTTTCTATCGGCCTTCTTTTCTGGCTCGGAAACCGCCCTGACCGCCACATCGCGCGGGCGGATGCATACGCTGGAAAAAGAAGGCGAAAAGCGCGCGCGGGCTGTCAATCAGCTCATCGAGGCGCGCGAGCGGTTTCTCGGCGCGATCCTGCTAGGCAACAACCTCGTCAACATTCTCGCCTCCGCGCTGGCTACCAGCCTGTTTCTCCAGCTTTTCGGCCAGGCCGGCGTCGCCTACGCCACGCTTGTAATGACCGCGCTGGTGGTGATCTTCGCCGAGGTGATGCCGAAAACCTACGCGATCGGCAATCCGGACCGATTCGCGTTGGCCACCGCGCCGATCCTGCGCGTGGTCGTCGTGCTGTTCTCGCCGGTCACGGCGGGCGTACAGGTGCTCGTATCGCGGATGCTGACCCTGATCACCCGGCATCAGGCCGAGGATCATTTCTCGCCCCGCCAGGAGATCCGCGGGGCGATCGACCTGCATCACCGCGCGGGCCGCGTCGTCAAATTCGACCGCGACATGCTCGGCGGTGTGCTCGACCTGCCGGACCTGACGGTTTCCGACATCATGGTGCATCGCACCAAGATGGAAACCATCAACGCCGATGAGCCACCGGAGCAGCTTGTCGAGGAGGTGCTGCACAGCCCGCACACCCGCTTGCCGATCTGGCAGGGTGATTTCGACAATATCGTCGGCATCGTCCACGCAAAGGCGCTTTTGCGCGCCGTCCAGCAGGCGCAGGGCGACATGAGCAAGATCGACCTACTTTCCGTTGCCGCAGAGCCGTGGTTCGTGCCCGACACCACCAGCCTGAAGGATCAGCTCAACGCTTTCCTGCGCAAGAAAGCGCATTTCGCGCTGGTGGTGGACGAATACGGCGAGGTCATGGGGCTGGTGACGCTGGAGGATATTCTCGAGGAGATCGTCGGCGAGATTTCGGACGAGCTGGATGTAACCGTCAGCGGCATCCGCTCACAGCCGGACGGCAGTCTGATCGTTGACGGGACGGTGCCGATCCGCGATCTCAACCGCCTGCGCGACTGGGACTTGCCGGACGAGGAGGCGACGACCATCGCGGGGCTGGTCATCCACGAGGCCGAAACCATCCCGGACGAAGGGCAGGTGTTCCGCTTTCATGGCTTCCGGTTTGAGATTCTCAAACGCCAGCGCAACCGCATCACGCAATTGCGTATCTCGCCCGTCAAGCCTGTCCGGCTGCGCGGGGCATGAAGCGCGATCCGACAATCATGTCCCGGACTTGATCCGCGATGGGGACCGGTTTTCGGATAAATCGTGCTTTATGCAGCAGTTTTCTTCTTTATCTTGGGCCGCAAGTGAAAGGTGTGTTGCTCGATATACTGGATCACGGATTCCGCAATCGTCTCACCCACCACGGACTCAATGCCCTGAAGCCCGGGGCTTGAATTTACCTCCAGAATGAGCGGGCCGTTCTTCGAGCGCAGCAGATCCACGCCCGCAAATTTCAGCCCCATCTTCTTTGCCGCCTTGACCGCGACCCGGCGCTCCTCACCCGTGATCTTCACCGGCATCGCCGAGCCGCCCGAATGCAGGTTGGACCGAAAATCGCCGGTACCCGAGACGCGGCGCATAGCAGCGATCACCTTGTCATCCAACACGATGCAGCGAATGTCCTGACCGGCAGCGTCCGCGACAAATTGCTGGACGAGGAAATTCGCCTCCGCGTTGCGGAACGCGTCAATGAGCGAGCTGGCCGCCTTGCGCGTGTCGGCGAGCACGACGCCGCGCCCCTGGGTGCTTTGCAAAAGCTTGATGACCAGCGGCGGGCCGTCGACCATGTTGATCAGGTCATCGGTGCTGTGCGGCGAGCTCGCGAAGGCAGTAATCGGCATCGGCAGCTGGTTTTCCGCCATGATCTGATGCGCCAGCAGCTTGTTTCGCGCGTTACTGATAGCGCGGCCGGAATTGAGGCAAAACGCCTTGGTCAACTCGAACTGGCGCACCAGCGCCGTGCCGTATTCGGTAATGCCTGAGCCGATACGCGGGATCACCGCGTCGAACTCTTGCAGCGCCTTGCCGCGATAATGCACCGCCGAGGCGATCCGGTTGATGTTAATGTAGCAGCCCAGCGTTTCCAGCGGCTCGATGACGTGCTCGCGCGCTTCGGCCGCCGCGATAAACCGTTGGTTGGAGTAGTTTCTCGGCTCCATCGTCAACAGCGCGATACGCAGCGGGCGATGCTCGACCGGCTGGCGGACCACGCTGTCGTAGACCTTGTAGTCCAGATGACCTTGATAGAATTCGCCCCAGGGTTTGATGACAGCCTCGATCGACTCTAGCGCGGTCCGGCCGATGAGCATGCGGTGGGTCATCGTCTCCCGGTTGCAAAGCGAGATCTCGATGGGCCACTCCCTATCACCCATGCGGATCGGCGTGCGGATGATGTAGCGCAGTTCGGACTGTCCGTTGGAACTGACGACCTGCCGCCGGTCCAGCACCTTGGCTGTGCATTTCACTTCGATGTCGTCTCGCCCCTCGACCGGATGCACCCAGAAGCGCACCCGCGGGTTCTCTTCGGGGCCGAAGGTTTCGACCTTGAACGCGTGCAGAGCCGAGGTCCGCGCGCCCGTGTCGATTTTCGCCTTGATCGCCGGCAGCCCCAGCTTGGGCAGGGCCGCCCATTCGCGCCAGCCGATCGCCAGATTCTCCATTCCCGACCCCGCTTCACTAAATGCTCTCAAGCGCCCAGTCCTATGCGTGGATGAGCACCGCCCGGCCCGATGCGTACACAAAATTGATGGGGAAAAACGTTAACGCCAACGAAATGGCTACCCTGCCGCGCGCTGCGACGTATTACGTGGGGAGGATAGCGCCCGAGCGAAGCGCCGGGTCGCGGCAGCGCGCGACACCCCCGCAGCTGACCATGCCACCGTGGTCCCGAGCCGGATGCGCGCGCGCTTTGTAACTGGCGTGACGACGCATGTATTCACTACGCAATGCCCCATTTGATGTTGGCATCAATCACAAAAATAGCATGGTTGGGGCGTCCAACGTCAAGCGAATATCCCGTCGCACGCAAATCAACAGCGAAATTGACCTTCTCATACAGTGTCTTATTCTGATCTGCTCACCCGGTCAGACTGCCTTGAACATCGCCGCTACACCCAGGCCGCCGGCGGCCGCCAGCATCGCCAGCCCAAAACCCTCTGCGCGCGCGCGCACGATCCGCGTGAATAATCGCACGACCAAAACCGCGCCGCTCGCCCCGTAAGGATGGCCGAGCGCAATCGCTCCACCGTGGGCATTCATGATCTCAAGAGGCAGCTCCAGGTCTTCCAGCGTGGCGAGGACTTGAGACGCAAAGGCTTCATTGAACTCAGCCGCAGCCAAGCCGCCCCAGTGCGCGCCTGACCGCGCACGCAGCCGCTCGACAGCCGGAATCGCGCCCAGTCCGAGCCGCGCCGGATCGACGCCGCCCGCAGCCGCGTCCACGAAGGCCAGACCGGGCGGATGCCCCAGCCGCGCGTGAAGCGTCGGGGAGACGATTACCACCGCCGCCGCGCCGTCGCTCACCGGACAGCTATTACCCGCTGTTACCGTGCCCTGCGGGAGAAGCGAAGCCGCACGCGCCAGTGTTGCGGGTCGAAGGCCGGGTTTTGGCCCCTCGTCGCGCTCGGTGTCGCCGCCCACGGAGACGATTTCCGCATCGAACACGCCCGCCGCCGCAGCCGCCGCCGCGCGCTCGTGGCTCACCAGCGCGTAATCATCTTGCATCCGCCGGGTGATGCCGCATTCACGCGCGACACGCTCCGCCGCCTTGATCATCTGCTGATCGCCGCACGCGCCAGGCGCGAAATGCGCTTCGGCATAGAACCGGGGCAACCCGCGATAGACCGAGACGGGCTTTTCCACCCGCCAGGGCGCGGTCGAAGCGCTCTCCACGCCACCAGCGATAACCGCCTCGCCTGCACCGGTCTGGATCAGCCGCGCGCCTGTGATGATCGCATCCAGGCCCGAGGCGCATTGCCGGTCGAGCGTCATGGCCGGAACGCTCTCGGGCAGGCCCGCGCTTAAAGCGATCAGCCGGGCGGGGTTGCCGCCGCCGCCCGCTGCGTTACCCATGATGACCTCGCCGATATCGCCAGCGCTCACCCCGCTGTCGGCAAGCGCCGCCATAACCGCCGCAGCGCCAAGCGATTCCACAGACCGCGCGCGGTGCAGCCCGCCGACGTTGCCGATGGCGGTGCGCCGCGCCGCGATGATGACCGCCCTGTTCATTCCAGCGCCTCATAGGCCGGATCGCCACGCATCAGACCCTGGCGCAGCGCATCCACGGCCACCTTGCCCGAGCGGGTTTGCGGCAGCGAGTCGGCGCGGAAAAAGCTCTGCGGTGTCATCCGCGGCCCCAGCGCCTCGCGGCAATGCGCGCTCAAGGACGCGCGGTCCGCCTCACGCCGCAGCATCACCACCGCGGCGAGCCGCTGCCCCCGCCTCGGGTCGTCCAGCCCGACAACCGCGGCGTCGGCGACATCCTGATGCGCCAGCAGCGCCTGCTCGATGGCTTCGGGGTGCACCTTCACGCCCGCGACATTGATTATGCGGTTAGCGCGACCCTTCAAATAGAGGAACCCGTCGGCCAGCAGACCCGCATCGCCCGCCGTGACCCACCCACCCGGCGCACGCGCCTCAGGCCCGCCGACATAGCGCGCGAAGGTCATCGCGCTGCGCACCCAGACCGTGCCGCTCTCGCCCGGCGCGCAGGCGCGTCCGTCGCCGTCGCGGATGTCCACCTCCACCCCCGGAAACAGCCGCCCGACCGAGCCCGGAGGCACGGGCGCGCGCGTGCTGGCATAACTGACGTAGCTGGTTTCGGAGGACCCGTAGCCCTCGACCAGATCGACTTGGGGCAGCGCAGCCTCGACAGCGCCGCGCAAATCAGCCGACAGCTTCGCGCCGCTGGAAAAAATGCGGGTCACGCTTTCGCGCCATTCGGTCTCGCGCGCTTTCATCAGCGAGTCCAGCATCGCCGGCACAGCATACAGAACGCTGGCGCGGTGCGCCGCCAACTTTTGCGCTACGCGCCCCGGGCGGAACGGCCCACACAGGATCGCCACCATGCCCCGGCACAGCGCATGCACCGCGCCGAACAGGAACAGCGAATGGCTCAAGGAACCCGGCAGCGCGACCCGATCCTCCGGCGCGAAGTCGAACGCGGCTTCGGCTGCCTCAAAGGTTGCGAGCCACGAGCTGTGCGTGCGCGCGAAGATCTTGGGCGCAGCCGTCGTGCCGGACGTCAGGCCCCAATAGAACTCCGCTTCGGGTGAGACGTCGGGCAATTCGGCAGGCTCCAACAGGTCTGGCAGCCCACACAGATAGGCCGCCGGTTCAGCCTGCGCCAGCGCATGCGCGACCGCCTCGGGCGGAGCCAGCGGGTCGAGCATGAAGGCAGGCCGGCCCGCCGCCGCCGCTGCGAAGAATGCGACCAGCGTGTCCGCCGGGTCAGGAATCGCCAGCGCCACAGGCCCGACCGGCAACGTCTGAAAGCGACCGGCCACACCGCGCACGCGCCGGATAAATTCACCACAGCTGAGCGCGCTCTCTCGGCCGACCAACGCGGGCTTGTCCGGATTGGCCCGCGCCGCCGCTTCCAGCTCGGTAAAGATCGTGGCCGTCACCGTTATGATCTTGCGCTTTCGATCAAGGGGTAGCCGCGCCGCACGAACACGGCTGCAAGCGCCGCCACCACCGCCTTGATGACATCCCCGGGGATGAAGATCGCCGATCCCACCGCCGCCTGCACGAGGCTGAGATCGCCAATCAGCGCCACGCCCGGTATGCCGATCGCATAGACCACGCCGATCCCGCCGACAACATTGATGAGGAATGCTCGCACAACATCAAGCCGCGCCCAGAACCGTTCGGTGAGCCAGCCGATCACGAACGCTGCGATGGGGAAGGCAAGCAGGAAGCCCGCGCTCGGCGAGAACAACAGGATGCCCAGCCCGCCGCGCCCACCAGCCAGCACTGGCAACCCCGCGGCGACCAGCGCAATGAACAGCAAAAGCGCCAGCCCGCCGCGCCACGCCCCGAGAATAGAACCGGCCAGCATCACGCCGAGGAATTGCGCAGTGATCGGAACCGGTATGACTGGCAGCGTGATCGGCGGCACCAGCCCGAGCGCGGCGGTGATCGCAGCAAACAGCGCGATATAAACGATGTCGTTGATCCGCATCACCTCATCTCCTGTTCTCGAAGCCGCGCGCCTCGACCGCATCCGCCAGCGTCCCGGCCATGCGCAGCGTCTTGATGAGCAGCGGCCCGGCGGCGAACAGCCCCGGCGAACGCGCCCCGCGCGCGCGGCGCGCCGTCTGAATTTCTCGGTAGTCGGCCAGAAGTACGGGAATAAACCGCACCGCCAGCGCGGCGGCCAGCCCCACCTTGTGCGGGTTGACGCCGAGCGGCCGGGCAAGCGCGGCGGCGTGGGCGAATGTGTCAATCATCGCGGAGAACGGCGTTGTCAATGTCACCAGCGCGGCGAGCAGCACCAGCGTGATAATGCGCGCGCCGATGGTCGCGGCTGCGAGCGGTCCGGCCACGAACCACTGAAACGCGCAGATCGCCGCGACCAGCACGATCACCGGCGCAAGCGCCCTCACGATTTCACCCAGCGGCAACCGCGCCAATAGGTAAAGCACCATGACCAGCGCGAGCGCACCCGCTTGCCATGCCAGCCCGGGCAAGAAGAACGCGCCCGCGCCCGCTAGCGCCATCCCGGCGAGCTTGGCACCCGCTGGCAGGCGGTGAACCGGGCTGTCGCGATGGACATAAAGCGCGATCATACTGTCTCGTCCTGCTCCGTGTAGCGCGCGATCACTCTGCCCGGCAGGCCGTCCGCGATGACTCGACCACCGGTTAAAAGGATCGCGCGATCATAATCCGCGATCAGGTCGAGATCATGTGTGATGGTAATGATCTGGTGCGGCAAGGCGGCCATCACGCGGGTGATGTGCGCGCGATTGCGCCGGTCAAGCGAGGTCATTGGCTCGTCAAAGACGATCGTGCGCGGGCGCATGATGACGACCGACATGATGCTGAGCAGCTTTTTCTCGCCCCCGCTGAGCAGATGCGCAGATAGCGCACGCTTGTCTGCCAGGCGATAGCGCATCAACAACTCATCGACACGCGCGGCGACCTCTTCACGCGGCAGGTTGAGGTTGCGCGGGCCGAAGGCGAGGTCTTCCTCGACCGTGGGCATGACGATCTGATGCTCCGGGTTCTGAAACACCATCCCGATTGCCGTGCGCGCCGCCTTCGCGTCCTTGTGCGTGGACACGCCGTCGATCAGCACCTGCCCCGCGCGCGGCAGCAGCAGCCCGTTCAGCATCCGCGCCAGCGTGCTCTTGCCCGAGCCATTGTCGCCGATGATGGCGATGCGCCGTTCGCTTAGCCGCAGGTTCAGCCCGCGCAGCACCGGCACGCCGTCAAAGTCATGGCGGACATCGCGCAACTCGATCACCGGCATATCGCTCATAACGGCCAGACCAGCAGGATCATGGGCAGCCCCACGGCCAAAACGATGATCTCCAGCGGCAGACCCAGCCGCCAGTAATCGCCGAAGCGGTAGCCGCCCGGCCCCATGATGAGCGTGTTGTTCTTATGCGCGATCGGCGTCAGGAAAGACGCCGACGATGCCACCGCCACGCCCATCAGGAACGCATCCGCATTGACGCTGAGCTGCCCGGCGATGTCGATCGCGAGCGGCGCGGCGATCACCGCGGTCGCGGTATTGTTCATCACAGAAGACAGCAGGATCGTCACCACCATCAGCACCAGAAGTATCCAGGCCGCGGACAACCCAGCGGACATGCTCACGATCTGGTTGGCGAGCAGTGCAGTGGTGCCGGAGCTTTCCAGCGCCGCGCCGATCGGCAAGAGGCTGGCGAGCAGCACGATCACCGGCCACTCGATGGATGTGTAAAGCTCGCGCAGCGGCACGATTTCCGCAGCCACGTAAGCCACGCAGGCCGCTCCGAGCGCAATGGGCAGCGGCAGCAACTCCAGGCTCGCCAGCGCGATTGCCACGATGAAAATTCCCGCCGCCAGCCCAGCCCGCCCCTGGCTGAGGGACCGCGCCTCGCCTCCCGTCGCCAAACGCAACACGCCCAGCGAATCAGCGACAGTGGGCAGCCTCTCCACCGGCCCATAAAGAAGCAGAGTGTCGCCAGGGCGGATTTCCAGCCGCCGCACCTGCTCCACAAAACGCTGCCCCTGGCGGGAGACCCCGAGCAGCACCACGCCCTGACGCGTCAGCAGCCGCAGGCCATAGGCTGAGCGGCCGACGACTGATGCTCCTTCGGGCACCACCACCTCCAGGAAGCCAAGATCGCTGGATTTCAGTTGCTGTTTCTCTCTTTCCTCGCTGACATAGCTTAGCGACAACTCGGCGGTAAAGGCGTCGATGTCGCCCGGCGCGCCCTCAACCACGAGCGTATCGCCCTGCTCGATCACCGCGCGGCGCGCCATGCCCGGCATCCGCTTCTTGCCGCGAAACAGGCCCAGGATCG
The DNA here is from genome assembly GCA_964572465.1 of uncultured Hyphomicrobiaceae bacterium. Lineage (GTDB taxonomy): Bacteria > Pseudomonadota > Alphaproteobacteria > Rhizobiales > Rhodomicrobiaceae > Dichotomicrobium. The sequence continues at coordinate 25,534 of CAZNGB010000002.1, forward strand.
CGACGCCATTCGTCTCCGCGACATCATCAAGTTCGCGCACGCGCTTGCCGATAATTCCGGCCTCCTCCGGCACACGCACCTCGGCGATGTAATCATCCAGCGCGAAGCTCTCCTGGCGCGTTTCGCCGCTCTCGCCAGTGCGCGCGGGCATCAGCCGCCAGCCTGCCAGTGCAATGAACGCCACACCGGCCAGCGCGACCGCCAGCCCGACCGGCGCGAAATCGAACATCGCGAAGGGCTCGCCGGTCGTCTGCTGGCGGAAATTCGCGATGATGATGTTGGGCGGCGTCCCGATCAGTGTAATCAGCCCGCCGAGCAGCGTTGCGAAGGCCAGCGGCATCAGGGTCAGTCCCGGCGCGCGCTTTGCCTGTTCGGCGGCGCGCAGATCGACCGGCATCAGCACCGCAAGCGCCGCGACGTTGTTCATCACCGCCGACAGCAACGCGCCGACCGAGGACATGATCCCGATATGTCCCGAAAGCCCACGGCCATCATCGATGACATAGCGTGTGATGAGTTGCACCACGCCGGCATTGGTCAGCCCCCGGCTGATGATCAACACCAGCGCGACGATGATGGTCGCGGGATGGCCAAATCCGTCAAATGCGCCATCGGCCGGTACCGCGCCAACGATGACCGCGACGATCAATCCGCCGAAGGCCACGACGTCATAGCGCCAGCGCCCCCACATCAGGAGCGCGATGACGCCGGCGAGCACTGCGACGACGAGCCACTGTTCAGTGTTCATGCGCTAAAGCATCTGTTGGATGGCAAGTGATAGCCGAATCGCTCGCTGCTGCTTGACAGGCCGAGGCAGTGAGATCAGCCTGCTACCGCTTCGGGACTTTACCACTGTGATTATCGTCAACCGATACGCAAAAACACCTTTTCGATCAGAGGCCGATTTTGCAAGTTTTGTCGCCGAGCGATGAGAATATTGCCCGCGCCGCCAGTTTCCTGCGCGATGGTAGCCTTGTCGCTTTCCCTACCGAAACAGTCTATGGCCTGGGCGCCAACGCCAGCGACGGGCGCGCGATCGCACGGCTGTTTGAAGCCAAGGGGCGGCCGCGTTTCAATCCGCTAATCGTGCATGTGGCGGATCGCGAGCATGCGCAGCGGCTTGGTGTGATGGATGAACGCGCTCAGCGGCTGGCCGAGGCGTTCTGGCCGGGGGCGCTGACGCTGGTGGTGCCGATGGCCGAAGGCGCGCCGATCAACGCCCTGATCACCGCCGGACTGGACACCGTGGGCTTGCGTGTGCCGTCCCATCCGATCGCGCAGAAGCTGATCGCCTTCGCCCGCGTGCCTGTCGCCGCGCCGAGCGCCAATCGCTCCGGGCGCATCAGCCCGACAACGGCGGAGCATGTCGCGGGCGACTTCCGCGACGCGAAGGGCTTGATCATTAATGGCGGGCGCTGTCCCGGCGGGGTGGAATCGACGGTCGTGGGGCTGGCCGGGGATACCCCAATGCTGCTGCGCCCCGGCGGCATCCCGCGCGAGGAGATCGAGGATGTGCTTGGCGGTCTGTTACACCGCCCGCAGGACAAACCGGATGCGCCCTCTTCGCCGGGTATGCTGACCAGCCATTACGCGCCGCGCGCGCAGGTGCGCCTCAACGCTGAGCAGGCGCGGCCTGGCGAAGTGCTGCTCGGCTTTGGCCCGGACGCGCCACCTGGCACGACCCTGAACTTAAGCGAGAGCGGCGACCTGAACGAAGCCGCGGCCAATCTGTTTGGATATCTGCGCGCACTGGACAGCTGCCGCGCCGATACGATTGCGGTCATGCCCATCCCCGACGAAGGGCTGGGCGAGGCCATCAACGACCGGCTCGCGCGCGCCGCTGCGCCGAAACCAAATGGCGGTCATTGAGGCGCATTTGGGTCTGGCATCGCTTTGCGCTAGACTCGGCGATACGCCATCAAACCATCTGGAAAAATCCAATGCTGCATCGACGCGGCGAGACGCCGCCGACACCCGATGTTCTCGCCCGCCTGACCAGTGTGGTCGGGCCGCGCCATGCGATCACCGCGCAGAACGAACTCGCGCCCTACATGGAGGAGTGGCGCGGGCTTTATCATGGGCAAACCCCGCTGCTGCTGAAGCCGGGCAGCACCGACGAGGTCGCAGCGATTCTCGGTATTGCCAATGAAGCCGGCATCGCGGTCGTGCCACAGGGCGGCAACACCGGGCTGGTTGGTGGGCAAATCCCATTTGCCCTGGGTGATGAGATCGTGCTGAACCTGTCGCGGATGAACCGCGTGCGCGCAATCGACCCGGCGAACAACACGCTGACGATCGAGGCCGGGGCAACGCTCGCGCAGGCGCAGGACGCTGCGGCCGAAGTCGGACGGCTGTTTCCCTTGAGCCTGTCGGCAGAAGGCTCCTGCCAGATCGGCGGCAACCTCGCGACCAATGCAGGCGGCATCAAGGTGCTCGCCTATGGCAATGCGCGCGCGCTGACGCTCGGGCTGGAGGTCGTGCTGGCTGATGGGCGCGTGTGGAACGGCCTGCGGGGTCTGCGCAAGGACAACACCGGCTATGACCTGCGCGACCTGTTCATCGGCTCTGAAGGCACGCTCGGCATCATCACAGCGGCAGTGCTGCGGCTTTTCCCACGCCCCGCTGAGCAAACGGCGGCGTTCGTCGCGCTGGAGCGGCTGGAGGATGTCGCGCGGCTGTTCGAGATGGCGCAAGACCGCGCGGGCCCGGCGTTGACGGCCTTCGAATTCATCCCTCGGATCGCGCTTGATTTCCTCGCCAAGCACATGCCCGAGGCGCGCGACCCGCTGGATGCGCCGCACCCGTGGTACGTGCTGATGGAGGTCTCGGGCGCGCGGCCGGACGGCTCGGCGGAGGCCGCGCTTCATAACCTGCTGGAGCACGCGTTCGAGGCGGAGATCGTGACCGATGGCACGGTCGCGGCCTCGCTGGCGCAGGCGCAAGGCTTTTGGGATCTGCGCGAGCGGCTGTCTGAAGTGCAGAAGTATGAGGGCGGCTCGGTGAAATGCGACGTGTCGGTGCCGGTCAGCCGGGTGCCGGAGTTCGTGGAGCGGGCGAATGCGGAAGTCGAGCGGATCATGCCCGGCGCGCGGCCGTTCCCGTTCGGGCATTTCGGCGACGGCAACGTGCATTATAACGTCAACCAGCCTGTGGGGATGGATAAGGATGCGTATCTCGCGCGATGGGACGACATCGCCGGGGCGGTGTACGGACTCGCCGTTGAGCTGGGCGGGTCGATCAGCGCGGAGCACGGGATCGGACGGATGAAACGCGCCCTCCTGCCGAGCGTGAAGGATGACACCGAGATGGCGTTGATGCACGCGCTCAAGAACGCGCTCGACCCGAACGGCATCCTCAACCCTGGCAAGGTGGTCTAGCGCGCCGGGCGCGTCGTCGACGCCGTCACGCCTCGCGCGGCTTGGCGCTCGCGATAGAACACGTAAAGCCCCGCCGCCAGGATCAGCCCTGTACCCGCCCAGGTGAGCGCGTCCGGGAAGTCGCCAAAGACGAAATACCCCAGCGCCGTCGCCCCGACGATCTCCAGATATTGAAACGGCGCCAGTGCTCCGGCCTCCACGCGCTGGAACGCCATCGCGAACATCATGTGCGCCAGCGCCGCGATCGCACCCATTGCCGCGAGGTAGTACCATGTCCAGGCGGGCATCGGCTGAAAGGCGAAGACAGGCGCGTCGGCCCAGGAGCCAAGCAGCACCACCGCCAAAATAATGAGCGTGGCCCAGGTGCCGGACCATGCCTGCATCGGCAGCCCGCCCAGCCGCGCCGACAACCCGCGAATGGTCGTGACATAGCAGGCGAAAAAGAACGCCGCCGCGACCGGCAACAACACGGCTGGGCCGAAGCTCTCCCAATTCGGCCGGATCACGATCATTGCGCCGATCAGCCCCACCGCAATGGCCCCAATTCGGCGCGGGCCGATCTTCTCGCCAAGCGCAAGCGCCGCAATCACCGTGAGCAACAACGGCTCGATGAAAAAGATCGCGATCGCCGTGGCGAGCGGCAAAAGGCTCACCGCCCAGATCAGGCAGATCACCGCGCCAGCCGCGAACGCCCCTGCCAGCATCAGCCACCCGCTCAGCGCCCCCGGCCAGAACAACTGGCGCCGCGCTGTCAGGATCGTCATCAGGATCGCGCTCTGAATGGCGAAGCGGAACAGCGCGATCTGCCCAGGAGCTAGCCAGTCCGCAAGATACTTGGAGAATGCGTCCAGCATGGGCACCAGAAACACGCCAGCGATCATGAACCCGATGCCGGAAGTGGTGCGCAGATCTTGCTCTGAGGCGGTCGGCAGCATTGAGGGCATGGGCGACGCTTCGCGGTTGATGCTGGGGGATAGGCGCTGCCGGTTATGCGGTGCGGCGCACCCTCAGCTGTGGGCGTACCGCGCCACGTAGCCTGGCAGCGCGAAGGCGGCGAGGTGTACCTCGGGCGTATAGTATTTCATCTCGCCCGTCAGGTTGGCGAAACGCGCCTTCAGCGTCTCAGGTTCCGGCGTGCGCCGGGCGGGATCGTCGCAGCCCCAGGACAGCGACATCGGTCCGCCGATATAGGTGGGCGTGGTGATCAGGTAGGCCGCTGCGTCCGCGAACAAGGCCCGGAAGCTTTTCTGGACGTCGCGCAGTTCATCGCCCTGCAGGAACGGCAGGCCGGACTGGGCGACCAGCACGCCGCCCTCGTTCAGCGCGCGCTTGCAGCCAGCATAGAAATCGCGGGTGAACAGCGCGATGGCCGGGCCGATCGGGTCGGTGGAATCCACGAGGATCGCGTCAAAGCGCTCATCCGTTTCTGCGACGAACTTTGTGCCATCGGCAATCACGACTTCGGCGCGCGGATCGTCAAACGCCCCTTTTGAAATGAAGTCGAGATAGCGCCGCGACAGGTCGATGACGCTCTGGTCGATCTCGCACAGCACGGCGCGCTCGACGCTGGGGTGGCGCAGCACCTCGCGCAGCACGCCGCCATCACCGCCGCCGATGATGAGCACCCGCTTCGGCTCTGGCTGAGCCAAGAGCGCCGGATGCGCCATCATCTCGTGGTAGACGAACTCATCTTCTTCGGTCAGTTGCACCACACCGTCGAGCATCAGCACACGGCCGAAAGTGTCATTCTCGAAGATGATAAGGTGCTGATGCTCCGTCTGACTCTCATAAAGCACGTTGTTGGTCTTGAAGGAGAAGCGGAAAGCTTCGTGCAGCGTTTCGGGGATCCAACGGGCCATGACGACCTCCTGCAGGAAAAGCGCGATCCGGGCCGGAAACCGGGGTTCGGACAAATCGCGCGTCAAATCGGATTGATCGGCGTTATCGCGGCAATCTAGAGCGTTTTCAGCAAAAGTGGGAACCGGATTTGCGTTCGAAAACGCGTCAAAACAGCAATTTAGAGCGGGTTCACTGATCTCGATTTTTTGAACGCGCTCTAGCCGGACTAAGGCTGCGCGCGGACGAGCGTTCCAAAGCGCAGCGGGCCGCAGCCAATGTCTGGCCGCGGCCCGGATTGTGTCTCACACACGTTAACGCTGGCTATCAGGCCGCTTTTGCAACGTCCCAGACATGGCGGCCGCGCAGATGCTCGGTCACCACGACTTCCTCAGGTTCAAAAGCATCGCGCAGCACCGGAATGGCTGCATGAGGGTCTGCCTCGCCGCACATGAAAATATCCAGCGCCGCATAGCCGTATTCCGGCCAGCTGTGGATACTGATATGCGATTCCGCGAGAACCGCCACGCCGGTCACCCCGCCGTTCGGCGTGAAGTGATGCATGTTCATATGCAGCAGGGTCGCACCCGCCTCATGCACGCATCGTCGGAAGGTCTCCTCGACATGCGCGACATCGTCGATATGCTTCGCATTCATCAGGTCAATGATGAGATGCGTTCCTGCGAAACGAACACCGTCGCGCTCGCAGAAATAGTCCTTCCGTTCGTCCGCTTCCGTCTGAGCGGAACGAGATAGCGATTTTTCTTCCGTTTGGGCGGTGCTTGAACCAGGATCCAAGTCCATCCCCAATTGGAAGAGGGCGTCATCGTAAGCCATATGGCGTCCTCCCCAACCAGTAGATGACCGAACACACTGCGTGAACGAGGCAGGGTTCTGCCTGCCCCGGGCGCGAGTTTCAAGAGAAAAATTGTCAGACGGCGCGCTCGCCCGTCCGCCAGGCCCCGATTTTCTGTGCTGACGGGACAAAATGCCACGCAGCGGCGACCAGTTCGCCGCCACTACCGAGAACCTGCTTGACCGCAGCTCCGGCCGGAAGCCCGCGCGCACGCTCAATGCGAGCCAGCGCCCCACACATAGATACTGGCGAAGAGGAACAGCCAGACCACATCGACAAAATGCCAGTACCAAGCAGCTGCTTCGAAGCCGAAATGCTTTTGCGGAGTAAACTGGCCCGCCAGCGCGCGCACCAGCACGACAATCAGGAAAATCGTGCCGATGACGACATGCGCCCCATGGAAGCCGGTCGCCATGACGAACACTGACCCGTAAATATGGCCGGAAAATTCGAAGGCCGCGTGGCTGTATTCATAAGCCTGCAAGGCTGTGAACGACATGCCGAGCAGGATTGTCAGTACCAGTCCCCAAATGAGCCCGCGCCTATCGTTGTTCAAGAGCGCATGGTGCGCCCAGGTGACCGTTGTGCCCGATAACAGTAGCACCAGCGTGTTCACCAGCGGCAGCCCAAATGGGTCGAATGCCGCCTCGAACCGGCCATCGCCGGTTGCCGCTGGCGGCCATTGACCACCTGTCGCGTCATGCCTGCCGACCACTCCGACCATTTCGCCATTGATCGTCTCGGCGGCGGGGAATAACGCGGCGTCGAAATAGGCCCAGAACCAGGCAACGAAGAACATCACCTCCGAGGCGATGAACAGGATCATGCCGTAACGAAGATGAAGCTGGACGACCGGAGTATGCGCCCGCTCCACCACGGATTCGTGGACGACGTCGCGCCACCAGCCGATCATGGTCGCAAAGACGCCCAGCAGGCCGATGAAGAAAATCCATGGCCCTTCGACGCCAAACAGGCCGCCCTGCCCGGTGCGCATCCAGGCGACGGCGCCGAGCGCCATTACAAATGCGGAAAGTGACCCGACGAGTGGCCAAGGGCTTGGCTCAACGATGTGATAATCGTGCTGCTTGGTGTGCGCTTTGGCCATGACGTAGTCTCTTCCCCTGTTCTCTCACTCAGACGCGCAGCGCCTGTCACCCCTGGCTTTTCCGTTATAGCCGTTTTACTCCGCCGTCGCGATCCGGGATTCTTCCAGGCCGCTCGCTGCCCCGGTACGCGGCTCGCTCTTCATCGGGAAAAACGTATAGGAGAGGGTAATCTCCTCGATCTCGCGGGCTTCGGGGTCGTCGAGGATTGCGGGATTGACGAAGAAGCTCACCGGCATGTCCATGCGCCGGCCTGGCTCCAGCACCTGCTCCGTGAAACAGAAGCACTGCACCTTGCTGAAATAATAACCAGCAATCGCGGGCGAGACGTTATAAGTCGCCGTGCCGGCCAACGGCTTTTCGGTTGGATTGTGGGCCTCGTACACGGCCAGTGCGGACTCGCCAAGCCGCACCTGCATCGAGGTCTGCGCGGGCTTGAAGTTCCAGTCGAGTTTCGGAGAAATGTTGGCGTCGAAGCGGATTGTGATCGTGCGATCGAGGATCTCGGTCGAGCCAGCCTCGGCAACCTGCGTGGTGCCGCCATAGCCGGTGACGCGGCAGAACAGGTCGTAAAGCGGCACGGCCGCGAAGGACAGGCCGGTCATGCCGGCGACAAGCAACACGAGCGGAAACACCGTCCGTCGCAGCACGCGCCCATCCTGAGACAGCGGATCGCGCGCCTTGCCACCTTCAGCGTCGTTACTCATCGTTTACGAGCCTCTTCCCCGAGGTTAAAGCGGCCGGTTGAACACCATCGGCCCCAGCCGGACGATCGTCACAATAAAGAATAGGACCGCCAGCGCCACCAGCGCCCAGGCCAGCGCAACCGAGCGTTTCCGCTGGCGCTGCTGGCGGATACGGTCTTCCTCGCGCAGCCGCGCGTCGTGTTGTTCAGCGCTCTCGCTCGCGGCATTGGTCACGTCAGTTTCCGGCATGACGCCCTTTCTCTAAACCGCCCATCCAGCCAATTGTTCTGCAATCAGGTGATCGACCATTAACGCACCAAAGATGGCGAACAGGTACAGGATCGAAAATTTGAACAGCCGCCGCGCGGCCCGGTCCGCGCCTGGGCCCTCGCGCCAGCGCCAGGTTTCGACGGCCAACGCCAACATCACCGCCCCTAACAGACCGGCAACGAGGGCATAACCGATCGAAGCGAAGCCGAACAGAGCCGGCGCGATGCCAATAGGCGCAAGCAAAATGCTGTATATCAGGATTTGCCAGCGGGTCGCGTCCGGGCCCGCCACGACCGGGAGCATCGGGATGCCCGCGCGCTGGTAATCCTGGCTGCGCACCAGCGCCAATGCCCAGAAATGTGGCGGCGTCCAGAAGAAGATAATCGCGAACAGCACAACACTTTCAACCGAGACCGAGCCGGTCACCGCCGCCCAGCCGATCATCGGCGGGAACGCCCCGGCCGCGCCGCCGATAACGATGTTTTGCGGCGTGCGCCGCTTCAGCCACATCGTGTAGATGACCAGATAAAACAGGATCGTGCCAGCCAGCAGCGCGCCCGCCACCCAGTTTACCATCAAGCTTAGGCACAGGACCGAACCGGCTCCGAGCACCACGCCCAGCGTCAGAACCTCATCGCGCGAGACGCGGCCGCGCGGTAGCGGGCGTTTGGCCGTGCGCTGCATGATCGCGTCAATGTCAGCGTCGTACCACATGTTGAGCGCGCCCGCCGCACCGGCCCCGACCGCAATCGCAAGGAGCGCGGCGAAGCCAAGCACCGGGTGGATCGCTCCGGGCGCGGCGATCATGCCGGCCAGAGCCGTGAAGATCGACAGCGACATGACCCGCGGCTTCAGCAGCGCCCAATAATCGCGTAGCTCACCCGTTTCGCCCACGCGCCGCCGCGACTGTGCCGGCTGGCTCGCGAAGCCCTTCGGCTGGGGCGCCTCGCGCGAAGTAATGTCAAAGGTTACGCTCTGATCGGTCATTCCTGATCGCGTGCCATGTTACGCAGGGGCCGCGCCTGGACGGCCCCCGCCAGCGTTGTGTCGGTCCGCGCTACTTGATGCGCGGCAGCGTCTCGAACTGGTGGAACGGCGGCGGAGAAGACAGCGTCCATTCCAGCGTCGTCGCGCCTTCTCCCCACGGATTGTCCGCCGCTCGCTGCCCGCGTGCGAAGGCATAGGCCACGCCGATGACGAAGACGACCGCGGCAGCAGCAGAAATGTATGATCCGATCGAAGAAATATAGTTCCACCCAGCAAAGGCATCTGGATAGTCGACATAGCGACGTGGCATGCCCTGAAGGCCGAGGAAGTGCTGCGGGAAGAACAACAGGTTCACGCCAATGAAGGTCATCCAGAAGTGTAGCTGGCCGATGAACTCGGAGTAGGTGTAGCCGAACATCTTCGGGAACCAGTAATACCAGGCTGCGAAAATGCCGAACATCGCTCCCATCGACAGTACGTAGTGGAAATGCGCCACGACGTAATAGGTGTCATGAAGCTGGCGGTCGATACCCGAGTTCGCGAGCACCACGCCCGTCACCCCGCCGACCACGAACACGAAGATGAACCCGACCGCCCAGAGCATCGGCGTGCGGAACTCGATCGAGCCGCCCCACATCGTGGCGATCCATGAGAACACCTTGATGCCGGTGGGCACCGCGATGACCATTGTAGCGAACACGAAATAGGCCTGGGTGTCGACGCTCAGGCCCGCGGTGTACATATGGTGCGCCCACACGATGAAGCCGATCACACCAATCGCCACCATCGCATAAGCCATCCCGAGATAGCCGAAGATCGGCTTGCGCGAGAAGGTCGCGATGATGTGGCTGATGATCCCGAAGGCCGGCAGGATCATGATGTAGACTTCCGGGTGTCCGAAGAACCAGAACAGATGCTGGTACAACACCGGGTCGCCCCCGCCGGCCGGATCGAAGAAGGTCGTGCCGAAGTTGCGGTCCGTCAGCAGCATCGTGATCGCGCCCGCCAACACTGGCAGCGACAGCAGCAGCAGGAACGCCGTCACGAGGATCGACCACGCGAAAAGCGGCATCTTATGAAGCGTCATGCCTGGCGCGCGCATATTGAAGATGGTGGTGATAAAGTTGATCGCGCCAAGGATCGACGAGACGCCGGCGATATGCAGCGACAGAATGATCAGGTCCATTGCTGGCCCCGGGCTTCCGGTCGTGGACAAAGGCGGATACATCGTCCAGCCGCCACCGAAGCCGAGCCCGCCTGCTTCTCCAGGTACGAACAGCGATAGCAACAGCAGCGTGAACGAGAAGGGCAGCAGCCAGAACGAGATGTTATTCATGCGCGGGAACGCCATATCCGGCGCGCCAATCATGATGGGTACGAACCAGTTGCCGAAGCCGCCAATTAGCGCCGGCATGACCATGAAAAAAATCATGATCAGCCCGTGGGCTGAGACCAACACGTTATAGGAGTGCGGGTTCGCGAAGATCTGCATGCCGGGCTCTTGGAGCTCCATGCGCATGCCCACTGACATCGCCCCACCGATAAAGCCCGCAATGATCGCGAAGATCAGGTAGAGCGTCCCGATATCCTTATGGTTGGTCGAGAAGAGCCAGCGGCGCACGAAGCCCATCTGCTCTTCTTGATGCCCAGTGGCGTCGATACTGGTCATATCCCTGAAAATCCCCTTTTTCGCGATGCTCTTGCAGCGACGTTATTCGTTCACGACGGCAATTTGCGTGTCAGATCCGAGCGTCAGCGGCTCGCCAGTTGCAAGCAGCGTCTCATCCAGTCTTCCTTTCGCAGCAAACTCCTGCTTCGCGCTCTCCAGCCAGGCATCATATTCTTCCTGCGTTACCACGCGCACCGCGATCGGCATGAAGGCGTGACGCGCGCCGCATAGCTCTGAGCATTGTCCGTAAAACGTCCCTGTCTGCGTTGCCTGGAACCAAGTTCGATTGACGCGCCCGGGAATCGCGTCGATTTTTGAGCCGAAAGCCGGCACCGTCCAGTTGTGCATCACGTCGGCGGCTGTGACCAGCACTTGAACAGTCTTGCCAACGGGTACCACCACATCAGCATCGACGGCGAGCAGGCGCGGCTGGCCCGGCTCAAGATCGGCATCTTCAATCATGAAGGAGCCGAAGGAAAAGCCTGCATCCGGGTACTCATATTCCCAATACCACTGATAGCCGGTCGCCTTGATCGTCAGGTCCGGCTGCGGATAGCTGTGTTGCGCGTACAGCAGGCGAAACGACGGGATCGCGATGATCACCAAAATCAAGATTGGCACGACTGTCCAAAGCACTTCCAGCGTCGTGTTGTGGTGAAATTTTGCGGGCTCCGGGTTCGCGCGCCGGTTGTAGCGAATGATCGCCCAGATCAGCAAACCCGTGACGAACAGCGTAATACCTGTGATGATGACCAGCAGCAGATTGTGGAAATCAATCATCTGCTCCATGATCGGCGAAGCGGCCTCCTGAAGGTCGAGACCCCAGGGTTCTGGTTGCGCCGCCAGTGCAACGGGCGTGTAAATCAAACTCGAGATCCCGGTGAGCGCCACGAGTTTCGGAAGGCGCTGCAATACCTTTCTAGCCGGCCTGACATTCATCCTGTCGCGATCTCCCTTTGTAACCGTTCCAGCCCATCTGCGGCACGATCGACATGTGTATGTGAAGGTAACGCAGGTCCGCCGCGTTTGTATCCCCCGGGGATAGCGGCAAAGTCGCGCGCCCTGCAAGCTTCTATATTATCGCAGCTTTGCCGAGCATCGGCAGGCCGGTCAATCAGCAGGGTGCATGCGGCATAAGCACGCACAGCAAGGCGCAGCGCACGTTCTGCACGCTTGGCTTTGCGTCGAAATGTGGCCGCATTGCCCGCGCACTCACGCGAGCGAAACGTGCAAACTTGCGCGCCGGGCCTGCGCCCTGTAGCCAATGCCGCAAAATTTGCAGCGAAGCAACACGACGGCTCGCGAAAGCCGCAGCCAGGTTTTCAAAATATGATGGACCGTTCCATAGCGCTCTTGATACGCCGGCTTGGTTTCTCCGCGCTGCTCACTGGCATCGTGGCAGGTTTTGCGCTTGCCCAAGGCGCACACACGCCTGCACTTGCCCAATTCAGCGAGAGCGAGTTGAAGACCACAGTCGGCGCGTGGCAGGTGCGCTGCGGCCGCCCGCCCGGCGCGCGGGCCGAAAAGTGTGCGCTGGTTCAGAGTGTGAAGGCCGAGGATCGCAGGAACGTATCGCTTACCATCATCTTTTTGCGCTCGTTCAGCGGTGACAAGAGACTGCTGCGGGTCGTGGCACCACTAGGCGTGCTGCTGCCCACGGGCCTTGGGCTGAAGATTGATGGCGAGGATGTTGGCCATGCGCCCTTTCTGAAATGCGGGCAGGTCGGTTGCGTCGCCGAAGTTGTCGCCGATGACAATCTAGTCGGCAAGATGCAGTCCGGTCAAAACGCGATCTTCATTATCTTCCAGACGCCGGAAGAAGGCATCGGCGTGCCGATCGACCTGACGGGTTTCGGCGACGGGCTGGCGCAACTGAACTAGCCCTGAGCGCCGCCCGGGTTGTATCCTGCCGTCTCGCGCCGTAAGCTGACAATTACGCTTAAAGAGGTGTCGCGCTGCAACTCAGCGCAAGGATCGCCCAGCCCCAACTTTCCAGCGAGGAGGCTCCCATGACAGTCAGAGGTTTTGAGGCTGACACAAACTTTGCCACACCAGAACAGCAAAGCTTCTTCACCAAGTCGTTGGCCGAAAGTGACCCGGAGATTGCCGAGGCTGCCGATCTCGAACTGAAGCGCCAGCGCGAGGAAATCGAGCTGATCGCGTCGGAGAACATCGTCTCGCAGGCCGTGCTGGAAGCGGTCGGCTCGGTGCTGACGAACAAATACGCCGAAGGCTATCCGGGCAAGCGCTACTACGGCGGTTGCCAGTTTGTCGACATCGCTGAAAACCTTGCGATCGAGCGCGCCACGCGCCTGTTCGGCTGCGGCTACGCAAACGTTCAGCCTAACTCCGGCAGCCAGGCCAACCAGGCGGTGTTTCTCGCGCTGATCAAGCCAGGCGACACGATCATGGGGCTGAGCCTCGACGCGGGCGGACATCTGACGCACGGCGCAGCGCCCAACATGTCGGGCAAGTGGTTCAACGCCGTCCACTATGGCGTGCGCAAAGAAGACGCGCTGATCGATTATGATGAGGTGGAGGCGCTCGCCAAGGAGCACCGCCCGAAGATCATCCTCGCCGGCGGCTCGGCCTATCCGCGTCAGATCGACTTCAGCCGCTTCCGCGAGATCGCCGACAGCGTGGGCGCGTATTTCATGGTGGACATGGCGCATTTCGCCGGGCTTGTCGCGGCCGGGCTTTACCCCAGCCCGTTCCCACACGCGCATGTCGCCACTACCACGACGCATAAGACCCTGCGCGGCCCGCGCGGCGGCATGATCCTGACCAACGATCCCGATCTCGCCAAGAAATTCAACTCCGCAGTCTTTCCCGGCATGCAGGGCGGCCCGCTGATGCACGTGATCGCCGGCAAGGCCGTGGCATTTGGCGAAGCGCTGCGCCCGGAATTCAAGGTCTACTCTCAGGCCGTTATCGACAACGCCAAGGCGATGGGCGAAACGCTCAAAACCGGCGGACTGGACATCGTCTCCGGCGGCACCGACACGCATGTCATCCTCGTCGATCTGCGGCCAAAGGGCGTGACCGGACGGGCCGCCGAAGCAGCGCTCGGGCGCGCGCACATCACCTGCAACAAGAACGGCGTACCGTTCGATCCGGAAAAGCCGACCGTGACTTCGGGCATCCGGCTGGGCTCACCCGCGGGCACCACGCGCGGCTTCCGCGTGCCCGAGTTTCAGGCGGTTGGCCAGATGATCCTCGACGTTCTGGATGGGCTTGCGCGCAACGGTGCGCAGGCGAATGAGACCGTCGAGGCAGAAGTCAAGCGGCGCGCTATGGATTTATGCTGGCGCTTCCCGATATACTGAAATCCGTCGGGACGTAACGAAATTCGATCAGCCCCGGGGCGCGCTTGGGGCTGGCTGGCACGCTTTACGCTCAACCCAAAACCGACGCCGCATACCCACTTTGCCGGCGATAGGGGCTTAATCGATGAGATGCCCTTTTTGCGGAGCGCTCAACACGCAGGTCAAAGACTCCCGCCCCGCCGAGGACAGCGGGGCGATCCGCCGGCGGCGCTTCTGCGGGGAGTGCGGCGGCCGCTTCACCACCTTCGAGCGCATCCAGCTTCGCGAACTGACCATCATCAAGCGCAATGGGCGGCGCGTGCCTTTCGACCGCGACAAACTGGCACGCTCGATCCAGATCGCCGCGCGTAAACGGGCGGTGGAGCCTGAGCGTATCGATCAACTCGTCAGCGGCATTGTCAGGCGCATGGAAAGCTCTGGCGAGCCTGAAATTAGCAGCCAGCGGCTCGGCGAAATGGTCATGGAAGGCTTGAAGACACTGGATGACGTGGCCTATGTCCGCTATGCCTCGGTCTACAAGAATTTCCGCGAGGCCAGCGACTTCGCAGACCTGCTCAGCGAACTGTCGGAAAAGCGCCTTGCCTCGGCGGACAACCGGACGGATGAACGATAACACCAGCGCCCTCGCGGCCCTTACCCAACCTGTCGCCGACCTTGCGGCGCGCCGGCACACACCGATGCGCGTCGCTCTGCGCCATGCGCGCGCGGCTCTGGGACAGACCTGGCCAAACCCCGCCGTGGGCGCGGTCGTAACAAACGAGGCCAGCGGCGTGATCCTTGGTGTCGGCGGCACCGCGTCGGGTGGTCGCCCGCATGCAGAGGTCATGGCGCTGCGCATGGCGGGGGCTTCAGCGCGCGGCGCGACGATGTTCGTGACCATGGAGCCGTGCTGCCATTATGGCAAAAGCCCGCCCTGCGTCGAAGCCATCCTCGCAGCCGGCATCAAGCGGCTGATCTACGCCGTCGAGGACCCCAATCCGCTGGTTGCGGGCAAGGGCCTGGAAGCACTGCGCGCCCAGGGGCTGGAGGTGCACCGCGCCGCCGATGCGCGCGAAGCGCACTGGGTGTCGCTTGGTCATATTCTGCGGATGCGTGAAAACCGGCCCTTCGTTCAGCTCAAGCTCGCGGTCGGCTCGGACGGACGGGTGCCGCGCGGCGGCGGCAAGCCGGTTTTCGTCACCGACGAGGTCGCGCGGGGCCGGGTCCATCTGATGCGCGCCCGCGCTGACGCGATCCTCGTGGGTAACGGCACGGTAAAGGCCGACGATCCCTCGCTGACCTGCCGACTACCGGGGCTGGGCTGGCGCTCGCCAGTGCGCGTCGTGCTGGCGCGGCACGCCGACCTGTCCCATGACAGTGCGCTGGCGCGCACGGCCGCAAAGCACCCAGTTTGGGTGCTGCACGGAGTTGACGCGCCGCCCAGCAACATCGCCCAGTTGCGCTCGATCGGTGTCGAGTGCTTGTCCTGCGCGCTCACCCCGGACGGACGGCTCGCGCCAGGCAGCGTACTCCAGGTACTGAGCGAGCGCGGCATCACGCGGTTGATAATCGAAGGCGGGCCGGCGGTCGCGCGGGCGTTTCTTGATGCAGGCTACGTCGATGAGCTGGCGCTGCTGCGCGGCGCGCGGCCTGCAGGGCCGAATGGCCTGCCGCCGTTTCCCCCGGATGGTGTGGACCTGATCCCCAACCTGCCGCAGCTCGTTATCCACGAGGCGCATCGTCTCGGGCCAGACCAACTCACCCTTTACCGCAACAAACAGCGCATCGACCATGTTCACCGGGATCATCACTGACGTCGGCACGCTTGAGGCACGCGAGGGAGGCCGCTTCAGCATCGCCTGCGCCTTCGCGCCCGATACTATTAATATCGGTGCGTCGATAGCGTGCGATGGCTGCTGCCTGACAGTGACTGATGTCGTGCGGCGTGATGGCGGGTCAGTCTTCGCGATTGATGCATCCGCCGAAACGCTGTCGCGCACCACGCTGGGCGAATGGAAGCGCGGCCGCCGCATCAACCTGGAGCGATCTTTGCGAATGAGCGACGAGCTGGGCGGGCATTTGGTCACGGGCCATATCGACGCGCTCGCCGAGATCGTTGCCGCGACGCCCGATGGCGCTTCCACGCGCTTCGAGATAGAGACGCCGCGTGAGGTCGCGCCATTCATCGCGCCGAAAGGCTCCGTGGCCCTCGACGGAACCTCGCTGACGGTGAACGAGGTAGAAGGCAACCGGTTCAGTATCAATCTGATCCCTCACAGCCTGGCGGTCACCACTTGGGGCGAAAAACAGGCCGGCGACAGGTTAAATCTGGAAATCGACCTAATGGCGCGGTATGTAGCGCGTCTGTTGGAGGCGCAGGCACAGGGCCTGACCGGGGCGCGCGGCTGAAACGCATGGCGCCTGACCGCCAGCAAACCGGACGGCCGGAAAGATCATATCCATGAGCGCAGAATCGACCGAAGACGGGCGCCAAGCATCCGCAGTCCTGCACGCATCCGCAGTCTTGATTGTGGAAGCACGATTCTACGAAGATATTGCAGATGAGCTCTATAACGGCGCGTCGGCCGAAATTACCCGCCGGGGTGGCACTTGCGAGCGCATCTCGGTTCCCGGTGTGTTGGAAGTGCCTCAGGCGGTTGCGATGGCCCATCGCGCAGGCTTGCTGCCGATGCGCGCCCATGCTGGTGGCTATGACGGCTGTGTGGCGCTCGGCTGCGTGATACGCGGCGAAACCTCGCATTATGATATCGTGGCAGGTGACAGCGCCCGCGCGCTGATGGACCTGGCCGTGCAACATGCCATCCCAATCGGGAACGGCATCTTGACGGTGGAGAACCACGCCCAGGCGATGGAGCGGGCGAAAGCAGACCAGCGCAATAAGGGCGCGGGCGCGGCAGCGGCTTGCATGGACCTGATAGCGCTGTCTCGGCGTTTGCATTTGACCCAATAAGCGTTTCTGCAGCGAAGCAAAAGATGTCCGAACCCGCGAAACCGTTTCGGAAACGCTCTCTCGCGCGCAGCGCAGCGCGCCTTGCCGCTGTGCAGGCGCTGTATCAGATGGACGCCACGCGCATCGCCCTCGATGAGGTGATCGCCGAATTCACGAAATACCGCTTCGGGCAGCGCGATGGGCTGGACGAGCGCGCCGAGGGCGAGGTGCCCGCGGAGCCAGACGAAGTGTTCTTCGCCGATCTCCTGCGCGGCGTGGTCCGCCAGCAAGATGAGGTGGACGGCCTGATAGGCGGGCATCTGCCCGAGGGCTGGCGGCTGAGTCGTCTGGACAGCACGTTGCTGGCGATCCTGCGCGCGGGCGCTTATGAATTGATTGCGCGCCAGGACGTTCCTTTTAAAGTAGCGATCAACGAATATGTCGACATCACACATGCGTTCTTCGCTGGCGAAGAGGCGGGCCTGGTAAATGGCATCCTCGACCGGCTGGCGCATGAGCTGGGGCGCGCGGGCAGCACATGACGCCGGGGCAAACCGCACTTTCGAAAAATACACTGGGGAATGACAGTGGCAGTCTATACGGTCCATGCACCCGATGAAGTTGACGCGAAAAGCGTCGGCGATCTTGGCGCTTACAGCGAGCGCTTCGTGTTCGTGCCCGAGCGGTTTTCGCTGCTGGCCGCACTGTTCGCCCTGCCCTGGCTACTGGTGCACCGGCTCTGGCTCGCCTCGCTGGGCTTCATTGCGCTCGTCGTTGCGCTGAACGCATTTGGCGCGGCGCTTGGCCTGAATCAGCAGGCGCTCGGGTTCCTGAGCCTGGCGCTGTCGGTCATCGTCGGGTTTGAAGCGCACAACCTGCGCCGGCTGTCGCTTGCGCGCTCCGGCTACAAGCTGGCCGGTATTGTGTCAGCATCGAGCCGGCAAGAAGCCGAGCGCAAGTTCTTTAGTCAGTGGTTGGACTCGCGCGGGCGGGAGCTTGTCGCGACACGGCATCCGCAACCAGGCTCCGGCGAGACCGCCGCGACGGCATGACGCTCATCATCGACTACGGCTCCGGCAACCTGCACTCCGCCGCAAAAGCGTTTGAGCGCGCAGCGCGCGAGAGCGGCGCACGTGACCCGGTGCGCATCTCAAGTGATCCGCAAGAGGTGCTCCGCGCCGAGCGCGTTGTATTGCCGGGCGTGGGCGCGTTCGCCGATTGCCGCGCCGGGCTGGAGAGGATTGAGGGGATGCTGGAGGCTCTGGAGGAGACCGCTTGCCATCGCGCCAGGCCTTTCCTCGGAATCTGCGTCGGAATGCAACTCATGGCCGAACGGGGGCTGGAGCACGGCGACTGGCCGGGCCTGGGCTGGATCGCGGGCGCCGTTGAGCGCATTACGCCGAACGACCCGACCCTCAAGATCCCGCATATGGGGTGGAACACGCTGGAGACGCCGCGCGCGCATCCGCTGTTTCACGGCGTCCCGACTGGGCCGGACGGCTGGCACGCCTATTTCGTGCACTCTTATGCGATGAAGCCGAAAACTGCCGAAGTGGTCGTCGCCACCACGGATTATGGCGGATCGGTTGTCGCTGCGGTTGCGCAGGACAATCTCGCGGGCACCCAGTTTCATCCGGAAAAGAGCCAGAGACTGGGGCTGAAACTCATCGCCAACTTTCTCCACTGGTCGCCTTGAGCTGCAAATCGGCTTTATTTTCATGATCGCGTGGGGTAGGTAACGAGTTGAGTACGACGCTGCCTGATCAGCGGCCGATGGACGGCGCAAGACCTGGCGCGCATCGCGATCCGCCGTGACCCTCGAAACACGTTGCGCGTGACCGCCGGCTGGTTGGCATGACCATGAGGCGCCATGATCCTTTTTCCCGCTATCGATCTGAAAGACGGCCAATGCGTGCGCCTTCGGCGCGGCGAGTTGAACGAGGCCACGATTTACAGCGACGACCCAGCCGCGCAGGCCCGCGCCTTTTCCGATGACGGGTTCGAGTATCTGCATATCGTGGATCTGAACGGCGCATTTTCAGGCAAGCCCGTGAACGCCAGCGCGGTCGAAAGCATCCTCGCGAGCGTTGGCCTGCCGATCCAGCTTGGCGGCGGCATACGCGACATGGACGGGATCGAGGCATGGTTGAGCCGCGGCGTGTGGCGCGTGATCCTGGGCACCTCGGCGGTGCGTGATCCCGAACTGGTGGGCGAGGCTTGCCGGCGTTTCCCCGAACAGATCGCGGTTGGCATTGATGCCCGCGACGGCATGGTGGCTGTCGAAGGCTGGGCCGAAACGAGCGAACTGGGCGCGGTCGATCTCGCAAGGCGTTTCGCAGATACCGGCGTGGCCGCAATCATCCACACCGACATCGCGCGCGACGGTATGCTCGAAGGGCTGAACCTTGACGCCACGCGTGAACTGGCCGAAGCCGTGGACATCCCCGTGATAGCATCGGGCGGGCTGGCCGGCATGGCCGATATCGAAGCATTGCTGCGCCCGGAAAACGCGCGCCTCGCCGGGGCGATCGCGGGCCGCGCGCTTTATGATGGCCGGCTCGAACCGCGCGCCGCACTGACGCGCATGGCCGCCGCCAGGCAGAAAGGTCGCGACCATGCTTAAGGTCCGCGTGATCCCCTGCCTCGACGTGAAGGATGGGCGCGTCGTCAAGGGCGTCAACTTTGTCGATCTGCGCGACGCCGGCGATCCTGTCGAAGCCGCCACGGCCTATG
>CAZNGB010000003.1:0-29420 GCA_964572465.1 uncultured Hyphomicrobiaceae bacterium
ATCGAATGGGACAGCCAGGAACCGGCCTCAAGCAAGTCAGCCTGAACCTGCCGGCAAGCCCGGAAGACATCGCCGCGCTGGAACTCGGCTCTATCGTCTATATGAACGGGGTCGTCTATACCGCGCGCGAGGGCGTTTATCAGAAGGTCATTGGCGACGGCAAGCCGCTGCCCGTCGACCTGACCGGCCTGAGCAACGCCAACTTCCATTGCTCGCCCGCGGCGGCAAAGGAAGGGGACGGCTACCGCATTGGCGGCGTGACCGCGACCGCCAGCTTCCGCTTTTCCAAGTGGATGCGCGAGTGGCTGGAGCTGACCGGCACCAAGATCATCATCGGCAAGGGCGGGATGCCGTCGAAGGACTACAAGGACATCCTTGCGCCGATGGGCGCGGTCTACCTGACCACGGTCGGCTACGGCACCGGCGCGCTGCTCGGGCGCGGGATCAAGGGCGTGCGCGACGCGTTCTGGATGGACGAACTCGGCATTGCACAGGCGATGTGGCTGTTCGAGGTCGAGAATTTCGGCCCGTTCATCGTGGACAGCGATCTTGCGGGGAACTCGCTCTTCGCGCAGCATGGCGATCAGGTTAACGCGAACATCGACCGGCTCTATGAAGGGCTGAAACCGCCGGCGCTTCACCGCTACGGCGAGACCGGCGATCGCACAGACGAAGTGATGTAGGCTAATAAACGCCACAAAAACAAAGGGCGGCGTCATGACGGACCATATCCAACACTTTATCGGCGGGCAGCGCGTGGACGGCGCGGGCGAACGCACCGCTGATGTGTTCAACCCTGCCATCGGCGAGGTTGTCCGGCAGGTCCGGCTTGGCAGCGCCGATGATGTGGCACGCGCCGTCGCCGCCGCCAAACAGGCATTCCCGGCCTGGTCGCGCACGCCTGCGCTGCGCCGGGCGCGGATGATCGACCGCTTCAAGGAGCTGGTGCGCGCCAACGCCGACAAGCTTGCCGAAGCGATTTCGGAGGAACATGGCAAAACCCATGATGATGCGCTGGGCGAGGTTCAGCGTGGGCTTGAGGTCGCGGAGTTTGCCTCCGGCGCGCCGCAACTGCTCAAGGGCGAGTTCAGCGAGGATGTCGGCACCGGCGTCGACAGTCATGCCATTCGTCAGCCGCTGGGCGTCGTTGCAGGCATCACACCGTTCAACTTCCCGGTCATGGTGCCGATGTGGATGTTTCCCGTCGCGCTCGCATGCGGCAATACCTTCGTGCTCAAGCCATCAGAGCGCGACCCGTCCGCTTCGCTCATGATCGCCGATCTGCTGGCAGAGGCGGGCGCGCCTGAAGGCGTGTTCAATGTGGTTCAAGGCGACAAGGAAGCGGTCGATGCTCTCCTGACCCATCCAGACGTGCAGGCGGTCAGCTTCGTCGGCTCCACCCCGATCGCCAAGTACATCTATTCGACCGGCACGGCGAACGGCAAGCGCGTACAGGCGCTGGGCGGCGCAAAGAACCACATGGTCATCATGCCCGACGCTGATCTGGACATGGCCGTCGATGCGCTGATGGGCGCGGCCTATGGCTCGGCGGGCGAGCGCTGCATGGCGGTGTCAGTGGCGGTACCGGTGACGGACAAGGTCGCGGATGCGCTCGTCGATCGGCTGGCCCCGCGCGTGCGCGAGCTGAAGATCGGCCCTGCGGTTGATCGCGGCGTGGAAATGGGGCCGCTGGTCACGGCCGAGGCGCTGGCGCGGGTGCGCGGTTACCTCGACAAGGGCGTTGCGGAGGGCGCGGAACTGGTCGTGGACGGTCGCGACTTCAACATGCAGCGTCAGGGCTATGAGAACGGCTTTTTTGTTGGCGGCTCGCTCTTTGACCGTGTGACGCCGGAAATGTCGATCTGGCGGGACGAAATTTTCGGCCCCGTACTATCTGTGGCGCGCGCCCAGGATTATGATCAGGCGGTGGATCTGGTGCACAAGCACCCATATGGCAACGGCGTGGCGATCTTCACCCGCGATGGCGACGCGGCGCGCCAGTTTACCCAGGACATCGAGGTCGGCATGGTCGGCGTGAATGTTCCCATCCCAGTGCCAATGGCGTTTCACAGCTTTGGCGGCTGGAAACAGTCGCTGTTCGGGGACCATCACATTCACGGGCCAGAGGGAATTCGCTTCTATACGCGTCTGAAAACGGTTACAACGAGATGGCCAAAGGGAATGCGCGCCGGCTCGGAATACACTATCCCAACGCTTGGGTGAGACCGTGCGTGACAGACCGTCGTGGCTCCGGCGCAGGCCTCGGCGGTGTATCTCATCGCGCCGCTCAGGGGTCGCGTCCGCGGTCCCTGCCATAGAAGCCTACGAGAAACCCCGAGGAGAAGAGAGCCTAAGAATGAAAATATTTGCAAAACTACTGGCGGCCGCCTTTGCGCTCGCGTGCTCGGCCGTCGCGGCTCATGCGGAATATCCCGAGCGTCCGATCACCCTGGTCATCGCATATGGCGCGGGCGGCGCGACCGACATCGCCGGGCGCAACCTGACCGCCGTCACGCCGAAATACGTGCCAGAGCCGGTGCTGCCGGTGAACCGCACGGGCGCAGGCGGCGCGACCGGATCGGCGTCCGTGGCCAACGCCACGCCGGATGGCTATACGATGATCGTTGCGCGCGTTGGTTCGCACACCGTGAACCCGGCCATGAAGGCCAATCTTCCTTACGCGATCGACGATTTCGACTATATCGGCGTGTTCGAGATCAACCCGGTCGTGTGCGCAGTTTCGGTCAACTCTGACGTGCAGACCATGGACGACCTGATCGCCAAGATCGAGGCTAATCGCGGCACGGTCACCTATAGTTCGTCAGGCGTCGGCTCGCTGTTGCATCTGGCTGGGGCGCTGGTCGTTGACGCGTTCGGCGTTGAAAACGCGGCCGAAGCGCTCACCCATCTGCCGTTCCGTGGCGGCGGCGCGGCGGCGACGGCCGTGATCACTGGCAACGCCGATTTCATCTGCACCAACTCCTCCGCGCTGGCCGGTCACATTCAGAACGGCGTGCTGCGCCCGCTGATGGTCACGACTGAACAGCCGGTTCAGGGTATCGACGCACCGACCGCCAACGACTTGGGCCATCCCGAGTTGAACGCGCTCGTCGGCTGGAGCGGCATCGCTGGCCCGGAAGGTCTGCCGGAAGAGGTAAAAACCAAGTGGGGCGAGTGGCTCAAGCAGGTCGGCCAGGATGAGGAATTCCTCGAAAAGGCGCGTTCGCTCGGCTCGGTTCCGGTGGACTACAGCGTTGAGGAATCGATCGACTTCATCAACAATCAGTACGACGTGTTCCGCGAACTGGTCGTGAAACTCGGCATGGAAGTCGAGTAGCCCTCGCGCAGCGACCGCGCTTGAACAAAGCTGGAGCGCCACGATGACCCATCGCGATCTCTGGCTTGGTGCAGGGCTGGCCATGCTGTCGGCCCTGCTCTATCTGGTCGTGATCCCGGTGGGCGTGCGCGTGCCGTCGAGCGTGCGCTCGCCGGTGATGTCGCCGGACTTCTGGCCCAACATCATCGCGCTGTTCATGCTCGGCGTCTCAGTGCTTCTGCTGCTGCGCGGGTTGATCGCATGGCAGCGCGGCCAGCTTGTTGCCCACCGTTCAAGCGAAGCCATCGGCGACGACGAGTCGGCTGGATGGAACGGCAGGGCGCGCGCGATCGCCGTCATCGTGCTGATGTTTGTCTACTATTGGCTGATCCTGAAAATTGGTCTGGTCCCGGCTTCGATGGTCACGATGCTGGCTGTCGGGCTGACCACAGCACGCCCTAAGATCATCGCTCTGTCGATCGCCACGCCGGCGTTGCCGTTGCTGATATACCTGTTTTTCTATGAGGTGGCGCGCGTCCCGATCCCGGGCGGCGAATGGCTGGTGTTTCCATGAGCACAATGGATGCCCTCATCCAGGCCGTCGGCCTGCTGGCGAATGTGACCAACGTTCTCGCGCTCGCGGGCGGGGTGGCGATTGGCGTGGTTGTGGGCGCGGTTCCGGGAATGAGCGCGACGATGGCCGTGGCGCTTGCGCTGCCGTTCACCTTCGCGCTCGATCCGATCGTCGGCATCCTGCTGCTGCTCGGCGTCTACAAGGGCGGCATCTTCGGCGGCTCGATTCCCGCGATCCTGATCAAGGCGCCTGGAACCCCGGCATCGAGCTGCACCGTGCTCGACGGCTATCCGATGTCGCAAAAAGGCGAGGCAGGCAAGGCGCTGCAAACCGCGCTGTATTCCTCAGCCATTGCCGATTTCGTCTCGAACCTGTCGCTAATCGTGTTCGCAAGCTGGCTGGCGGCCTTCGCGCTCAACTTCGGGCCACCGGAATATTTCACCCTGATGTTGTTCTCGCTCACCGTGATCGCGGGCGTTTCAGGCGATTCTCTGCTCAAGGGACTGATATCGGCGGGACTGGGCCTGCTGCTGGCAACGGTCGGCCTTGATCTGGTCTACGGAACCGACCGCTTCATCTTCGGCACGACCGAACTCATGAGCGGGCTCAACTTCATCCCGGTTCTGATCGGGCTGTTCGCGATCCCGGAAGTGATCATCTACGCGCAACGCTCGGTGCTGGGCGACGGCAAAGTGCTCTCGCTTGGCAAGGCCGGACTGAAATTCTCCGAGTTCCGGCGCATCTTCAAGACCATCATCAAGAGCAGCGGCATCGGCGTCATCATGGGCGCGATCCCCGGCATCGGCGGCGCCCCGGCGGCTTTCGTAGCGTATTCCGAGGCGCGGCGCTCGTCGAAAAATCCCAAGAATTTTGGCAAAGGCGAGATCGAGGGTGTCGCGGCATCTGAGGCCGGCAACAACGGCGTGGCTGGCGCGACGCTCATCCCGCTACTGGCGCTCGGCATCCCCGGCGATGTGATCACCGCGGTGATCCTCGGCGCGTTCATGGTGCACGGCCTGCAGCCCGGACCAATCCTGTTCCAGACCAACCAGGTGCTGATCTACACCCTGTTTGTCGGGATCATGCTCAGCTCGATTTTCCTGCTGATTTTCGGGTCGATCGCCATCCGGGCGTTCCGGCGCATTTCCGAAGTTCCGAAATCGGTACTGATGCCCGCGGTGCTCGTGCTCTGCGCCTATGGCAGCTTCGCGATCAACAATTCACTGTTCGATGTGCTGGTGATGATGAGCGTCGGCGTCCTCGGCTATGTCATGTATCTGACCAACATTCCCGCTGCGCCCTTCCTCATCGCGTTCATTCTCGGGCCACAGCTTGAAGACAATTTCCGCCAATCCATGTTGATGTCGCAGACCAATCTGGACATTTTCTTCCGCAGCACCATCACATGGGTCTTCTGGGGCCTCACGGTGTTGAGCATCGTGCTCGCGGGCCTGCGCGGCTGGCAAGATCGCATGGCGCTGAAGGCGGCCGCCACCGGATCGCCGCAGAGCACGGGCACGATCGAGCAGAAATAACCGGCTCGCATCCGGTTGTGACAGCGAGTCGGGTCGTAGCTAACTTTTTGTTTCAATAGTTCAATAATTCAACTATGATTGACCCCATGAATGACACCACGGCTGTTCAAGCGCTTGCCGCGCTTGCCAATGAACATCGGCTACGCATTTTCCGCACCCTCGTCGAGGTGGGGCCTACAGGGCTGCGCGCGGGCGAGCTTGCGCAGCGGCTCGGCATAAACGCGACCAGCCTGTCTTTCCATCTGAAGGAGCTTGACCGCGCCAGCTTGCTCGTTTCGACCCGCCAGGGCCGTAACATCATCTATGCGGTTCGGATAGACGGCGTGCGCGACCTGCTGACCTTCTTGACACAGGATTGCTGCCAAGGCCGGCCAGAACTCTGCGGGAACGCTTTCTCTCAGATCGCCTTGTGTGAAACGCCTGACTCAAGCCTAGTGCGGGAGAGGAAAGATGAGTGAGAAGTTGTTCAATGTACTGTTTCTGTGCACGCACAATTCCGCACGCTCGATAATCGCTGAATGCGCGCTCAATCGATTGGGCCGCGGCAGGTTTCGTGGCTACAGCGCGGGCAGCGCGCCGCGCGGCGAGGTTCACCCCTTCGCGCTCGATCTGTTGCGAGAGCTGAATTACGACATCAGTGACCTGCGTTCGAAATCCTGGGACGAATTCGCCGGCGCGGAAGCGCCAGCCCTCGATTTCGTGTTTACGGTCTGCGACAACGCCGCGAATGAAGTCTGCCCGGTCTGGCCCGGCCAGCCGATGACCGCGCATTGGGGGGTGCCAGACCCTTCCGAGGCTACCGGCACCGAGGCCGAGCGTCGCCTCGCTTTCGCCGACACCCATCGGATGCTGTACCAGCGCATCAGCATCTTCACCAACCTGCCGATCGATTCGCTCGACAAACTGAGCCTGCAAAAGCGTCTTGATGACATCGGACGCAGCCAGTCCGCTGCCAGCGAAACCGCCTGAGGCCCCATGAACTCCACATTCCGGCAACGTCTGGGCGCCGAATTTCTCGGCACCGCGTTCCTGCTCGCCACGGTTGTCGGCTCCGGCATCATGGCGGAGCGGCTTGCGGACGGGAATGTTGCACTTGCACTGTTATGCAACGCGTTGCCCACCGGCGCGATCCTCGTGGTGCTGATCACCATGCTCGGGCCGATTTCGGGCGCGCATTTCAACCCGGCGGTGACGGCTGCCTTCGCGATGCGCGGCGAACTGGATGCGCGCGGCGCAGCCGCTTATCTTGCCGCCCAGGTGCTCGGCGCACTGACCGGCGTGATGGCGGCGCATCTGATGTTCGATGAAGCCGTTATCCAGTTCGCGACCAACGTTCGCACCGGACCATCGCAGTGGTTCGCCGAGATTGTCGCGACCTTCGGACTTGTCGGCGCGATCCTGATCACGATCCGCACCCGCCCCGAGGCCGTCGCCATGGTTGTTGGGCTTTATATCACCGCAGCCTACTGGTTCACCGCATCGACCTCGTTCGCCAATCCGGCGGTGACGCTCGCACGCGGCTTTTCCGACACCTTCACCGGCATCCGTCCGCAGGACATCCCGGCCTTCATCGGCGCGGAGTTCGTTGGCGCGGTCGCCGCGGTGCTCGTGGCGCGCGCGTTGCTCGGTGGTCGCTCCCGCAAGCCCGCGCAATCGGCCGCGGAGTAACCTGCTCGCGGGGGCCGGCTCTGGCGTATTAAGGAAATCTTGGAAAACTGAGAGCGCCTTGCCACAGGCGCGCTTTCACGCGTTAGAATGCGCACCGATCATCAAACCCTGATGCATGAGGTTCGCGGTATGAGCTACATGGAACCAGAGCCGGTCAACGCGGATTTGACCGCGCGCGCAGTGGTGGACAGCAACGAGCTTGATTGGCTCGCCTCGCCGGAAGACGGAGTAGAGCGCCGCCTGCTGGAGCGTGATGGTGGCGAGGTCGCGCGCGCCACCAGCATCGTGCGCTATGCCGGCGACAGCAGCTTTTCCGAGCACACCCACGGCGGCGGTGAGGAGTTCTTCGTGCTCAGCGGCACCTTCTGCGACGAGACCGGCGAATTTCCCGCAGGCACCTACGTCCGCAACCCGCCGGGGTCGAGCCACAAGCCGTTCTCGCGCGAGGGCTGTACGATCCTCGTCAAGCTGCGGCAGATGCAAAGTGACGATACCGAGCGCGTGGTGCTGGACACCAATCAGGCGCAGTGGCAGGCCGGACAAAATCCGGGGCATCACGTGATCGTGCTGCTGGAGCGTCCTGCTGAGCGCGTAACGCTGGAGAAGCTGGACGCCGGCGGCTCCGTAGCGCCAGGCGACGCCGAAGGTGGTGATGAGATCTTTGTGATCGCTGGCAGCTTCCAGGATGAGCACGGCAGCTACCGTAAGGGAACCTGGGTGCGCAACCCGCCCGGCGCGCATCACGGCTTCAAAAGCCCCGAGGGCTGTATCCTCTGGATCAAGCGCGGGCACTTGCCGCGTGGCTGAAGCATTGCAGGCGGCAGTTTGTTACCGCGCGGTCGCGGTTTCGCGACTCGCCAGGGCGCAGGTCGAATTGCGCAACATCAGCTTTGAGGGAATGAGCACGCGTGGCGGATCCAACGAGCGGCCGTCGATCAGCGCAGCAATCATGTCCGCAGCCCCGCGCCCGATTCGCTTGGCCGGCAGCCGGACGGTGGTGAGGCCGGGTTCGATCTCTGCAGACCCCTTGAAGTCGCCGATCCCGACGATCGACAGGTCGCGCGGCAGCGCCAACCCCAGCGCCTGCGCGGCATAGATCGCGCCGTGAGCAATGATGTCGTTGCCGCAGATCAGCGCGGTGGGCGCGTTAGGGACCTGGAAAACCGCCTGCACCTTCTCCTTCGCCTCGGTGATATTATAAGAGCAATCAATGATCCGGTGATCAGGAATATCGATGCCCGCCTTCTCGGCCTCGTCGCGCACGGCATTCATGCGGTCTCGCGCCCTGTCATTGATATCCACGTCCGGGAACATCAGCGCGATATCACGGTGACCAAGCTCCAGGAGGTGCCGCGCCGCCATGCGCCCGGCCTGATCGTTTTCCGTGCCGATGCAAGGCACCTCTGCGTCCGCCCGATAGTTCCACATCGACAAGAACGCCGTGCCCTGGCCGTTGAGCATCTTGAAAATCTCGGCATCGTGATCGAAGCCGACCAGCGCCACCCCATCGACCCGGTGCTCAAGCAGCGAGCGCAGCAGCTCAACCTCCACAGTAAGGTCATAGCCGTGCGCGGCGATCAATAGCGTGCGCTCGGAAGCGCGCAGACGCGTGGCGAAGGCTTGGGTCACTTCCGCGAATATGGCGTTGTCGATCGTCGGGACGATGAGGCCGACAGCGCCCGAGCGACGGTTCTGTAGTGCGCCTGCAGCGCGGTTGCGGATGTAGCCGAGTTCAGTCGCTGCGCGTTCAATCCGCTCGCGCGTGGGCGCGCGCACGACAGAAGGCGAGTTATAAAAGCGCGACACTGTCGCTGGCGATACGCCAGCAGCGCGGGCCACCTGCACGATGCCGGGCGCTGTGCGTTTAGACTTCTTCCTCATCAACCCACTTCTATCGAACATGAAAACATTTGCAAACAATTTTTCATCTGGTACGCTAAAAAGTCATAAGGCCGGGGTATAACGGCCAGGCGAGGAAATGCCGAAGGCTGGAATATGGAATTTGTCAATTATTTTGGCGCGGTGTTTGAGCCCGTCGCCTTCATGCTCCTGCTGGGCGGGACGATAGGCGGGCTGATCCTGGGCGCGACGCCCGGGCTTTCGCCGACGATGGCCGTCGCTCTTCTTATCCCGTTTACATTCCATCTCGCACCCGCGCAAGGTCTTATTCTGCTCGGCGCGGCCTATACTGCAACAGTCGCTGGCGGAGCAGTCAGCGCAATACTACTGAAAATTCCAGGCGCACCGGCGAATATCGCAACGGCTCTTGATGGCTATGAGATGGCCAAAAAGGGTGAAGGCGCGCGCGCCTTGCAAATGTCGTTTCTCGCATCAGGTGTGGGCGGAATTATTGGTGTTCTGCTGTTGATATTTCTCACGCCGGTCTTGGCGCAGTGGGCGCTTGCATTCGGCCCATCGCATCTGTTCTGGCTCGCTATCCTCGGCGTGACGGTAATCGGCTCGCTGGACACCAAGTCGAGCATCAAGGGCCTGCTATCCGGCGCGCTCGGCGTGTGGTTGTCGACGATCGGCTACGACGACATTCAGGGTGCGCCGCGCTTTGTGTTCCACGACGCGCTGACCGGCGGCATCAACATCATTGCCGCGCTGATCGGTCTGTTCGCGATCCCGCAAGTGATCGAGATGCTCACCCAGGGTCGCAAGCCACGCCGAATCTCCGTTATCGAAGTGCGCCCGAACAAGGTGCTGCACTCCATGCGTGACATGTTTTCGAATCTGAGGGCGCTCAGTCTGGGCACGGTGTTCGGCTCAATTATCGGCTTGATCCCTGGCGTCGGAGGGCAAATCGCCGGGCTGGTCGCTTATGACCAATCGAAGAAATGGTCGTCGCAGCCGGAGAAATTCGGCACTGGCCATCCTGAAGGCGTGGTTGCGGCAGAGTCCGCAAACAATGCGATGGTCGGCCCGTCGCTGGTGCCGCTGCTGACGCTCGCCATCCCCGGCAGCCCAACAGCGGCAGTCTTGCTCGGCGGGCTGCTGATCCATGGCATTTTTCCCGGCCCTATGCTGTTCGTGAATTATCCTGACGTTGCCTGGACATTCATTAACTCCATGCTGATCGGCCAGGTCCTGATGGTAATTTTCGGCCTTTATATCGCCAGCTTCGCGGCTCGGGTCGCGCGCATCCCCACGCCAATCCTGGCCTCGGCGGTGCTCGTTCTGGCGGTCTTCGGGTCGTATTCCGTGCAGCAGTCGATGGGCGATGTTTATGTTATGCTCACACTGGGCATCGGCATGTATTTCCTGGAGCGTTTCGGCTTTTCCGCCGCGCCGTTGGTCCTGGGCCTCATCCTCGGCCCCATCGCAGAAAACAACTTCCTGCAAGGCAGCATGATCGCGGACGCTACCGATGGACGCCTCGAATATTTCCTGACCGGGACGCTGAATCTGGTGCTGATCGGCCTGGTAATTGCTTCGGTAATCTTCAGCTTCTGGACGACCATGGGGCCGCGGGCCCAGCGCGCGAAGACCGCGGAGGCGCAACCATGAGCCAGATGTCTACGGCGAAGCGTCTTCAGCATCTGCTGCCGAACGCCGTCATTACCGCACTTGCAGCGGTGGTCACCTGGATCAGCTTTACCCAGGAACCGGCAGCCGCCTATCTGTTTCCGCGGCTGATTTCGGTCATCATGCTTGGTCTGGCGGTCTGGAGCCTCGCGCGCGCTGTGCTCGGAATGTCGCGCGTTGGCACCGGGCTCACCGCGGAAACGGCGCTCAACCTTGCGCCGGGCTTGATGCTGATACTGCTGTATGTGTTCTGGGCGGCAAAGACGCTGGGCTTTTATGCGTCGTCATCGCTCGCATTCTTCTTGCTATTCACGATCTACGACCCGACCCCGATCACCAGTCTGCGGGGTTGGGCCAAGCGGATCGTGATCACGGCCGCCTTCATGGCGGTCATCTATGCCCTCTTCACGGTTCTGCTCCAGGTGCAGACGCCGCGAGGGCTCCTACTCTGAACCAGGCAAAACGACACCAACCCCAATTAGGGAGACGATCCATGCGAACACTGATAGCCACACTGGCGAGCGCGACTGCGGCCGCGCTCATGGCCTTGCTGCCGATGTCCGCCTCCGCTCAGGACTATCCCGACCGGCCGGTCTCGCTGATGGTCGCTTATGGCGCGGGCGGCGCTACCGACTTTCAAGCGCGCATCGTGACGATGGTTTCCGCCAACGATGACCTGCTCGGCCAGCCAATCGTGATCGTGAACCGTCCCGGAGCCGGCGGCCGCGTAGGCTGGAACTGGATGGCAACCGACGCCGAGCCAAGCGGCTATCAGATGGGCGCGTATAACGTGCCCCACTTCATTGCTCAGTCCATCAAGGGCGACGTGCAATACTCGGTCGACAGCTTCGAGCCGATCGCCAACTGGGGCGCTGACCCGGCGGTTTTCGTCGTTGGCGCTGACAGCGAATTCGACAACATGCAAGAGGTTGTCGAGTACATGAACGAGAACCCGGGCAGGCTGACAGTGTCCGGTGCGGGGCTTTTTGTGGGCCACCACATTGCCGCGCTGCAGATTGAAGCGGCCACAGGCGCTGACATGGCCTATATCCCGAACGATCAGGGCGGCGCAGCCGCGATGAAGGCGGTTATCGCCGGTGACGTGATGGCGGGCATCAACAATCTGTCCGACGCCTTCCGCGCGCGCGAAGCCGGACAGGTCAAGATCCTCGGCGTCGCTGATGTCGAGCGCAACGAGAAATTCCTCCCCGATGTCCCAACCTTGATGGAACAGGGTATCGACGTGGACGATTCGTCGGTGAACTTCCGCGGGATCATGGTTCCTAAGGGCACGCCGCAGGATCGGATCGACTTCCTCGCCGCGCGCATTCCCGAAATGTTCAAGAACGCGCGTGTACAAAGGCGGATGGAAGCGGGCGGCTCCCCCATCCGCATCATGACCCGCACCGAGGTCCAGGATATGTGGGCCAAGCGTCAAACCTACCTTGAAGACCTGCTGGCGGGCCTGTGAACCGCTTGAGCTGAACAACGTGGGCGGGGCCAGGCCCCGTCCGCCACCATGCTGATTGTGAATGGTTGTTGCCAATGACAACGCAGACTGCATTGCCCCGAACGGATGCTCTGTCCGACGAAATCCGTGCCGTTGACGAGACGCTTGCGCGCGCCCGCGCCGCGCAGGCCCGCTATGCGCAAAATCCGACTCAGGCGCGCTATGACCGCGCCGCGCTCGCCGCTGGCTGGGCCATCATGGAACCCGCGCGCAACCGCGAGATGGCCGAACTGGCCGTCGCCACGACCGGCCTTGGCAATGTCGAAGACAAGTTCACCAAGAACCACCGCAAGACGCTCGGCCTGCTCCGCGACATCCGCGACGCCAGGACTTGCGGCGTCGTCCGGGACATCCCGGAGTTGGGCATCAGCGAGATCGCTCGGCCCGTCGGCGTGGTCGGCGCTGTGACTCCCTCGACCAATCCGGTCGCGACGCCTGCGAACAACACCATCAATGCGCTGAAATGCGGCAACGCCATCATCCTCGCGCCGTCCCCGGCGGGCGTGCCGGCCTGTGAACGGCTGATCGGCTTCATCCATGCGGAGTTTGCGAAGATCGGCGAAGACCCCGACCTTGTGCAGATGCTGCCAGCCCCGCCGTCCAAGGCGAAGACCCAGCGCCTGATGGAGACGGTCGATCTCGTCGTCGTCACCGGCAGCCAGGACAATGTGCGCCGCGCCTACACCTCCGGAACCCCGGCGATCGGCGTGGGCACCGGGAACGCATCGGTCATCGTCGACGAGACAGCCGATATCGCCGCTGCCGCACGCAAAATCGCGGCCTCGAAGACATTCGACAACGCGACTTCATGCTCCTCGGAAAACGCGGTGATCGTGGTCGATGCGGTGCAAGATGCGTTCCTCAAGGCTGCGTATGCCGAGGGCGCAAGGGTGCTTGACGCCGCGCAGACAGCGCGCGTTCGCGATGCGTTGTGGCAGGACGGCAATCTCAGCCGCGAGATGATCGCCAGGGACGCGCCCACGGTCATGCGCATCGCAGGCATCGCGGTCCCCGAACCGGACACGGCGCGCTTCTTCCTCGCCCCGGTCGAAGCGATTGGCCCGCAAGAGCCGCTATCGGGCGAAAAGCTCTCATTGATTACCGCGCTTTACACCGCACGGGATTTCGCCGACGCCAAGGATAAGGCCCGGCGCATCTTGCTGCACCAGGGTGCTGGCCACTCGGTCGGCCTGCACAGCGCGCGCGACGAGCGGGCTGTAGAACTTGGGCTCGAACTGCCCACAACGCGGGTGATCGTCAACCAGCCTCACTGCTTCGCTACCGGCGGCTCGTTCGAGAATGGTCTCCCCTTCTCGCTGTCGATGGGCTGCGGCACCTGGGGCGGCAACGCGATTGACGACAATCTGCACTACCGGCATTTCCTCAACATGACCAAGGTCGCCCGCCCGATCCCGGCGCAAGCGCCGACGGTAGAGGAGATTTTTGCGGGCTACTGGGGTGAGGCCGGAAAATGAACCCGCTTGACGGACTGACGCCGGAAAACGTCGTCTCGAGGATGAAAACATTTTCGATCCGGGACCTGATCGACGCGCGCGCCGAAATTCAGCCAGACAGCACCTTCCTGATCGAGCCGGAAAGCGGCAGGGAGATCACGTTCGGCGCCCTGAAGCAGCATGCCGCTTCTCTGGCCGCACGGCTCGCCGGCACGGGTCTGAAGCCGGGTGAGAGCGTAGGCTATGCAATGGCTAATGGGCCAGGCACGGCGATCGCCTTGCTGGGTGCCTTGTATGGCGGCTTCCGGGCAACCGCGGTCAATCTCGTCTCCGGGCAGCAGACTATCTCATATGTGCTTGAACATTCGGAATCCCGCCTCGTCCTGGTATCGCCAGAGCAGCGCGCGCTGGTTGAGGCAGCCTTGGGCGAGAGCGCCGGGCCGCGAACGATGTTGATCAGCGAGACTGCCCCGCTGGACGGCGTAGCTACGCCGGCCCCCAGGGTAGACATCAGCCACGACACCGATGGGCTGCTGATGTACACCTCCGGCACAACGGGCAGGCCAAAGGGCTGCCTGCTCAGTCATGCCAACCTGATTTCTGGCGGCGCTTGTGCGGTGATGGCGCATCATCTGGGCCCGCAAGACCGCGCGCTGTGTGTGCTGCCGCTTTATCACATCAACGGCCTGTGCGTGACGCTGATAGGTCCGCTGGTATCGGGCGGCTCGGTCGTCATGCCCAACAAGTTTTCAGCCAGCCGGTTCTGGGATCAGGTGAGGCACTACGAATGCACCTGGTTCAGTGTCGTGCCAACCCAGATCTCCTACTTGCTTCATGAAAGCAACGAAGCAAATGATCCGCCGGACAAACCTGCGCATTTGCGCTTCGGCCGCTCGGCGTCCGCGCCCCTGGCGCCAGAGGTGCAGCGCGTGTTCGAAGCCCGCTTCGGCGTGCCGATAATCGAGACGATGGGCCTGACGGAAACGGCGGCGCAAATCCTCTCCAATCCACTGCCGCCCGGCCCCCGCAAGATTGGCTCGCCCGGCATCCCGTTTGGCTGCGAGGTTCGCATCGTCGATGACCAGATGAATGAGCGCCCGATGGGGGTCGAGGGCGAGATCGCGGTGCGCGGCTCCAGCGTGATGAAGGAGTATTTCAAGAACCCCGAAGCCACTGGTGCGGCGCTTACCCCGGAGCGCTGGTTCCGCACGGGCGATCTGGGCCGCAAGGACGAAGACGGCTATGTGTTCATCACCGGGCGCTCAAAGGAACTGATCATCAAGGGCGGGGAAAACATTGCCCCGCGCGAGGTGGATGACGCGCTCTACTCGCACCCTGCGGTGATTGAGGCTGCGGCGTTCCCGCGCCCCTGCCCAAGCTACGGCCAGCGGGTGGAAGCCGGGGTGCGCGTACAGCCTGCCGCAGAGGTCACTGAGGAAGAACTGATCGCGCTGTGCAAGCAACAACTTGGTCCGTTCAAAGCGCCGGAGCGGGTGCACTTCCTGCCCGAGTTGCCAAAAGGCCCGTCCGGCAAGATCCAGCGCTTGAAGCTGGCCGAGTTGACCGAAGCCTGAGCTCAGCGCGAGCCGCCGCGCCCGTCGAGGCCGAATTCCCGGATCTTGCGATAAAGCGTTGAGCGGCCGATGCCCAGACGCCGGGCCGCTTCGGTCATGGAGCCGCGATATCGCCCAAGCGCCAGCCGGATCATGTCGGCCTCAACCTCTTCAAGCGAGCGTACCTCGCCCCGCTCGGTGAGCGCAGGGATGCCGACCGAAACCCCACCGCCCTCGCTGGAAAGCGTGGTCATCGGCATACCTTCGACTAGCGCCGCGCCCTTCTTGGGCTTGGCGATGCGCTCCGGAATGCGCGCGCGCTTAGCGGCTACCCGGCGTTGCCCCGCCTGCGGCTCCAGCAGCCCCTCGAGTGCCTGGACGCGCGGAAAATGTCGCGGGGCCAGTTCGCGCTCATCGGAGAGCAGCACCGCGCGGTAAACCTCGCGCTCCAGTTCGAGCAGATTCCCCGGCCAGTCATAGCGCGCCAGCAGCGCGGCGGCATCTTCGCTCAGGCCGTCGATGCGCTGGCCGGTTTCCATCGCGAAGGCGCGCATGAACCCGCGCGCCAGCGCGGGGATGTCCTCGCGCCGGCGGCGTAGCGGCGGCAGCCAGATCGGACAGATATTCAGCCGGTAAAACAAATCCTCCCGGAACGCGCCGGCCTTTACCAGCGCCAGCATGTCCCGGCTGGCCGAAGCGATCAGGCGCACCTCGGGTTTCTTGTCCTGAAAGATTTCCTGCGCTGTACGCTCCGGGTCTTCCATGAGCGTGGCGATTCGCACCTGCGCTGCGGCTGACAGCGCTTCGATCTCATTAAGGAACAGACTGCCGCCGCGCGCCTTCCAATACAGCCCGTTCCGACGGTCGAACAGGGCAGCCTCAGCGTCGTTGCGGGAAATGGCGGTACAATCCACCTCGACGAATGGCCGCGTTGCGCGGTCGCTGCCGGCATGGATCGCGCGTGCCATCAAGCGTTTGCCCACGCCCGTTTCGCCTTCGAGCAGCACATGCATCTGCATCCGCGCGGCGCGCTCGCCCAGCGCGATGGCGCGCTCCATGTCATCACCGGCGCCGCGCAGATCATCGAGCCTGATGGCCGCGTCGTTGTAGCCCTGGATACGGGTGAGGTCGCTGCGCGACCGCGCGACCTTATCAACCCGCCGCATGGCTGTGCCGATTTCGTCATCGCCTGCAGCCATCGACACAACTTCGCACGCTCCGGCACGCACCAGCTCGGCGACAGTCTCCGGCGGTCCACTCTCGACGAATGCGATGGCTGGCGGTGCATCAGGCTCGCGCCGCAACCCCTCAAGCAGCGCGCACATCCCCGCGCTGGACAGTCCTGGCCCGAGCACCACAAGCGAGAATTCGCTCAAACGCTCGCGCTTGCGGTTGAGGGCCTTATCATCGCTTCCAGCAACCTCGGAGCCGAACCCCGCCCGTTCGGCGCACCCCACCAGCAAGGCGACGCGCGTGGCGTCTCCCTCGAAAATCAGCACATTTTCGCTCATTGACGCATACTCTTGTCGCAAATCGGCCGAATTGAAACGGCCGCCACACCCGTACCCCTAACTGTCGAAAGCAGTTGTAAAGGAGCCATTTACCCGGGCGTGGACGCTACGCTCTTTCTGGCAAGCTGATTAAGGCAGCGTGAATGCACGTGTCAGTTGATGCCGGATGCCGGGCGTGTCGCAGGCCGGCCCTCTTGCGGGGGCGCGCGTCACAGCGCACATTAAGGCGATGTTCGCGCTGGCAGCCGCTGAGCGCCCGAAGCATCGACACTCACACCGCTTGCACACAAGGCCTTACGCTCATGACAGACCGAGTTGACGCATCCGCGGCCCCCGCCGCGCCCTTAAACGACGCGGCGCATTCCGCCGATGGCGCGCAGCAAGACGCAGGCACCGCCTTTGGCGATCTGCCCCGCTGGGACCTGAGCGCGCTTTATTCCGCGCCCGACCAGCGGGATTTGTGGGCCGATGTGGCGCGCGCCGAAACCGAGGCGGCCAATTTTGCCCGGGATTACCAGGCGAGCATCGAGGCGATCGCCGCGGCGACCGGTGCCGGCGGGCGCCTGGCTGAGGCGGTAAAGCGCTATGAAGCGCTCAATGACCTGATCGGCCGGATCGCCGCCTTCGCCCATCTGAACTACGTCACTGACACCGCCGACCCGGCCCGCGCCAAGCTGCTCGGCGACATCCAGGACAAGCTGACCGCGATCACCTCGAAACTTGTATTTTTCACGCTGGAGTTGAACCAGCTTGACGACCCGGCGCTGGAGCGCGCGATGGGCGACCCGACCCTCGCGCATTTCCGGCCCTGGCTGGAGGACATCCGCAAGGAAAAGCCCTATCAGCTTGCGCAGGACCTTGAGCTTTTGTTCCATGACAAGTCGGTCACGAGCAGGGGCGCCTGGGGCCGCCTATTTAACGAGACAATCGCGGCGCTGCGCTTCCAGGTAGACGGCGAGGAGTTGTCGCTAGAGCCGACCCTGACCCTGCTGAGCAACCCAGACGAGAGCAAACGGCGAACGGCCGCACACGCGCTCTCCAAGGTGTTCCGCGACAACAGCCGGCTGTTCACACTCACGATGAACACGCTGGTCAAGGACAAGGAAATTTCGGATCGCTGGCGCGGCTTCAGCGATGTCGCGGCCTCGCGCCACCTCTCTAACCGGGTCGAGCCGGAGGTCGTGGACGCGCTGGTCGAGGCGGTGCGCGGCAAATACGCGGCCCTCTCGCACCGCTATTACGCCATGAAGGCACGCTGGCTTGGCAAGGACCGGCTAGACTACTGGGATCGCAATGCGCCGCTGCCGCACACGCCCGACCGCGTCTACAATTGGGACGAGGCGCGCGAGATTGTGCTGGGCGCTTACAACGGCTTCTCTGCGGAGTTTGGCGGCATAGCCGCGCATTTTTTCGACAAGAGCTGGATCGACGCACCGGCGACGCCGAGCAAGGCCCCGGGCGCGTTCGCGCATCCGACTGTCCCGAGCGCGCACCCCTACATCCTGCTCAATTACCTGGGCAAACCGCGCGACGTGATGACCCTGGCGCATGAACTTGGGCACGGCGTGCATCAGGTGCTGGCAAACGATCAGGGCGCGCTGATGGCCCGTACACCACTTACTCTGGCGGAGACAGCGAGCGTATTCGGCGAGATGCTGACCTTCCGCGCGCTGCTGGAGCGCACGCCGGACCCGGCGGAGCGCCATGCGCTACTGGCGCAAAAGGTCGAGGACATGATCAACACGGTGGTCCGCCAGATCGCGTTCTACATCTTCGAGCGGCGCGTGCACACCGAGCGGCGCGAGCGCGGCGAGTTGACAGCCGAGCGCATCGGGCAGATCTGGCTGGAGGTGCAGGGCGAAAGTCTCGGCGACGCCGTGCATCTGGGCGAGGGGTATGAAACGTATTGGTCATACGTGCCGCATTTCATCGGCATGCCATTTTACGTTTACGCCTACGCCTTTGGAGATTGCCTGGTGAACTCGCTCTACGCCGTCTACGAAAATGCCGATAGCGGCTTTCAGGACCGCTACATGGAAATGCTGCGCGCCGGCGGCACCAAGCATCACAGCGATCTGCTGGCCCCCTTTGGCCTCGATGCGAGCCAGCCGGACTTCTGGCAGATGGGGCTGGGCGTCATCGAAGGCATGATCGACGAGATCGAGAGAACCGAGGCCAGTGTTGGAACGCGCGCATGAGTGATGCGAACGAGACTCCGCCTCGCATTCAGCCTGACGAGGAGGCCAGCCGCTTTTCCCGCCGGATGCGCCGCTATGCGCAGGTGAGTACCGGGGTCAGCGGCACCGCCGCGCGGCTGGCAGGCAACGCCCTGTTCGGCATCGGCATGAACCGGGACAAGAACGCGCAGCAGCTTGCGAAGGCGCTTGGCGGGATGAAGGGGCCGATCATGAAGGTCGCGCAGCTTCTCTCCACCATTCCCGACGCGCTGCCGCCCGAATACGCTGCCGAGCTGTCGCAACTTCAGTCGCAGGCCCCGCCAATGGGCTGGCCGTTCGTCAAGCGCCGCATGGCAGCTGAACTGGGGTCGGACTGGCAGTCGCGTTTCGCGGAATTCTCGCGCGAGGCAGTGGCTTCGGCGTCGCTCGGCCAGGTTCACAAGGCGCGCTCGCATGAGGGCGAGACGCTTGCCTGCAAGCTGCAATACCCGGACATGCAGTCCTACGTGCAGGCTGACCTCAACCAGTTCCGTTTGCTGCTGCGCATCCACAAGCAGATGGACCCGGCAATCGACACCTCGGAGATCGCGGCGGAGCTTGAGGCGCGGCTATATGAGGAACTGGACTACGATCTGGAAGCCAGCCACACCAAGCTCTATAGTCTGATTTTTGACAACGACGACCTGATCCGGGTTCCTTCAGTCCACGCATCGCTCACCACCAAGCGCCTGCTCACCATGAGCTGGATGCACGGCACGCCGCTGATGCACTACAAGGGCTACCCCCAGGAGGACCGCAACCAGATCGCTCGCGCGATGTTCCGCGCCTGGTGGCATCCCTTCAGCCACCACGGGTGCATCCACGGCGACCCGCATCTCGGCAACTACACGATCTTCGAGCAGGACGGCCGGCCGGCGGGCATCAATCTGCTCGACTACGGCTGCATCCGCACCTTCGCGCCGCGCTTCGTGCAGGGCGTGATCAACCTGTATCGCGGGCTGCTGCGCGACGATCGCGACCTGATCGTGCATGCCTATGAGACCTGGGGCTTCACCGGCCTGTCCTACGAGGTCATCGAGATCCTGAACATCTGGGCGCGGTTTATCTACGGCCCGCTGCTCGACGACCGGACACGGCGCATCGCCGAGGGCATCTCGCCGGGGCAATATGGCCGGCGCGAGGCTTTCACAGTGCATAAGGCGCTGCAGGAGAAAGGGCCAGTTCGGGTGCCGCGCGAATTTGTGTTCATGGACCGCGCGGCGATCGGGCTGGGCGGCGTGTTCCTGCACCTCGACGCCGAGCTAAACTTCTACCGGATGTTCAACGACACAATCGAGGATTTCGATCTGGCAGAGGTCGGTGCGCGGCAAAAGGAGGCATTCGAGGCGGCGGGCGTGCCGCTGCCGGTGCATGGCGGGGAAGGGACAGTGGCGCTGTGAAGGCGCTCAGGCGGTTTGCGCGTTCAGCTCGAACTGAAGCTTCGCCAGGCGCGAATATACGCCGCCGCGCGCCATCAACTCGTGGTGCGGGCCCTGCTCCACGATGCGCCCTTCATCCAGCACGAGGATACGGTCAGCGTTCAGCACGGTCGCAAGCCGGTGGGCGATCACGAGCGTCGTCCGCCCTTCCATAACGCGTTCCAGCGCCTGTTGAACCAGGCTCTCACTATGCGCATCAAGCGCGCTGGTCGCCTCATCGAGCAGGAGCACCGGGGCATCGCGCAGCACCGCACGCGCGATCGCGATACGCTGGCGCTGCCCGCCGGAAAGCATCACGCCGCCTTCGCCGAGTTGGGTGTCGTAGCCCTCGGGCAGCGCGGTCACGAACTCTTCGGCCAGTGCCGTCTCAGCGGCCGCGCGCACCTGTGCGTCGCTCGCGCCCGGCATCCCATAACGGATATTTTCCTTCACCGTGTCGGAGAAAAGCGCCACATCCTGCGGTACGATCGCGATCTGGTCGCGCAGCGCCTGAAGCTCAAGCCGGTGGACCGGAATACCGTCGAGCGTCACCTCCCCGGCCTGGGGATCGTAAAAGCGCAGCAATAGGCTGAAAATCGTGCTCTTGCCCGCGCCGGATGCGCCGACGATCGCCACGCGCTCACCCGGCGCCACGTCAAACGACACCTGCGACAGCGCGCGGTCTTCTGGCCGCGTTGGGTAGTGAAACACCACATCCTTGAATGCCACGTCGCCACGCACCGGCTTTGACAGCGCGAGGGCGTTTGGCGGCGACTTGATCTCTGGCTCGATCTGGCGCAATTCGGCCAACCGCTCGGCGGCACCAGCGGCCTGCTGCAACTCGCCCCACACCTCGGACAGCCCGCTCATCGCCGCCGCAGCGATCACGGTGTAGAGCACAAACTGGCTCAGCCGCCCGCCCGTCATGTCGCCGGCGAGAACGCCCTGGGCGCCGTACCACAGGATCGCGACAACGCTGGCGAATGTGAGGAACATGGCAAGCGCCGTCAGCCCGGCCCGTGCGCGCATCCGCTCGCGCGCCGCATCGAACGCTGTCTCAACAGCGGATCCGAAACGGCGCGTCACCGTGTCCTCATGCGTGTAGGCCTGAAGCGTTCGCACCGCCGCGAGGTTCTCCGCGGCATAAGCGGCCGAAGCTGCGATTGTGTCCTGCGCATGGGCGGAAAGCCTGCGCACAGCACGGCCATAAGCCATCAGCGGCAGCACGATCACCGGAATGGCGGCGACGACAAGCACGCTAAGCTTCACGCTGGTCACGATCATCATGATCAGTGCGCCGGCCAACAGCAGCACGTTGCGCAGGAACTGCGTGGCCGCCACGCCGACAGCCGCCTTCACCTGCGTCGTGTCGGCCGTCAAGCGCGACATGACCTCGCCGGATTGGGTCTTTTCGTAGAAGGCTGGACTGAGGCTGCACAAATGCCGGAACACCGACTCGCGCAGGTCAGCAACGACCCGCTCGCCCAGCCAATTGACGTAGTAGTATCGCGCGGCGCTCGACACAGCGAGCACCATGCCCACGACGATCAGCGTCGCGAAATAGTTGTTCACCAGCGCGGTGTCCTCGCCGGAGAAGCCCAGGTCGATCATCCGGCGCACGCCCATCGGCAGCGCCAGCGTTGCCAGCGTCGAAACCAGCAGCGCAGTGAGCGCCAACGCGATATGGACGCGATAGCGCGTCAGGAATGGTTTGAGATTGATGAGCGGCGAGAGTGAGCGTCTGGCGCGTTTTTGCCTCTTGCCCACCCGGGTGCGCGCTTCGCCCATGTCCTGCGCACCGGAGTTGGAGGGTGAGGTAACAACCACTTAGACCTGCCCTTTCTAACTTATTCCGAGAATTGTTCTAGCCGAACCAGCAATCTGAGTGAAATCGAAAAATCGCCACTGAGCCTTTTGGCCGCGCAGTTTTCACTCTTGTCATCGCGGGCGGCAACGAGCTATATCGACGCCAAGAGCACAGTCGCGCCGCGAAAGCACTCGGCGCGCGGCCACAGCACTTGGATTTAAAGGATCGACACTATGAAGAGCGGTATCCATCCCGATTATCACAAGATCAAGGTCGTCATGACCGACGGCACGGAGTTCGAGACCTATTCCACCTATGGGTCGGAAGGCGACACGCTGACGCTCGACATCGATCCGAACACGCACCCGGCATGGACCGGCGGCAGCCAGCATCTGGTTGACCGCGGCGGGCGCGTAAGCCGTTTCAAGAAGAAGTTCGAGGGATTCCTGGGCTAAGAAGGCTG
The DNA here is from genome assembly GCA_964572465.1 of uncultured Hyphomicrobiaceae bacterium. Classification (GTDB taxonomy): domain Bacteria; phylum Pseudomonadota; class Alphaproteobacteria; order Rhizobiales; family Rhodomicrobiaceae; genus Dichotomicrobium. Next base: position 22,554 of record CAZNGB010000003.1, read on the forward strand.
GGCTGACCAAACCAACGCGCACTCAGCGCTTGTCGTCGTCAGCCGCCTCGCCTGTCTCGAAATTCGCAAAAGCGCGCTCGGCCAGCTCCTCTGCGTTTTCTTCATCCTGCGCTGCACTACCCTCGCCTTGGAGCGTTCCGAACACGTCTTCGTCAGTCTTTTCTGGCTCAGCGCTGTTGTCCAGTTCCTCGCTTTCCAGCGGCACATCCTGGATGGGCTTCAGGCTGGTATCAGGATTGGCAGGCGTGGTCTCGACCTTCTCGGCATCCGCCCGTTTCGCTGCCTTCTGCACCTCTGCATCCAGATCCATCTGCTTGCACAGCCCCAATGTCACCGGATCCTGCGGCTGCAAATTCGTCATATTCCAGTGGGTGCGGTCGCGGATCGTCTGGATCGTCGGCTTGGTCGTACCGACGAGGCGCATGATCTGGGAATCGCGCAGTTCGGGGTGATTGCGCAGCAGCCAGTAGATCGCGTTCGGGCGGTCATGGCGGCGCGAGACAGGCGTGTATTTCGGGCGGCGCTTGGTCTTGGTTTCGGGCACCTGCACGCGGCTCTTGGCGAGCGTCATGCGGTAGCTGGGGTCTTCCTGCGCCTTGGTGATTTCCTCGCGCGTCAGCTGGCCTGTCGAAATCGGGTCCATGCCCTTGATGCCCTGCGCCACCTGCCCATCGGCGATACCTTTCACCTCCAGCTCATGCAGGCCGCAGAAATCAGCGATTTGCTCAAAAGTCAGCGCGGTGTTATCGACCAGCCAGACAGCGGTCGCTTTCGGCATAAGCGGTTTGTCAGTCATCATGCGTTCTCCGTGCCCAAGGGCCGTCCCTGAGCGGGTTCAAAATTGTTCTGTCGAGGGGTCGGCAGGAATCGCTTTTCGATAGAAACATAGTCCTGCCTGCACGCAGGCGCAAACCCCGCCATCGCCGCCGCGCGCTTTTTCCCGCCTACCGACCCGTGACCAACAGGATCTTGCCGATATGCGCGTTGGTTTCCATGCGCCGATGCGCCTGGGCGGCCTCGGTTAGCGGGTAGCGGCTGTCAATCACCGGGCGCACCTTGCCGCTTTCCAGAAGCGGCCAGACGTTTTCTTCCAGCGCGCGGGCGATGCGGGCTTTCACCTCGCTCGGGCGGGCGCGCAGCGTGGAGCCGGTCAGCGTGATGCGCTTGAGCATCATCCGCATCAGGTCGACCTCGACTTTCGAGCCGCGCAGGAAAGCGATGTGGTGGATGCGACCGTCCTCCGCTGCGCAGGCGATGTTGCGCTGGACGTAGTCGCCGCCGACCATATCGAGGATGACATCCGCGCCGTGGCCGCTGGTGGCCGATTTGACCACCTCCACGAAGTCCTCTGTCTCGTAATCAATCGCGCGCTCCGCTCCGAGCCGGGAGCAGACTGCGCCTTTGTCCGCGCCGCGCGCCGTGGCGAACACCCGCGCTCCGAAGGCGCTTGCGAGCTGAATGGCCGTGGTGCCGATGCCGCTTGTGCCGCCATGCACGAGGAACACCTCGCCCGGCTGCAATCCAGCGCGCTCGAACACGTTGATCCACACGGTAAAAAACGTCTCGGGCAGCGCGGCCGCCTCGATGACGTCCATACCTGCCGGCAGTGGCAGCGTCGCTTGCTCGTCGGCCGTGCAATACTCGGCATAGCCGCCGCCCGTGACCAGCGCGCAGATCTTATCGCCCGGTTGGTAGCGGCTCACCTGCGGCCCCGTGCCCACGACCTCGCCGGCGATCTCAAGTCCTGGAATTGGCGACGCGCCCTTAGGCGGCGGGTACAGCCCCTGGCGCTGCATCACGTCCGGGCGGTTCACACCCGCAGCCGCCACCTTGATCAGCACCTCACCCGCGCCCGGCTTCGGCACGGCCATCTGCTGCGGCTGCAGCGCCTCTGGACCGCCCGGCTCGGCAATGGATATGGCGGTCATCTGCGCGGGAAGCGGGCTTGCCTCGGCCATGCGGGTCTCCTTGGTCTCATCGCTGCGGTGGTATTCGATGAGCGCGGGGCGCGCAACCACTGGTCGATCGCAGCGCAATCGTCCATGTCAGTCTGGGGCAAACTTCGGAAAAAGCGCAAAAAATTCTGGCGGCCGTTAACCTTCATTTAAGCACAGCGCCGTAGGGTCATGATTGTCCAGTCAAATTGGCGCTGAGCGGTCCTCCGTTCTGTCAGCCTCCCTGTTCAAAAACTGAGCCGCCTCCGGGCGGCTCTTTCTTTTTTGACCATCGCCAAGCTCGACCAGCAGGCCACAACAAAAACGCAATGTTAAGTCTCCTTGGGTACTGTCGGCGTTTAGAAAATTGCGCGGCACCCAAATAAGCTGCTATATCTGTGGTAGTGTTTGCGTCCGCGCGTAGCGTAAGCGGGAGTTCCATGAGCAACAGAGCCAACGACGCCCAGGAGCCTGGTGCCGACGCCCCAGTTCCCTTCGCCGAAAAATATACGGTGTCTCCGCAATTCGATGATCTGTTCCGCGAGGGAATGGCGCTCGTTGAAGACGCTGCCAGCTATCTCGATGGCGCAGGTCGCCAAGACGCGAAACGCCTCACCGGAGCGGCCGGTCTCGCCTACTCCACCGAAAGCATGCGCCTGACAACCAAGCTGATGCAGATCGCTTCGTGGCTGCTGGTCCGCCGATCCGTGGGGCGCGGTGAGATGACGATGGAAGAGGCGCTTAAGTCGCGCCAACGGGCCAAACTGACCTATCCGCGGAAGTCGCCGCGTCCTGAGGCGTTCGACGAGTTGCCGGATGGCATGAAGCAGCTGATCGACCAGTGCGATGCGCTTTATGACCGCGTACTGCGTCTGGACCGCCTCATCAGCCGGTCGAACGACCGTCCGCCGCGCCCTGAGATCAACCCGGTTGCTTCGCAAGTTGATCGCTTGCGCGAAGCGTTCGAGACCGGCAACCAACCCGCCGCGGCCATCAGCGCGAAATGGTCCGAGCGCTAATCAGTGCTTAGCTATGCGGGCACCGCCCCTCTGGCCAAGGACCACGCCGCCTTTGTGGTTCATGAGCCGATAGGCGTTTTTTCCCCTCGCACGATCAGTTTGACGACCAGCTTGGAGCAATAGTCCGCAGAGCTTACACTGGCGATCGGACAGGCGTTTCGCTGCTTTTGCTCATTTCCTCTGTGTGATTTCGCGCCGGCTTTGCCTGCCAAGGCGAGCAGGGTGACAGCGCCGTTGTGGCGCCGCGTGCTGGCCCCGCCGAATGTGCCAATAGCGGCAAGACGCCTCAGGTGATCCCACGAAAAATTTGATCTGCATCAAGGCCGCAGATAGAACCCTCCCGCAAAAGTGTGTAACGTTAATCTGACATAGACAACTGATCGGGATCTTTTGGGAGGGGTGAATGGCGGAAGCCATGCGGCAGGAAATGTCGGCCTTGGCCGACGCGCTGGTGTTGGCGGCGGCAGCGTTTGGCGTGCTGCTCGGTGGATTTCTTTTCTTCGTGTCCACAGACCCCGTCATGGTTTTTCACGGCATCCTGCTGGCGGGCGCCTCGGCTGTCGGCGGCTGGTACATCCTAACGCGCCTGGCGGACGGCAACCTCGCAGTAGGTGGGGAAGGCTATTACAATGACACGGTCATTAAGGCTGGCGTTATTGCCACCGTGTTCTGGGGTATCGTCGGTTTCTTTGTCGGCGTGTGGATCGCCTGGCAGCTTGCCTTTCCCGCGCTGAATTTTGATCTGCCCTGGACCAATTTCGGCCGCCTGCGCCCGGTTCACACCTCTGCCGTCATCTTCGCGTTCGGCGGCAATGCGCTGATCGCCACTTCGTTCTACGTCGTGCAGCGCACCTGCAAGGCCCGGCTCGCAGGGCGCTGGGCGCCGTGGTTTGTGTTCTGGGGCTACAATCTCTTCATTGTCATAGCCGCCAGCGGCTATGTACTGGGCGTCACGCAGTCGCGCGAGTACGCCGAGCCGGAATGGTACGCGGACCTTTGGCTGACGCTGGTCTGGGTCGTCTATTTGCTCGTCTTCCTCGGCACGATCATGAAGCGCAAGGAACCACACATCTACGTGGCCAACTGGTTCTACCTAGCCTTCATCGTCACCGTGGCGATGCTGCACATCGTCAACAACCTCGCCATCCCGGTCTCGCTGACCAGCACCAAGAGCTACTCGCTGTTCTCCGGCGTGCAGGATGCCATGACGCAGTGGTGGTACGGCCACAACGCGGTCGGCTTCTTCCTCACCGCCGGGTTCCTTGGGATGATGTACTACTTCATCCCGAAACGCGCCGAGCGGCCGGTCTATTCCTATCGCCTGTCGATCGTGCATTTCTGGGCGCTGATTTTCCTCTACATCTGGGCAGGCCCGCATCACCTGCACTACACCGCGCTGCCAGACTGGGCGCAGACACTGGGCATGACGTTCTCGATCATGCTGTGGATGCCCTCGTGGGGCGGGATGATCAACGGTCTGATGACCCTGTCAGGCGCGTGGGACAAGCTGCGAACCGATCCCGTCATCCGCATGCTCGTCGTATCGGTGGCATTCTACGGGATGTCCACCTTTGAAGGCCCGCTGATGAGCGTGAAGGCCGTCAACTCGCTGTCGCACTACACCGACTGGACCATCGGGCATGTGCATTCCGGCGCGCTCGGTTGGGTCGGCATGATCAGCTTTGGCGCGCTTTATTGCCTCGTGCCGTGGCTGTGGAACCGGCAGGGTCTTTATTCGCAGCGGCTGGTGGAGTGGCACTTCTGGCTCGCGACCATCGGCATCCTGCTCTACATCACCTCGATGTGGGTGTCAGGCATCCTGCAAGGGCTGATGTGGCGAGCCTACGATGACCTCGGCTTCCTCCAATACTCGTTTGTGGAAACGGTTGCGGCCATGCATCCGTTCTACATCATCCGCGCACTCGGCGGCACGATCTTCTCGGTCGGCGCGCTGTTGATGGCTTACAACCTCTGGCGCACCGCCCGCGGCGATGTGTCGGTAGATGTCGCCGACCAGCCCAGCGTGGCCGCGGCGCCCGCCCTGCGTGGCAAAGGCCCGGCCGCCGCGCCAGCTGAGTAAAGGAGCACGACAATGTGGAAGTGGCATCGACCCTTCGAGCGGAAGTCACTGGTTCTGCTGATCGGCATCCTGTTCGTGGTGTCCCTCGGCGGGCTGATTGAGATCGCGCCGCTATTCTGGCTCGGCTCGACGATCGAAAAGGTGAAGGGTATGCGCCCCTACACCCCTCTGGAGTTGACCGGCCGCGACATTTACATCCGTGAGGGTTGCTACACCTGCCACAGCCAGATGATCCGCACGCTGCGCGACGAGGTGGAGCGTTACGGGCATTACAGCCTTGCCGCGGAAAGCATGTACGACCACCCATTCCAGTGGGGCTCGAAACGCACCGGCCCGGACTTGGCGCGCGTCGGCGGCAAGTATTCCGACGCGTGGCACGTCGAGCATATGAAAGACCCGCGCTCGCTTGTTCCCGAATCGATTATGCCGGGCTATCCGTTCCTCGCCGAACGCGAAGTCGATCTCAGTGACGCCGAAGACCGGCTGAAGGCCTTGAGCATTGCCGGCGTGCCCTACACACAAGAAATGATCGAAAACGCCGCGGCGGACCTGCGCGCTCAGGCAGATCCCAATGCAGGCGGCGTCGATGCCTTGCAGGAGCGCTATCCGAAATCCCAAGCGCGCGATTTCGACGGTGACCCCGACCGCATCACCGAGATGGACGCTCTAGTTGCTTACCTGCAGATGCTGGGCACGCTGGTGGACTTTACCACCTATGATGAGGCAGGGCCCAACCTGCGTTAGGGCAGAGTCATGGATTACCAGACGTTCACAATGCTCACCCAGATCATCGGCCTGATCCTGTTCATCGGGCTGTTTCTGGCTGTGCTGATCTACGCCTTGTGGCCCGGCAACAAAAAACGCTTCGAACGCGCCTCGAAATTGCCGTTGGACCAGGACGACAAGCCTGAACAGGATACGCAGCGAGGGGACAATGGCCGGTAAACCCGAACGCGACGACGTCACCGGTTTCGACACCACCGGGCACGTCTGGGATGACGACCTCAAGGAACTCAATAAGCCGCTCCCTAAGTGGTGGGTGTATGTGTTCTACGTTACCATCGTTTGGTCGATCGGCTACTGGATCCTCTACCCGGCCTGGCCGCTTCTCAACTCGCACACCGAGGGCTTGCTCGGTTACAGCCAGCGCGCGGAAGTCCGCGGCGAGATCCAGGAAGCCCGCGCCGCCCAGAGCCAGTTCACCGAACAGATCGAGACAGCCGATCTGGGCGAAATACGCGGCGACTCGGAACTCCTGCGCTTTGCGATGGCCGGTGGCGAAGCCGCTTTCGGCGATAACTGCGCCGCATGTCACGGCAGCGGTGGACAGGGTTTCCCGGGCTATCCAAACCTCAACGACGATAGCTGGATCTGGGGCGGCACGCTCGACGATATCCAGCATACGATCCGCTACGGGATCCGCTCCGACCACATCGACACGCGCATAAGCCAGATGCCGCGCTTCGGCCTTGATGGCATCCTGGACGACCAGCAGATCAACGACGCGGCGGAATTTGTCCGCTCGCTCGGCGGGCTGGAGCACGACCAGACGGCTGCGGAGCGCGGGGCAGAGATCTATGCCCAGCAATGCGGATTTTGCCATGGGTCGAATGGCGAGGGCATGCAGAGCCTGGGCGCGCCGACCTTATCAGACGCCATCTGGCTTTACGGCGGCAGCAAGGATGCTATCGTGACAAGTATCCGGACTGGACGGGGTGGGATGATGCCACAGTTTGTTGACCGGCTGGATGACGCGACAATCAAAAAGTTGGCAGTTTATGTACATACGCTGGGTGGCGGACAGTAAAGGGCCACGATTTGATAGTCCACGCAC
>CAZNGB010000003.1:29520-44743 GCA_964572465.1 uncultured Hyphomicrobiaceae bacterium
CACGATTTGATAGTCCACGCACAATGACGCAGGACGCTGTTACATGGCTGACGATACCGCGCTGACGCACGCCTCTGGCGCCGCCTCGAAGCGTGAAGCAGCCCCAGGCGTCGAGAAACTCGACGTCAAGGCGGTGAATAACGCTGAGGACCGCCAACTCTTCGCCTCGCGCGAAAAGGTCTACTCCAAACTCGCCCAAGGCAGGTTCCGCAATATCAAGTGGGCGGTCATGGCCCTGTCGCTTGGCGTTTATTATCTGCTGCCGTGGCTGCGCTGGGATCGCGGGCCGAACCTGCCCGACCAGGCGTTCCTGATCGACTTCGCTAACCAGCGCATCTACATGTTCTGGCTCGATATCTGGGCGCAGGAGCTTTATTTCGTTACCGGCATTCTGGTCATATCGGCCCTGGGCCTGTTTCTCGTCACCGCCTATGCCGGGCGAGTCTGGTGCGGCTATGCCTGTCCACAGACGGTCTGGACCGATCTGATGGTCGCTATCGAGCGCTTCTGGCAGGGTGACCGCAACGCCCGAATACGCCTCGATAAGAAGCCGTGGACGTTCGACAAGATCTGGCGCAAGGCCGCCACGCATCTGAGCTGGCTGCTGATCGCGCTGGCGACCGGCGGGGCATTCGTTTTCTATTTCCGCGACGCGCCAACGCTCGCGGTGGAACTGGTCAACGGCACCGCCCCAGCCATCGCCTACATCTTCTTGGGCATCTTTACCGGCACGACCTATCTGCTCGGCGGCATCGCTCGCGAGCAAGTCTGCATCTACATGTGCCCGTGGCCGCGCATCCAGGGCGCGATGTTCGATAGCGACTCGCTGCTTGTCACCTATCGCGCGCATCGCGGCGAGCCGCGTGGTCCCCACAAAAAGGGCGAAACCTGGGAGGGCCGGGGCGACTGCATCGACTGTCTGCAGTGCGTGGCGGTCTGCCCGACCGGCATCGACATACGCAACGGCTCGCAGCTCGAATGTATCCAGTGCGCGCTGTGCATCGACGCCTGCGACGCGGTCATGGATAAAGTCGGCCGCCCGCGCGGGCTGATTGCCTACGACACCTTCCGCAACCTGGATGCCCAGAAACAGGGTCAAACCGCGCCACCGCGCCTGATCCGCCCGCGCACAGTCCTTTACACTGCGCTGATTGCGGTCGTGCTCGGCGTCATGGGGCTGGGGCTGATGAACAAGACAGTTCTGGAGGCGAGCGTGCTGCGCGACCGCAACCCGTTGTTCATTCAGCTCTCCGACGGCGACGTGCGCAATCGATACACGGTCAAGATTCTCAACAAGCTTTATGAACCGCGCAACTTCCAGCTCACCGCGCAGGGTCTGCCGGGGGCGCAGGTCGAGATCGTCGGCCTGGACGGTATCGAGTCCCCTGTGATCGAGGTGCCTGCCAGCGATCTTCGCGAACTGCGGGTCCATGTGACGGTCCCCGCCAACAGACTGGCAAACCTCGAAGAAGCGTCCGCACCATTTAGCTTTGTTGTCAACGACACACAGTCGCAGACGCGCGACAGCGTCAACACCACGTTCCGGAGGCCGCAATGACGTCACGCTCGCAAGCCGGCCGCCCGATCAGCGGCCGCACGGTGCTCTATGTGCTGATCGGCTTCTTCGGCGTCATGTTCATTGTCAACGGTATCTTCACATATTTTGCGGTCACCACCTTTAATGGACTGGTTGCTGAAGGCTCATACCGTAAAGGCCTCGCCTACGACGATCGTCTCGCGGAGCAGGCACAACAAGATCTCCTCGGCTGGAACGCAGCTCTCCAACTCGCCGAGCGCGGCGGCCAACTGCGCTTCACTGTGGAAGGCGATGATGGCCGGCCCGTCTCCGGGCGCGTGGTGCGCGTGCGCATCGGCCGTCCCTCGACCGACCAGTTCGACCAGACACTTCGACTGAGCGAAACCTCGCCGGGCGTTTACACAGCCGATGTCTCGCTGCCCGGGGCGGGCAACTGGCTGGCTTCTGCACAGGTGCTCGAAGGCTATGGCGAGGACAAGCCGGTCGTTTACAGGATGAAAAAACGGCTATGGCTGAAGCCGGGGACCTGAGCGCCGTCCAGGCGAACACGCGCGCGCCAGACGCCGGAGCGGATCCCGCGCCGCCCGGCCGCGACCGCGGCGAGGACACAGTCACGCTGATCGTCGAGAACATGCACTGCGGCGGCTGCATGACCAAGATCGAGCGGGTGCTCGCCGCCACGCCCGGCGTGCTGGGCGCGCGCGCCAACCTCACTGCCAAGCGCGTGACAGCAACGATCGACACCGCGAAGACCTCCACGCCAGCACTGACCGATGCGCTCGCCGCCTCCGGCTTCAATGCCGCCGAACTGGCCGACGATCCCGCGCCTTCACGCCACGACGACCAACTCCTGCGCGCGATGGCCGTAGCCGGCTTCGCAGCCGCGAACGTCATGCTGCTGTCGGTCGCCGTGTGGGCCGGCATCGCTCAGGATATGACGCCGGTGGTAAAATCCTTTTTCCACTGGCTATCGGCGCTGATCGCCCTGCCCGCCATCCTGTACTCCGGCCAGCCGTTCTTCGCTTCTGCGCGCGACGCGCTCAAGGGCGGGCGTCTGAACATGGATGTGCCGATTTCGCTGGCGATCCTGCTGGCCTCGTCCATGAGCCTTTATCAGACCATCCGCGGCACCGAGCAGGTTTATTTCGACGCCGCCATCACCTTGTTGTTTTTCCTGCTGATCGGGCGCTTCCTCGACCAGCGCATGCGCCGGCGCGCCAAGGGCGCCGCGCAGAACCTGATGGCGCTGCAGTCTGGATACGCTGTGGTGATCGGCGACGGCGCGCCGCGCCAGGTCTCGACCCGCGCACTTGGCCCCGGAATGACCGTCCTGATCGGCACGGGCGAACGGGTTCCGGCTGACGGCGTTGTACGCAAAGGCGAAAGCGAGATCGACGAGAGCCTGATTTCCGGCGAGACGCTGCCGCGCGCGGCATCCCCAGGGACCAAGATTCACGCTGGCACGCTCAACCTGGGTGCGCCATTGGAAATGGAAGTGCGAGCGGCTGACGACAGCACCCTGCTGGCCGAAATCCGCCGGCTGATGGAAACCGCCGAACAGGCCAAGGGCGCGTATGTCCGCCTCGCCGACCGCGCTGCACAAATTTATGCGCCCTGGGTGCATGTGTTCGGCGCAGCCACGTTCATCGGCTGGATAATCGCCGGGGCGGGCTGGGAGACGGCGCTGACCTACGCGATTGCGGTGCTCATCATCACCTGCCCTTGCGCGCTGGCGCTCGCGGTGCCGGCCGTGCAGGTGGTCGCGTCCGGGCGGTTCTTCGCGAATGGCACAATCCTCAAGGCGGCCGACGGCTTCGAGCGGCTGGCCGAAGTCGACACCGTCGTCTTCGACAAGACCGGCACGCTCACGCTGGGGAAGCCGCAGCTGGTCAATGGCGCGGAGATCGACGACGCGGCGCTGGCGCAGGCCGCCGCGCTGGCGCTGGTCAGCCGGCATCCGTACTCGAGGGCGATCGTGGCCGAGGCGACGGCGCGCGGGCTCCGCATCGCGCCAGCGCAAGGGGTGCGTGAACTGCCCGGGCTGGGCCTCAGCGCAAGCAGCGCACGGGGAGAGGTGCGGCTCGGCTCGGCGGCGTGGTGCGGGGTGCCGGACGCAGGTGCAGACGCTGCCGGACGGGTCTGTCTCGCGCGCCCTCAACATGCGCCGGTGCTGTTTCATTTCGAGGACCAGTTGCGGCCTGACGCGGTGGATACGGTCGCGCGGCTCAAACGCGCGGGGCTGGACGTGCGCATTCTCTCCGGCGACAGGCAGGCCGCCGTTGCGCGCGCGGCGGACACGCTTGGCATCACCGAGTGGCGCGCTGCCCAGCGTCCGGATGACAAGATTCGCCTGCTCGATCAGCTCGCCGCGGAAGGCCGCAAGGTGCTGATGGTTGGCGACGGGTTGAACGACGCGCCGGCGCTAGCGGCCGGACATGCGTCAATGTCGCCGTCCAGCGCAACGTATATCTCGCAGACAGCGGCCGATGCGATCTTTCAAGGCCAGAAATTGTCGCCCGTGGTTGAGGCGATCGGGCTTGCCCGTCGCGCCAAGCGCGCGGCGCTGCAAAATTTCGGTCTGGCGGCGGGCTATAACGCGGTGTGCATTCCGCTGGCGATGGCCGGCTATGTCACGCCACTGATCGCGGCCATCGCGATGTCGGCCTCCTCGATCGTCGTGACCAGCAACGCTGTGCGCCTGCGCGGCGCGCGGATCGCGCTGGAGCCGGGAAAATGACCTCGCTGGCCTGGCTGATCCCGGCGGCGCTGTTTCTTGGGTTTCTGGGCGTGATCGCGTTCATGTGGGCGCTGCGCAGCGGCCAATTCGAGGACCTTGACGGCGCGGCTTACCGCATCCTAGAGGATGACTCCCCTGAGGCGCGAGAAACTGACGACGCACCGGGTGACGATGCGGCGTCAAGCGGCACCGGCGAGCACCCCCGCGATCAGGCAGACTGAGCGGGATTATCGGGCTGAGCACCCGCCTGCGACGGCGGTCCAAGCGGCTTCTCTTCGGGTATGATATCGCGAAAGGCATGCCAGGTGGCATGGCCGATCAATGGGAAGGCGATCAGCAGCCCGACGAACAGCAGCGCGAAGCCGAGCGCCATGATGACCGCGATCAAGACGCCCCAAAGCACCATCACGCCCGGATTTAGCGCCACGGCGCGCAAGCTCGTGACAATGGCCGTGACCACATCCACCTCGCGCACCATCAACAGCGGGATCGACACGACCGTTGCCGAGAAAATGACAGACGCCAGCACGGCGCCGAGGAAGGTTCCGACGCTCAAGAGCACCACCCCTCGCGGCTCCAGCAGCAGCGCCTGAAGAAACTCCTGCACAGGCGGCATGGCGACCGGCCCGAACACAAGCATGAACAGCAACAGGGCGATTTCCACCCAGGCGAAAAACGCGATCATCAACGCCACGCCCATGAAGGCGAGTTGGCCGGGCGACTGGATGTTGACGAGCAGCGTGTCACGCAGCGTCACTTTCTGCCCGCGCTCGATCAGACTGCTCATTCGGTACAGTCCGGCCGCGAGGATCGGCCCAACCAGCAAGAACCCGCCTGCCATCGGAAGGATCAGCGCCGGTACGCCCGCGGACCATAGCCCAAACAACAGCACCACCGCGATGAGCGCGAAGACGGCGCCATAAGCCAAGCTCAGCAGAGGCGCGCGCGCCATGTCGCGAAAGCCCTTGCCCAGCCAACGCCAGGGCGCTTCCATGGAGACTTTTTCGATCGGGATGAGGCGGACATAGCCCACACGATCGCCGCCGAGCCGGTCGGTCGTGCCGGGCGCCTGCGTTGTTGGGCTGGCGGCGTGTTCCTGAGACATACGAACCTGCTCCGATGATTACATTGAAGAAGAGAATAATCGCTGAGGCCGGCGGCCGACTTGAACTGCATCAATTATAGCCAGTTTGTCGGGCTGCGAAAGACCTGGCGCGCGGCGACCTTCACCCATTGGCCCGCGCGCCGCAGGACTAAACTGTGTGTTGACAGGGAACGCCTCGGGATCGTCAGGCGTTGAAAGACAATCCAAACCCATCCTAATTAACATTTACCCGACGGCGCCGCGCATGCGGAAGCCAGCCACCGCTAACAAGGAGACTGCAACCATGCGGACCACCGCAACCCTTCTTATCGCCGGCTTTATGCTGGCCACCCCGGCCACGGCGCAGGACACTGGTTCCCAGTCCGAGGCATCAACCACGGAAAATGTGAAATTCGTTGCGCAGCAGAAGACTACCCAGGACCTGGTGAGCCGTTTTCTCGGAACGCAAGTTGTGAATCCCGGTGGCGAGCCGCTGGGCCGGGTCAATGACCTGGCGCTTAACGCCGCCGGACAGGTCGAGGTAATCGTCATCGGCGTCGGGGGCTTCCTCGGCGTGGGCGAAAAGAATGTCGGTGTGGCCTATGACGCCCTGGCGCGCCAGCAAGGCGACGAGGGCAAGACCGAGTTGGTGCTTGATGCCTCGCAGGGCGACCTGACCGACGCACCTGAGTATCTGACCGCCGACAATCAGTCCCTGAGCCTGACCCAGCGGCTGCGCGAGCGCGCGGGCGAACTGACCGATGAGGCCAAGCAGACTTACGAGAAGGCCAAGGACAGGGTCATGGAAGAGGCCGAACAGCTTAGCCAGTAAGGCGCAAATATGCGGGGGCGATACGCGCGACTTCCGGTTGGCGCGAGCCTAGCTGACGGCGTTGCCTGAGCCAGGGGCAGCACAGGCTTTGCTATCGCACTAAGGCCGCGCCAACCGTAGCCCCCGCTTTTTATCGCCCGGTCCTGAGTGGTGCGACCGAGGCGTTGCGGGAGGCGAGTTGCCTGGCGCGGCATGGTAGCGCCAGGCTCATTGCCGGACACGCCTCCCGAAACTTTGGCGATATTTCCCTCACCAATTACGAATGGTCTAGTCCATAAGAACTTTATATTCCACAGGATCGACGCCGTATCTTTTGGTCATATAGTAGAGAATTGCCTTAATGGCTGATTTAAGAACGTCATCTTTCAAGTTTTGGCTGACTTCGTCATAAGCCCAAACCATGAACCTGACCAGGTAAATAGCGTCCTCCGGTGTTCCTTTTTTGAGGCGATCACCTCTTTCATACTGGATATCATGCTCGTTTATCATTACGCCCACCCCATTTATAATTGTTGGTGTTTTGATACTTTCATCACGCCATAACTTAACAAGCGGTCCAAGATGGGGAAGTTACCTAATCAAAATTGGCGATACCCAGGATGGTGTTGGCATCAGTCGTGTCAGGCCAGGCTTGTAGCAGCCAAATTGATTGAGCCCACCCGCGAGTCTCATTTACAGCCCAGACTGGCTCAACAATGTCTCTTGCTATGCGCCGCTCAAGCTTGCTTTTTTGATTTCGATCAATTTGCTCGCAAAAGTGAACACAATTATAGAGAACGCCTGACGCACGCGCGTTTTTTTCTGTTAACCTCTCACGCAAGCATCGTGGCGTGATTTCTCATATGTACACGCTGCGGTCGTTGAGTAGCTTACAGGAGGTGTGTGATGCGTTATCCTGATGAAACTGCCCCGACAGCGCCGTTCCATTCCCGGCAGGAAGCTCTGCTCTGCTTGCACGCGCCTTTCGCGTGCCCTTGACTAGCCTGTTTTCAGGCGATGTCGACTGTAATGCAGGGCCGGTCCTGTCATGAACCAACGCCTCGGCTGAACGGCCCCGGCGACGGACCGGCCTCAAGCGCATTTCTGGACATAAGGTCCGGCCGGGCCAGCCGCCGGTGCCCTCGGGTATCGGGACGGCGACACGGACGCTTGCGCGACAAGCCTTCGTTCGACGGCCCCAGGCTGGGCTTTGAGCATCGTGGGGTAGTGACCAATGACCGATCGAGAAGTCGTCTGCATTGTGGACAACTGCGCTACAGACCGTGAAGTTTTCAACAGGATTTTGTCCCAAGCCGGATATCTGGTGCAGGATTACGAGGATTGCGCGCTGCTGTTCAAGGAACTTGCCGTACTCCATGCCGCATGCGTGATCATGGACGTCAATCCGCCGGAGGCAGACGTGGCAGGGCGCGTATCTCGCCTTACCCGGTCACGTCCGGACATACCTTGCGTGATGACGACCACATATAGTCAACGGCATTTGGCCATGCAGGCAATGCGGGCCGGCGCTGTGGAATTTGTCGAAAAGCCAGCGAAACCCGAAATACTGCAGCAGTTAGTTCACCGCGTCATCAGAGGGAGATCTGCAGCAGGAGGCGCCGGGGCCGCACCAGCGCGTCCCTGCCTGATCGACCGGCTGACCCCGCGCGAGCGCGCTGTGCTTGATCTCATCATCCAAGGTTATCAAAGCAAGATGATTGCTTATGAACTCGGCATAAGTCAGCGCACGGTGGACGTGTATCGCGCGCGCTTGCGGCGCAGGCTGAACGCTAACAGCTTTGCCGAGTTGGTTCGCGTCGCCGTGGAAGAGAAGCTGGCAATGGGAGTTGTGACCGGACCGCGCGGCGAATACTGAAGCCTACAGCGGGAAAGCGGGATCGGGAGACCTGTTGACCACGCTGGCGCTGCGCGCAACCGCGGAGCCAGGGTATTTTTTGCAATATAAAACTGCGTCTGCGTCCTGAGCTAAAGGCAGGCGCGGAAGGTCCAAAGTGCGGCCAAACAATAGTTTCAGGCCTGGACCGCGATCCAGAGTTCAGTGGACAGATCTCAACACGCGAAACCAGTTGCCTCCCCCTCCAGGTTGTTTAGTTAGCCACCTACACATGCGCACTCTCAAGTTGCTGGTTTTTGTTGCTACACCATTTTGCAATGGTCGACGCCGGGCGAACTCGTCAAGGCTTATACACGCTTGAGTTGTATTATATTCATCTAACATCCAGTGGATGTATAGACACATCTAATGCTAATATTACTACCGCGTAATATTGCCAAAATATTTGTCTGCCATTCAATTCACATTCAATATCTCGACAATTTCTCGATCTACGAGATGAAGACAGCCTCCTGTTATTGTATATTTGCACTGTTCCTGTTTTCCTCTGGTGGAATTGGCCGTGAACCACGTCCATGCTCAGGGGAGGAATGAACACCGAGGGCCGGCAATCACACTCTGTGCATTTGCCTGGTTGTGTCCTCGACACGCGGATCAAGCATACGAAAAAAACGGAGCAGGCTAATGGGCTTTCCTTATTTTCCGCAGGGCGATACCTTCAAGGTCTACCAGCAAAACGTGCTGGAAGATCATGACTTCAATCTCAACTATGCTGATATAGGCCAGGTCGGCGTATACAACTATGGCAACGCCGATCAAGACATCAAAACAGGTGACAACGACCAGGATAATTCATCGTATATCAAGAACTTCGATGGCTGGGGCTGGCACGGCTCCGGCGGTGACGAGTTCCACGTCGGCCAGATGAACTACGCCAAGGATGTCGAGACCAACGTCAATGATGCCGGCATCTACCAGCTGGGCAAAAGCAATGACGCCTATGCCGATCAGGACATCAAGACCGGCGACAACGACCAGGACAATTCGTCGTATATCAAAGATGTCGGCGGCTGGGGCTGGTACGGCTCCGGCGGCGACACATTCAATGTCGGTCAATCCAATATCTTGGTCGACTCGGAAGTGAACGTGAATTCCGCCAATGTCACCCAGCTTGGGCTGTACAACGACGCCGATGTCTATCAGGACATTAAGACTGGCGATAACGACCAGTCAAACGGCTCCACCATCTACAATATTGGCGGCTATGACGGTGGCGACGTGTTCAACATCAACCAGAGCAACGCGATGCTTGATAGCGAGCACAACGTGAACGCCGCGGATGTTCACCAGGGCGGATGGGTGAACGACGCCTATGTCAACCAGGACATCAACACGGGCGACAACACCCAGAGCAATTCGTCCGAAATCTACGATTTTGGCTGAGCCTCGCCCCAGGCGCGCATCCCGACGGGGTGCGCGCTTCTCGGCTTACCATCAATAACTTTCGCAAAAACCTACGGCAATGCCGAAATAGTTTATCTCTATAATATCCTTATTTTCATGTTAAATGATGTCTTCGTTTACCAACACTCAATATTCACCTATTGCTATTCGCGTTAAAAAACAGTATACGTTCATCGTCGCTTAACACTCCTGCGAAAGCAGCGGCCGAACACAGGCAGGCCTCGCTGGTTTTAGGAGGAGTGTTCAAAAGAACGACAGAACGCGAAACACCGCAGTTAAAGCCGAGGCAACAACCCGGCGCGGCGGTCAGACCATCAGCAATAGGAGTTCACAGATGTCTTATCCGTATTTCACGGCTTTCGATGGCAACGACACATTCAAGGTCGGGCAGACGAATGAAATGGTCGATTCCGACAGCAACCTGAACACCGGGTCGCTGTTCCAGGACGGTTTTATTAACCTCGGCGGCTTCGATCAGGATATCGACAGCGGCGATAACGAGCAGTCCAACGGCTCGCAGATTTTCGACGGCCCGTCGGGCTTTGGCTTTGGCGCAGACGACAACGACTTCTTCAAGGTCGGCCAGAGCAACCTGATGGACGACAGCGACTACAACGTTAATGACGGATCGCTCTTCCAGGCTGGCAAGTTCAACGTCACAGCGATCGAGCAGGAAATCGACAGCGGCGACAACGACCAGTCCAACCACTCGCTCATCGACGATCACGATGCCGCGGGCGGCGGCTGGAAGAGCAAGTTCGGCTTTGGCGCGGACGGCAACGACACGTTCAAGGTCGATCAGTCCAACTTCATGATCGACACCGACCAGAACGCCAACGTCTTCGAGGGCGCGCAGCTCGGCTTCGCCAACTTCACCGGCGTCGATCAGGAGATCGACAGCGGCGACAACAGCCAGGCCAACACCTCGCTGATCGGCGACTACGGCGTGGCCGGCTTCGGCTACACCGACAACGACGCGTTTCATGTCAGCCAGGCCAGCCTGATGGCTGACGCCGACCAGAACATCAACGGCGTGGAGACCGGTCAGTTCGGCGCGTTGAACCTCGGCCATTTCGACCAGGACATCACCAGCGGCGGCAACAGCCAGACCAACTTCTCCGAGATCTGGGACGGCTAAGTTAGCAGGCGGGGCGTGCGCGCCCCATTGAGTGGGGCGCGCACCTCTGGATTGATTGAAGCAGGAGCGAAAAATGAGTGCGGATGGACTTTCGGCCCTGGCCGTGGACGATTTGGGGCGCAGCCTGATGGGTTGGCAGTTTTCCGGCTGGCAGTTCGAAATCCCGCATGCCCCGCTCACCGTGACTTACCTGGAGCCTGGCGTCGCATACGCCGCTCCGCCAGAATTCTCGCCAATTCCGTCCAGCGCGCCGAACGTGCAGACCGATACGCCTGAGACTGAGCCGTTTCAGGCTGGCGCGCTGCCGGCCACGCCGGTCGTGCTACAGCCTTATGAGCCGCCATCTAACCCCGAGACGGATTTCACCACGCGCGAGCAGATCGTTGGCTCCGGCGGCTCTTCCGTCTCGCCATTGCCGAGTGACAGCGCCGCTTCTGCCTTCGGGGCGGGCCCGGGCGCGGGATCAGCAGCCGCGGGCGGAGGGATCGGCCCTATGGGCGCGCTAGAGATGTTGCAAGCGTTTGTTGAAGACGTCGCCGATTTCTTTGAGTTCAACGTGATCTTCCAGCTCAACGTGCTGCTGGACAGCGACTTCGTCGCGCAAGAGGTGATCGGCGCGAGCGACGCCAGCCTGTTCGGCCTCGGCTTTGGCCAGTGGGCGTTCACCGGCGGCAACACGCAAAGCAACTGGGCCACGATCATGGACGCCGGAGACTATGGCGACATGACTTGGCTAGGCGGCAGCTATTACGAAACCAATGCGATTTATAGTGTGAACGCGCTCGATGACAGCGACGCAGCGTTCAACTTCATCTCCGGCGGCGGCCTGAGCAGCATGCAGAGCATCGCCTCGGGCGGCAACGCGCAGATGAACGAGGCAGCGATCTACTCGCTCACAGGCGGCGCTGGCGCCGTGCCGGACGGCGTCGAGATCGGCGCGAATGATACGGTGCAGTTCAATATCATCGCTCAAGTCAACTTCATGAACGACGGCGATATCGTCGAACAGCAAATCTTCGGGACCGGCGCTGGCATGCAAACCGCCAGCACCGGCGACAACAGCCAGAGCAATACCGCGCTACTCGTTGACCACAATTCGGCGCCGGGCGAGGCCGTCCCCGGCAACTACTATGAGTACAACCTTATTTACCAGTCGAACTACATGCAGGACAACGACACGATCGCGCAGACTTACACTGCCGGCCTCGCGGGCTCGCAGCACCCGGACACCAGCGCTGTGGCTGATGACGAAGCCTTGCCGCACGGCCTGTATGGCGACGCGCTGGTGTAAAGCTTGATTTGGAAGGACGAAAAGAGATGCGCCGCACGAAAACCAGCGCCCTTCATGCGCGTTCCGCCCAGAGCGCGCGCCTGGAGCCAGGCCGCAAAGCGGCGGCGCAGATGCCGGATCAGCCCACGGGTAAAGACAACCTGAAGGCGCTCAAGAAGGGGCTGCGCATCTGCCGGCGCGGTTTCGTCAGCGTCGGCGTCTTCTCGGTGATCATCAACCTCTTGATGCTCACTATCCCGATCTACTTGTTCCAGCTATCCGACCGCGTCCTCACCAGCCGCAACACCGACACGCTCATCATGCTTAGCGTCGTCGCGGTTGGCGCAATCCTGGCGATGGTGGCGCTCGACATGCTGCGCCGACTGATGCTCTCGCGCATCGGTACGCGGCTGGAGACCACGCTGGCTGGACCGGCGCTGGCGGGCGCGCTGCATGCCAAGGCCAGCGCGACAGCGGCGCAGGCGCTACGCAGCCTCCAGCAGGTGCGCAATTTCATTATCGGCCCCGTGATGCCGCTGATGTTCGATGCGCCGCTCGCCCCGCTCTATTTCGCGGTCGTGTTCCTGATCCACCCGACACTCGGCTTCATCGCGCTTGGCGCGGGTCTGCTGCTGTGTGTGGTGGCGGTGATCAACCAGAAGGTCACGGCCTCGCCCTTTGCCGAAGCCGGCGGCCACAGCCAGTCAGCGGAAAACCAGGCCGAGGCGCTGTCGCGAAACTCGCAGGCGCTCACTGGCATGGGCATGACAAATGAAGGTGTCATGATCTGGGGGCAGTCGAACGCGCAGGCGCTGACCTCGCTGATCCGCGCACAGGATCGCAACGCCTATCTCAGCGGGTTCTCCAAGTTGGTGCGTATGCTCACCCAGATCGCGGTGCTCGGCACCGGCGCTTATCTCGCGCTGCAGGGGCAGTTGACAGGCGGCATGATGATCGCGGCATCCATTATCGCGGGCCGCGCGCTGGCGCCGATCGAGGGCGCGATCGAAGGCTGGCGCAGCTTCGTCCAAGCGCGGCAAGCCTATCAGCGCGTGAAGTCGCTGATCGAACCGCTAAAGTCCCAGGAAGCGCGACTGTTGCTGCCCGAACCGAAGGGCGAGCTGGCTGTCGAAAAGCTGCTCTATGTGCCCAAGGGTGGCCGCGATCCGGTTCTCAATGGCGTCAACATGCTGCTGCAGCCGGGCGAGGCGCTTGCGGTGGTCGGCCCATCAGGCGGCGGCAAGTCCACGCTGGCGCGCATCATGGTCGGCGGCATCGCCCAGACGGCGGGGAAAGTGCGGCTTGACGGCGCGGAGCTAAAGAACTGGAACCCACGCCAGCTCGGCGAGACGATCGGCTATCTGCCGCAGGATGTCGAGCTGTTCCCCGGCACCATCAAGGCCAACATTGCCCGGCTGCGCGAGGATGCCAGCGACGGCGAGGTTTACCGCGCGGCGCAGCTCGCTGGTGTCCACGATATGATCCTGCGCCTGCCGCAAGGCTATGAGACGATGATCGCCGCCGACGGCAGCCCGCTTTCAGGCGGCCAGCGCCAGCGCGTCGGGCTTGCCCGCGCGTTCTTCGGCAGCCCTAAGCTGCTCGTGCTGGACGAACCTAACGCCAATCTTGATGTCGTGGGTGAAAAGGCTCTCCGCGCCGCGCTCAAGCACGCCAAGGAGCAAGGCATTACGGTGGTGCTCGTGACCCAGCGCCTCGCCATCCTTGAGGCAGTCGACAAGGTGATGGTGTTGCAGGAGGGCCGAGTCGCCGGTTTTGGCCCCGCCCACGATATCATTCCGCGCCTGCTCTCCAGCCAACAGGCCAGCCAGCCTCAGCCGCAGTCGGAGCCGCAGCGCCGCGCCATCAAGGCGCGCCACGGCGGGACCACCGCGTCGTTCAGCGCGACCAGTGGCGGCGTCCAGGCGGTCGGCGGCGCGGCCAACGTCAACTTCCAGAAATTCTGAGAGAGGCCAACGATGTTACAGGAATGTCCGAATCTGCATAGCTGGGGGCAAAACGTGCCGCGCAGTCTCGGCAAGGCGACGATCGTCGGCGTCCTGGTGCTACTGTTCGGCATTGGCGGCTTCAGCGTGTGGGCCGGAACCGCCCCGATCGACGGCGCGGTGGTCTCCAGCGGCTCCTTCGTTGCCACCAGCCAGAACAAGACAATCCAGCATCTGGAAGGCGGCATCATCGAAGCGCTCAAGGTCAGCGAGGGCGATCAGGTGGCCGCCGGCGAGACGCTGGCGCTGCTCGACGACACCGCTGCGAAGGCGAAATTGCAGCGGCTGAGCGTGCGCCTGCACCGGCTGCAGGCCGTCAGCGCCCGGCTTGAAGCCGAAACCACGCTCGCCGGGAAAATTGACTTTGCGGAGCTGAGGAAACAGGCCAAGGCTCACCCCGCGCTCACCGACGTGCTTGAGCGTCAGCGCGCGGAATTCCGCTCGCGACTGACAACGCGGCTCGATCAGGAGCGGGTGCTCGATCTGGAGATTGCAAGCCTGAAGGAGAGCGTGCGCGGCTACGAAACGCGGATTGCCGCCTTGCGCACGCAGCTTGAACTGATCGAGGAAGAGTTGGCCGACAAGCAAACGCTGCTCCGAAAGGGGCTGACACGCAAGCCCGAGGCGCTGGCCCTTGAGCGTCAGCAGGCGCAGTTGCAGGGTGAGATCGGCACGCTGCGCGCACGTATCGGCGAGGTGAAAGAGCGCATGGCGCGCGCCCAGCAGAAAATCGTCCACATGCGCAGCAGCATGGTGAGCGCGGCCTATGAAGAGCTTCGCAATGTCGACACGCAGATCGACGACATCCGCGAGCAGATCGGCGCAGCCCGCGACGTGGTCGAGCGTTCAGAGATACGCGCGCCAGTGGGCGGCACGGTCGTCGAGATCATGTACAATACTCCGGGCGGCGTTCTTGAGCCGGGCGGTACGCTGCTGAAGCTTCTGCCCAGCAATGATGATCTCATTATCGAAACGCGCGTGCAGCCAACGGACATCGACAACATCTCGGTGGGGCAGCACGCCTATATTCGGCTGACGGCGCTGAACCAGCGGACGACGCCGATGATCCCCGGCGAGGTCGAGTACGTCTCCGCTGACGCTTTGAGCGAGGACCCAGCCTCCAACCGCGAGAAGGCGACATTCATCGTCCGGGTGAAGCTCGACAAGGCGCACGCCGCAGAGATCGCACATTTCGACCCGCGGCCAGGGATGCCGGCCGAGGTCTACATCAAGACGGGCGAGCGCACCTTTTTCGATTATCTGATGCGCCCGCTGACCGACACGCTCACCCGCGCATTCCGAGAAAGCTAGGCGACCGCCCGCT
>CAZNGB010000004.1:0-38792 GCA_964572465.1 uncultured Hyphomicrobiaceae bacterium
GCCCGGTTCCAAGAGCGGCCCTGCCCACGTTACTGCCGCTCTCGTGTTGCGCAACGTGTCGGTACTGTCTTGCCGCGACACGGCCTGCCAAGCTTGAAAGCACAGGGCAGCGGGCGAAAACGCTCGATCGGCCGCAGTTCCCTCGGGCCGTGCGGACGGTAGACAAGGCACCTGCGGGAGTCAATTGCACTACAGGGAGACGTTGTTGCTGATGACCTGGCATACAATAAGGCCTCGCAGATAAATTTATCGCGCTACTCCCCCGACTGCATCAAATCCAGCTTCTTGGCGCGCCGACGCTCGCGCGACGACGGGATGCGCATGAGGTCGCGATACTTTGCTACTGTACGCCTTGCAATATCGATGCCGAAAGCCTTGAGCGCCTCGACAATCTGATCGTCGGAAAGGACCGTGCTCGGCGTTTCGCTGTCCACAAGCTGGCGAATTCTGAAGCGCACTGCCTCTGACGAGTGCGCAGCGGCCCCGTTGGCGGCTGAAACGGCCGAGGTAAAGAAATACCGAAACTCGAACAACCCGCGAGGGGTTGCAATATACTTGTGTGCGCTCGCCCGACTCACTGTCGATTCGTGCATGTCGATCTCGGCGGCGACATCGCGCAGCGTCATCGGTTGAAGATGCTCCGCGCCGTGGCGCAGGAAGCCGTCCTGCCGCCTCACGATCTCCTCGGCGACTTTCAAGATCGTGCGCGCGCGCTGATCAAGGCTGCGGACCAGCCAGTTCGCCGCGTTCAGGCAATCCCCGAGAAAAACCCGGTCATCACGGCTTGCCTGCGCGCGCACCGTAGCAAAATAAGCGCGGTCCACCAAAAGGCGCGGCAGCGTCTCGCCGTTCAGTTCAACATGCCAGCTTCCGTCCGAGCGGGCGCGCACAAACACATCCGGCGTGATCTGCACCACCGGCGCACCGCCGAAGCGCAGGCCCGGCTTCGGGTTCAGCCGACGTATCTCGGCGATCATGTCGCGCACGTCCTCGATATCCGCGGCGCACAAGCGCGCCAGCTTCGGAAAGTCCTGCGCGGCAATCATATCGAGATGGTTCAAGAGCGTGGCGATCATCGGATCGAGCCGGCCTTGTTCGCGGAGTTGGATCGCCAAGCACTCGCTCAAGTTGCGCGCGCCGACGCCAGAAGGCTCGAAAGTCTGCAATTTGCCGAGAACCCGCTCGACCTCGACGACCCCCACATTGAGCCGCTCGGCAAGCTGGGCGGTGTCACCGCGCAGATAGCCCGCTTCGTCGATCATATCGATGAGGTTAAGCCCAATCATCCGCTCTTTTGGGGACGGCCGGGCCAGGCTAAACTGTTCTTCAAGAAACGCTCGAAGGCTTGGCCCTTCCGGCGGTGCGAAATCGCTGGGCGGCAGCTCGCCTCGCGGCGCCGCCGACCCTGCGGATAATCGCGGCCCTTGATCTTGAAACGCGTGCTCGTCTCTCGCGGGATCGGAGGCCTCCACTACGTTCTTGTGGTCCTCGGCCTCTTCAGCCCGCTGCAACAGCGGGTTTTCCGCCAGCTCCCGGTCAATCACGGCTGAGAGTTCGAGATTGGAGAGCTGCAACAGTTTGATCGACTGCTGCAGTTGCGGCGTCATGACGAGCGATTGGCTGGGCTTCAGCTCCAATCTGAGCGCCATTACAGGCATACTCCTTACACGCGATACGCTCTGAGTAGATTACATCGAGAACTCGTCGCCGAGATAGACGCGGCGGACATCCTCATTGGCGATAATCTCGTCCGGCGTGCCCTCGATCAAGACCCGCCCCTCATAGATGATATAGGCCCGGTCGATCAGCTCCAGCGTCTCACGCACGTTATGGTCGGTGATCAGCACGCCGATGCCGCGATCCTTCAGGTGATGGACCAGATTGCGGATGTCGCCAATGGCGATCGGGTCGATACCGGCAAACGGCTCATCCAGCAACATGTAGGACGGACGGCTCGCCAGCGCGCGGGCGATCTCCACACGGCGGCGCTCACCGCCAGACAGCGCGATGGCCGGCGATTTGCGCAGTTTGGTGATGCGGAACTCTTCAAGCAGCGCATCCAGTTGGCGCTGGCGCTCTTTCCGGTTTGGCTCAACGATCTCCAGAACCGCGCGGATGTTCTCCTCCACCGTGAGACCGCGAAAGATCGACGCCTCCTGGGGCAGATAGCCGATGCCGAGCCGCGCGCGGCGATACATCGGCAGGCTGGTGACATCGTGCTCGTCAATGACAATGCGCCCGGTATCGGCGGGGATCAGCCCGGTGATCATGTAGAAAATCGTCGTCTTGCCCGCGCCATTCGGCCCCAGCAGGCCAACCGCCTCGCCGCGCCGGATATTCAGGCTTGCGCCGCCCACAACCTGCCGGCTCTTGAAGCTCTTGGTAAGGTTCTCCGCTTCCAGCGTGCCCACCGCCTCGGGGAATGCACGCTCTCGCGGCATAGGCTGCACTGCGTGCTGCGGCGCTGGGCGCGGTCTTCGCGCCTGCTGGCGCGCGGATTGTCGGCGCTGCTCTGTGATGGCCATATGCGGTCGTCTGTGTCCCGTCCCAAATTTTCGCGACTGTAGCACAGTCAACGCGGTTCATGGCGCGAAAATTGCATGGCAGCGTTGCCGGGCGGCCTTGGCGCGGTGTTCAGCCTCTGTCCGATATTCAGTCCTGGCGCGGTGTGAACAAGCCGCGCACGCGCTGCCGGCCGTCGTCGCCCTCAACCTCGAACCGGCTGGTGCCAGTCCTCAGATTGATGACCAACCTGTCGCCGCGCAGCACGTTCTCGTCCTGCGAAAGCACGACATTACCGCCGATAGTGACCAGCTGCTCGTCCACATCAAAATTGGCCCATTCGCTGGTGGCGGTCTGGTCGTCCTGCGTCGTGACAAGCACCTTGCCCTTTGCCTCGATGCGGCTGATGCCGCCATTTCCGCCCGCGCCCTCTCCGGCAACCTGGCCGCCCGGCTGGCCTGTGTAATACACCGCCAACTCGCTGGCCTGCAGGGAAAACCCGCCCTGGCGCGCCACGACGTTGCCTTTGAACACCGCTTGTTTCTGGTTGTCATCGACTTCCAGCACATCGGCCTCGATGTTGATCGGCTGATCAGTGCTGCCCTGATAGGCCTGGAAGCTGCTGCCGATGTTTTGCGCCAGCGCCTGGCCCGGTGAGACCGCTATTGCGAACGCCAGCGCACAGAGCGCCAATGTCGAGAGCGCGTGGACTTGCGCGCGCCACGGGTTTTGTTGAGGCGATGACAACTTGGCAATCATTGCGTATCCGTCTCCTGACGAGGTTCCAGCCGGACCTTCACAGCCCCCGAGAAAACCACCCGGGCATCGCCGGTATGCAGCCGCACACTGTCCGCGGTGATCTGGCTGCCGCGAAAAGACATCGAGACCGGCTCATCCGAAACGATCAGCTGGTCGGCAAAATGCACGGTCGCCGAGCGCATTTCGACCGACAAGCTGGCGCGGCCTTCAATCGACACGCCCTGCCTGAATGTCAGCCGCCGCTCCTGGGTATCGAACAGCCCGCTCAACGCTTTCAGCCTGGTCGCCTCCCCTTCCGGCGAAACGAGCGAACCCGTGATCGCATCCAGCGTCACCATCTGCGGCGTATCCACAGCCTGCAACGCGGTCTGGGCACGAATTTCGTAGCGGCCATAGTCTGGGTGCATACCCGACAGCTTGGGGTTCACCATTTTCAGGTTGCCTGATTCGACCGAGACCCCTTCCAGCGAGGCGGTCGCGCCGTCGATCTCGAAGCTCAGCCGCGTGGGCGCAAAATACAGGCTGATGACGCCGATCGCAGCGAGCGGTAACAGCACTTTGAGCGTTTTCACCACGACGGAATGCCGACGCGCGGCGCGGAAGGCACGCGCGCGCTCCGACGGCGACAGCTCGACAACAAAGCTGCGCGACCCTTGCGCGTAACCGGCATCAGATGACATGAAGCCCTCGTATCAGGCGGCTTGCTACAGCGTCAGTGACGCTCGACCAAACGCAAGGAATATGTTGACAGTTGGACTGTACCCGCCCGAGCCAAGGCTCATGAGTGGCTGAATATGTCGCGCTCCGCCCAGCCCAGCAAGTCCAGCCGCGCGCGGGTGGGGAGGAAATCAAAGCAAGCCTGAGCGATATGGGTGCGCCCCTCGCGCTCAAGCAGCGCGTCCAGCTTGTCCTTAAGCTGATGCAGATAGAGCACGTCCGAAGCGGCATATGCCTTCTGCTCTTCGCTCAGGTTTTGCGCGCCCCAGTCAGAAATCTGCTGCTGCTTCGACAGTTCGACGCCAATGAGCTGGCGGCAGAGGTCCTTGAGCCCGTGGCGGTCAGTGTAGGTGCGCGTCAAGCGTGACGCGATCTTGGTGCAGTAGACCGGCCCGGCGAAGACGCCCAGATAATGGCCCAAGACGGCGATGTCGAAGCGGCCGTAATGGAACAGCTTCAGGACGCTCGGGTTTGCCAGCAGCTTGCATAGGTTGGGGGCGTCATAGGCTCCTGGCGCGAACTGGACGAGATGCGCGGTCCCATCGCCAGCGGAAAGCTGGGCAAGGCAGAGCCGGTCGCGGCGCGGCTCAAGGCCCATTGTTTCGGTATCAATCGCAACCCTTGCGCCAAGGTCGAGGCCGTCGGGAAGGTCGCGCTCGTGAAAATGAATTGTCATGGGTCAGGGGATTGTCATGGGCAGAATCGGGCGGCGTGAGCTGTTGGCAATACCGGGGGTGCAATGCTCACCACCGAAGTTGGAGCATGAGCGACCGCAGAAGTGAAATCAAGCTGCTCAAAGCAGGGCCGCATCACCGATCCACCACAACAAGCGGGCCGCTGTCAGATTGGATCGCCAGGCTGCTCGATCAGGAAGCGTCGCTCGGCCAGAAACGGATGGATCTCAACGGCGCGACGCAGCACTTGCTGCGCTACCTTGACCCGGCCCTGGCGCAGCAAGATCATCGCCTGGCCGGACAGCGCACCAAAATGTTTAGGCTCCAGCGCCAGCACTTTGTCGATGGTCTCCAGCGACTGGTCGAGCCGGCCCATCTCGAACAGGATGGTGGCCTTCTGGTTCCATCCTTCCGCGTAATTCGGCAAGCGCTCGGTCAACTCATTCGCGATGTCGAGTGCGCGGTCCAATTGCCGCGTCCGGCGGTAACCGAAGATCCGCTGGATCTGCGCGCCAGCGCGTTCATCCGGGCCCTCGGTCCACAGCTGCCAGATCTGATTATTGAGCCGTTGCGCCTGCGCAGCGTTTGGCGCGTGCCTGAGCTGGCGATACAGGTCATCAAGTCTTTCGCGGTCGTAAACCGAACGGGCGTCCGCAGGCGACTGCGCCTGCGCAAACCCAGTCAGCGTTCCACCTGCCAACGCAAGCCAGAGTGCCGCGCCGATACATGAACAAATCCGGATCATCGTGCAAGATTAGCACGAATGATCTACGGCCGCGAGAGGGTAGCCGCGAGACGCGCCGCCCGGGCCGCCTCGCCGCGCGATCGCTCGATGACGACTAGTTTTGCGGCGTTTCCAGCTTGGGCGCCGTTGCAATCGGGTCCTCGGCGCGGCGCGACTTGCCCTCAAAAAACGCACCCTGTTCAATCGCCAACGCCTTGTGGAACACGTCCCCTTCCACATGCGAACTCGCCTGCATGGTCACGCGCACGCCCCGGATCGAGCCCATGACACGGCCGCGCACGACCACGTCCTCGGCTACGATGCCGCCGGTAATCTCGGCCTTCTCGCCGACGATCAGCGAGCCGCAATGCACATCGCCTTCGATCTGACCGTCGACCTGCACCTCACCTTTCGAGATGACATTGCCGCTGATCGACAGGTCTTCACCGATGATCGAGGGCGCGACACGGTCGGCCTTCAGCCCCGGCGCGCGGGTCGGGGCGGGTGCGCCCTGCGGTCCGGCCATTGGGTTGCCAGGCGGAGCGGATGGCGCCGGAGAGGGGCTGCCCGCAGCCTTGCTGGTGGTCTTCAGGATCGGCTTCTGTTCAGAGTTACTCATGGCGCTCTCTGCTTTCGTTACTCTTGAGACCTCGTCAATCGCACAACGTGTTACCGTGCAGACCCTGGAAAATGTCAAGCCTGAGCCGTCGCGGATACGCTGGCTCATGTCTTTTGCCGTCGTCTGCCTTGGCGATGCGGCGCAACAAGAACAAGAGGTTATTCACCTGCGACCACGCGGTTGCGCCCCCAAAGACCCATGCCCCGCCACGTTCAGTCTGCCGCCGTCAGCCTCGATAACGCGGCGCACCTTAACGGCAACCAGCACGCATGTCATGGGTTAACTTGGCACAATCGATGCAATTTTTTTTCGATTTGTCGGAGGTGTTGCGAAACAATCTGGCATGCGCGGCACGTTGGGCGGCACGCCAGTTTCCGCCGTGCTCACAAAGCCTTGACGGCTTCGAGCACCGCATCGGCATGGCCTGGCACTTTCACCTTCCGCCATGTCCTGGCGATCTTGCCGTCCTTGTCGATTAGAAAGGTCGAGCGCTCGACGCCCATATAGGTCTTGCCATACATCTTCTTCTCGGCCCACACGCCATACGCCTCGATCGCCTGCTTTTCCTCATCAGACGCCAGCATGACGCTCAGGTCGTGTTTCGCCTTGAACTTGTCATGGGATTTCACCGGATCAGGCGACACACCAATGATCTGCGCGCCTGCAGCGGCGAACTCTTTCGCCAGTGCGCTGAAGTTGACGGCCTCTTTCGTGCAGCCCGAGGTGTCATCTTTGGGGTAGAAATAGACGACGACCGGATTCCCCTTGAACTCTTCCAGACTGACGGTCCCGCCGCCGTCGCGGGGTAGCTCGAAACCGGGGGCGACATCACCTTCGCTGACCATGACAATGCCTTCCTTTTGACGCTTTTTGCCCTTGAAACAATTTGACAACTTCCGTGATGGAAGCTGCCGGTCGGTCAAAGCCTATTCGGCGCGGCAGCGCAAGTATCTAGCAGCTTGCGGCGACAATTTGTTGCCTGCGCTCGGGTGCAGGCGGGATCGAATTATCACCATCTTGGGCGTGCGATGAACGACCAGCAATGGCAAAAGCGCTTCCGGCGGGCTGAGCGCTTCCGGCGGGCTGGGCGCTTCCGGCAGGTCACGAGCGCCTGCAAGGCGTTAGCCGCCCCCGCCAGGCGTCAGCTTGCGCGCGTCAGCGCGACGAGTCGTGCCCTCATGCTGCGCGTACCAGAGCCAGCGCGGCGCAACTTCGGCAAGGCGTGCAAGCGTTGCGGCAGGCTCTCGCTGGAGGTTGTCACAGGCCTTGTCGTTGTCGGCGCCGTTGTGCTCGCGCTCGTCTATGGCCGGCTCACCCAGGGTCCGGTGTCGATGGCGTTTCTCATCGAGCCGGTCGAAAAATCTGTTAACGGGCAGTTGCGCGGGCCGACGATCGATATTGGCGATGCGGTGGTGCAACTGTCGAGGGCCGGTGGGATCGAGTTCCGGCTGAAAACGGTCCGGCTCTTTGATGAAGCGGGCGTCGTTGTCGCCGAAGCGCCATCGGCTTCGGTCGGTCTGAGTGCGCGCGCGTTGCTGACCGGGCGGCTCGCCGCCGGCAGCGTCAATCTGATCGGCCCGCGCGTGCTCCTGCAAGTCGATGGCAATGACGGCATAGCACTCACAGTCGATGCGCAGACAGGCGCTGCGCCGCCTGCCCGCGATCCTCCGCCCACCAAGGTCACAACAAGCGTCGACGCCGCTGCGGGCGACGACAAGCGCAAAATTGCGCTCGTGCCGGCTATCAACCAGCTTTTCGATGACCTCGGCGCGGGCGAAGACAGCGCGTCCTATCTGAACAGCTTCGGCATTCGCGACGCAGAGTTTTTTGTCGCCCGCCCCGAACGTGTGACGCGCTGGCAGGTGCGCGAGTTTGAGGTCGATCTGGAGCGTCGGGACCGCCAGAGCGTGCTGAGCGGGCGCGCCAGCGTGGGCAGCGATTCCCGCGCCTGGGACATGACATTCGAGGTCGCCCGGCTCGACGGCTACGAAAACCTGGCGCTTGGCTTGCGCGTCGAAGACTTGATCCCGCGCGAACTCGGCACCGAATTCGCGGCGCTGTCACCCTTGCGCAGTCTTGATTTGCCCGTAACAGCCGCACTGAGCGCAGAGATGGCAGGCGATGGCCGAATTACTTCGGCGAACGCCGAGCTCTTACTCGGAAGCGGGCGGATCTTCGCCCCGTGGAACGAGAAAGACCCCGCAAGCATCGACAGCGCCGCGCTGCGCTTCACGTATTCCGAAGCAGCTGGGCGCTTTGAACTCAAGCCCTCGACGCTCAATTGGGGGCAAAGCCGCATCACCCTGGTGGGGGAGATTGCTGCTGCTGCGGGCAGCCAAGCGGACGAAGCTCGCGACTGGAGCTACCGCTTCGCAACCACCGACGTTGCCCTGGCTGCGGAACAGTTCGGGCTGCCAGCGATCCCGGTCGACGGCATCAGGGCGAACGGCCAGATTTTTGATGGCGGCACGCGGATCACGCTGGAGCGGTTTCGGGTGCAGGCAGCAGACGCCTTCATCAATCTGAACGGTGAAATTATCGACGCCCCCGGCTCGCCGGCTGTGCGTCTGGCCGGTGAGGTCAGCGCGATGCCCGTGGCGTTCCTGAAGCTGATCTGGCCAAAATTCGTCGCGCCTGGCGGGCGCGAATGGGTCGGCGAATCGGTGAGCAGTGGGCGCATCACCGGCGGAAAGATCGATGTGAACATTCCCGGTGGCGTGCTGCACACGCTGGAGGCGGATGGCGATTTGCCCAGCGGCAGTGTCGATGTGCGCTTCGGCACCGACGACCTCTTGATTTCATATATCGACGAGATGCCGGAAATTCAGACCGGCCCGGGTACGGCGATGCTCCGCGGCCGTCGATTTGTCTTCAACGTGCCCGACAGTGTGGTCACTCTGCCTGGCCGCGCGCCCATCGCACTTGAAAACGCCCAGTTCGTTATTGGCGATCTGCGCCCGCATGTGCCCGAAGCGGAGTTGAACTTCCGCATTTCGGCGGAGGCGGGCGCCGCGTATGACCTGCTTGATCATGAGCCACTTAATTATGCCGGCGAGGTCGGTCTGCAGCCGAAAGGGTTGAGTGGACGACTGTCCGGAGCCTTCGGGCTCAATATCCCGCTGCTGAAGGATGTCGATTTCGAAGATCTCGGCTTGCGCGGGCGCGCGACCCTGGATCAGCCGACGGCTTCAGGCTTCGCGAAGGATCTGGCCGTAAATGGGGGTGAACTGGTTTTCGACGTCAGCGACAAGGCGCTCAACGCCAAAGGCGACGTGCTCGTGAATGGCGTGCCCGTGAATGTCGATTGGCACCGCATCTTTGGCGCGCCGGATCGGCTACAGCCGGGTCTGCGCCTGCGCGCCGCGCTCGACGCGCAAGACCGCGCGAGCCTCGGTCTCGACATCAATCATGTTGTTCGCGGCACCGTGCCCTTGGCGCTGACCATCAAGCACGAAGATGACAGCCACCGCCTGCGCGTCGAAGCGGACCTCACAAACGCGGAACTGTTTTTCATCAACGTCGCCACGCGCAAGCCGCCGGGCGATAGCGCAATCCTCACATTCGATGTTGCCGAAGATGATACCGGCCGGATGGTCCTGAGTGATGTGCGTATGGTCGGGGACGAGATCGCGGTCTACGGCTCCGTCGTGATCGGCGAAGACGGGCTGCCGCGAAGCTTCGAGTTCCCGACATTTTCACCAAACCTGTTGACACGTCTGCAGATCTCGGGCGTGCGCGATCAGCAGAATGTCTGGCGGGTCGAGGCCACCGGCGACAGCTACGATGGCCGGGAATTTTTCCGATCATTGTTCTCGCGCGGCAAGCTCGCCGAGGACCAGCCCGAGCGGCCCGAACGCGAGTGGGGTGTTGATATTACTGCGAAAATCAGCACAGTGCTCGGCTACAACGATACGGCTATCACCAACCTCACGGCGCATGTTCGCAAAGATGGCGGCGAACTCACAAAATTGAGCGCCAACGGGCGGCTCGCTGGTGAAGCGCCGCTGGCAGTGCGGCTTCGCGAGGAGGAAGGCCAGCCACGCTTACTGCTGGCCGAGGCGACCGACGCCGGTGCGGCCTTCAGGCTGGTTGGGCTTTACTCTCGCATGGTTGGAGGTGAGATGTCGCTGCGCGTCAACCTCGACGGTCTGGGCGAGGCTGATCGCATCGGAACGCTTTATGCCTGGAATTTCAAGGTGCTGGGCGATGAGGTGGTGGATCAGGTGTTGTTCGGCAATGAGACGAACATCGGGGCGCCCACGAACAGGGAGGGCCGTACTGTCAAGCGTCGCACCCAGATCGATTTCAACACCATGCGGGTGCAATTTTCCGTCGGCAACGGCCAGTTCATCCTCCGCGACGCTATCATCAACGGTCCGCTGCTCGGCGCAACAATGCGCGGGCGGCTCGATATGAAACGCGATCGCATCCAGCTATCAGGCACTTATGTTCCGGTCTATGGGCTGAACGCCGCGATAAGCTCTGTTCCAATCCTTGGCGACTTGCTAACCGGGCGCAGCGGCGAGGGGATATTTGGCATGACCTATGCTGTGCGTGGTGCGATGGACAATCCAGAAGTGCTGGTGAACCCGGTATCAGCCGTGGCGCCTGGGTTCCTGCGCCAGATCTTTGAGTTCGACCAAACACCGCCGCGGATTCTGTCGGACGAGCAGCAACGCTCAGATGCCACCACGCGCCCGCGCACAGCGCCCTCGCTCACCCGCTGAAACCAGTGCTGGTTGCGAGCCAAAAGCGATCTGTTATGCTCACCAGGAGACGACAGATGGGCCCCGTGCCGACGCGGCAGGCCCCATTACCACCTCAGCGATAAGCAGCGAGCGTTACCCCCTTAGATGTGCGGCATTTGCGGAGAAGTCACTTTCGACGGCACACCTGCTGATTTGGCCACCCTCGACAAAATGGCGGCTTGCATGGCCCCGCGCGGGCCGGATGCCAGCGGCGCGGTCGCTTACGGTCACGCCGGTCTGGCGCATCGCCGCCTCAAGATCATCGACCTGAGCGAACACGCCCGCCAGCCGATGGTGGATTCCCAACTTGGCCTGAGCATCGCGTTCAACGGCTGCATATACAACTACCAGACGCTGCGTGACGAGTTGATCGCGCTGGGCCACGCGTTTTTCTCCCACAGCGACACGGAAGTCATCCTCAAGGCGTTCGCTGCATGGGGGCCGGATTGCGTCAAGCGCTTCAACGGCATGTTCGCATTCGCCATCCACGAGCGCGACTCAGGCCGGCTTTACCTCGCTCGCGACCGGCTTGGCATCAAGCCGCTTTACTTCTGCGAGGCTCGCGGCGGGCGCGCGCTGCGCTTCGCCTCAACGCTGCCAGCGCTGCTCGCCGCGGGCGATATCGACACCAGCATCGACCCGGTGGCGCTGCACCACTACATGACTTTTCACGCTGTCGTGCCGCCGCCCTTCACGATGGTCCGCGGCATCCGCAAGCTGCCGCCAGCAACCATCGCCACGATAGAAGCGGATGGCACACGCCAAGACCACATCTACTGGGCACCGACCTTCCAGCGTGAGGCACGCGACGCGGAGATGCCGGCCTCGGCCTGGCGCGATCTGGTGCATGAGACACTGCGCGCAGCCGTCAAGCGGCGGATGGTGGCGGATGTGCCCGTCGGCGTGCTGCTTTCAGGCGGTGTCGACTCCAGTCTGATCGTCGCGCTGCTCGCCGAGGCGGGACAGACCGACCTCAAGACGTTCTCCATCGGCTTCGAGACGGTCGGCGGTGAGGAGGGCAACGAATTCCGCTATTCCGACCTGGTGGCCGAGCGCTACGGGACCGAGCACTACAAGATTCAGGCGACCAGCGGCCGGCTGATCCGCGCGCTGCCCAAGGTGATCGCGGCAATGTCCGAACCGATGGTCAGCCACGACAATGTCGGCTTCTTCCTGCTTTCCGAGGAAGTCTCGCAACATGTGAAGGTGGTGCAGTCCGGTCAGGGTGCCGACGAGATTTTCGGCGGTTACCACTGGTATCAGGCGCTGGCGAGCAGCAATGATCCGGTGTCGGACTATGCCGCCGCATTTTTTGACCGCGATCACGCGGACTACAGCCAGCTCATCAACCCCGAACTCGTTGACGATGACTATAGCCGCGATTTCGTCGCCGCCCATTTCGACCTTCCGGGCGCCGACACGCCGGTCGACCGGGCTTTGCGCATCGACACCATGGTCATGCTGGCCGATGATCCGGTCAAGCGCGTCGACAACATGACGATGGCCTGGGGGCTGGAGGCGCGCGTGCCGTTCCTCGACCATAAGGTGGTCGAACTGGCCGCGCGCATCCCGCCGGCCGAGAAGCTGAAAGATGGGGGCAAGGGCGTGCTCAAGGATGTCGCACGCACCGTGCTGCCTGCCGAGATCATTGATCGGCCGAAAGGCTATTTCCCGGTCCCGGCGCTGAAATACATCCAAGGGCCGGTTTATGATATGGTCCGGGATGTGATGCATTCACGCAGCGCGCGTGAGCGTGGGCTGT
Organism: uncultured Hyphomicrobiaceae bacterium; assembly: GCA_964572465.1. Lineage (GTDB taxonomy): Bacteria > Pseudomonadota > Alphaproteobacteria > Rhizobiales > Rhodomicrobiaceae > Dichotomicrobium. The sequence goes on from CAZNGB010000004.1 coordinate 12,506, forward strand.
TCCAGCAAGCCTATGTCGACAAGTTGCTTGAAGCCCCGGCCGAGCACATCACCGCACTGGGTGGCTCCAAGACCTGGCAGGTCGCTCTGCTGGAATTGTGGTTGCAGCAACACGACATTTGAGCGTGTCGCGGTCGAGCAAACGATATCTAAAAGGCGAAAGGCAGGCGCATGGGGGACCATGACAAGCGCGTCAGTCCCGAGGACCTCGCCGAAATGGCCTCGCTTAAGCACTGGGGCGCACGCCCAAAACTCGCGCAAGGCCAGCTGACCACGCCCAACGCCATTGTCGATTGCGGCTGGGGGCGGCTGATCTTCGGCCAGACCTTCGACGACCTCGGCGAACTCTCCAGATCTTTGCGCGAAGAGAGCGAGGGCCAGCGCGATGTCGCGTTTTATGTCCGGGACCCGCATGTTGTCTTGTCGAGCGCACCACAAGAACTGTTCCTCGACCCCTCTCACACCTTCCGGCTCTATCTGGAGAATCTCCGGGACGCGCCGGCGAACCCGCCCGGCTTTCGCATTCGCGCCGCGCGCCCGGACGACGCCGATGCGATCAACACAATCTACCAGTCGCACGGTATGGTAAGGCTGCACGACGGCTTCCTCGATGAGCTCGATGCAGATAACCCCGTGCATGTGCTGGTGGCTGACGAACCCGCGACAGGCCACGTGCTCGGCGTCGTTATGGGCGCAGACCACGTGGTGGCCTTTTGCGACCCCGACAACGGGTCCAGCCTGTGGTCATTGTGCGTAGATGTTCAGGCACCGCATCCCGGCGTCGGGCGGACGCTGGTGCTCGCTCTGGCGCGTCATTTTCGCGAGGCGGGACGCAGCTTTATGGACCTCTCTGTCATGTATGACAACGAAGAGGCCATTCAGCTTTACCGCAAGCTCGGCTTCGAGCAGATCCCGGTGTACTGCCTCAAGCGCAAGAACCCGATCAATGAGCGGCTTTTCATTGGCCCCGCGCCTGAGGAGCAGCTCAACATTTATGCACGGATCATTGTCGACGAGGCCCGCCGCCGCGGTATCGCCGTGGAGATCGAGGATGCAGCAGCCGGGTTGTTCCATTTGTCCTTCGGCGGGCGCTCGATCGCCTGCCGCGAATCTCTGAGCGACATGACCAGCGCTGTGGCCATGAGCCGGTGCATGGACAAGGCGCTGACGCAGCGGCTGCTGCGCCGCGGCGGATTGAAGGTGCCTGAACAGATCAAGGTCGATAGTGACGACGAGGCGCTCGACTTCCTCCGCCGGCACGGCCGTGTTGTCGTGAAGCCGGCCGAGGGCGAGCAAGGGCGCGGCGTGTTCGTTGATCTCACTGGCGAGGCCGAGGTCATCGCGGCAGTCGCCGCCGCGCGTTCGCTCTGCGCGACCGTGCTGATGGAGCAGTTCATCACTGGCAAAGACCTCCGCATTATCGTGATTGACCGCCAGGTGATCGCCGCGGCGATCCGCAAGCCCGCGGCCATCATTGGCAATGGAATCCACACCATCGCCCAACTCATTGAGAAGCAATCACGCCGGCGCGAAGCTGCTACCGGCGGGGAAAGCCGAATCCCGGTCGACGATGAAACGCGCCGGGCAGTCTCCGGGGCGGACTACGAGATGGAGTCCATCCTGCCTGAGGGCGTGGAACTCATTGTCCGAAAAACCGCTAATCTACACACCGGCGGCACCATTCACGATGTCACACCACAGCTTCACCCAGATCTCGCTGACGCCGCATTGACCGCATCAGATATTCTCGATATGCCCGTAGTCGGACTGGATTTCATCGTGCCCGCTCCGTCCGAGCCAACCTATTTCGTCATCGAGGCAAACGAACGCCCCGGCCTGGCCAACCATGAACCGCAGCCGACAGCCGAGAGTTTCATCGACTTTCTTTTCCCCCAGACCGTGACCAGAGACAGGGCCATCCGCTCATGAGCCATATGCGCGACCTGAAAATGGACACCGGCTATTTGTTGAGCACGCTCAAGACGCTGCTCAACATCCCCAGTCCTACGGGAATGACTGATCTGGCGGTCGGGTTCGTGTGCAGCGAACTGACCAAGCTCGACATCCCCTACGAGCTGACCCGCCGCGGCGCAATTCGCGCGAATTTGCCGGGTGAGCGCAAGTCGCCGGACCGCTCGGTCTCGGCGCATCTCGACACCCTCGGGGCAATCGTCAAACGCATAAAGCCATCTGGCCGGCTTGAGATTTCGCCGGTGGGCCACTGGTCGGCGCGCTTTGCCGAGGGCGCCCGCGTCACGGTTTTCATGGATGAGGCGCGCAAGCTGCGCGGGACGATCCTGCCGTTCAAGGCATCGGGCCACACTTATGGCGACGAGGTGGATGAAATGCCGGTCTCGTGGTCGAATGTCGAGGTGCGGCTTGATGAGCGGATCGAGAACGCACAGGACGCAATCGCGCTCGGCGTCAATGTCGGCGACCTGATCGCGGTTGACTCCGTTCCGCAATTCGAGGGCAATGGCTTCATCAACGCGCGCCATCTTGATGACAAGGCGGGCGTCGCGGCGGTGCTCACGGCGGCCAAGGCGATCCGCGAAGGCGGGGTCACAGTGCCGCTTGACTGCCATCTGCTCTTTACAATCTCCGAAGAGGTGGGCGTCGGCGCGTCCCACATCCTGCATGGCGATGTCGCGGAGATGGTGTCGGTAGACAATGGCACCATCGCACCGGAGCAGAACACGTCCGAATATGGCGTCACGATCGCGATGCAGGACTCCAGCGGACCGTTCGACTGGCACCTGACGCGCAGCCTGCTGCATCTGTGCCAGCGTTTCAACATCGAGCATACGCGCGATGTCTTCAACCACTACCGCAGCGACGCGGCGGCTGCGATGGAGGCCGGCAACGACATGCGCGCGGCGCTGATCTGCTTCGCGCTGGACGCTTCACACGGCTATGAGCGTACCCATACCGACTCGCTGATCGCGTTATCGCGGCTCATCAGCGTCTATATGCAAAGCCCGCGCCTGTTCGAGCGCGACGAAGAGGCGCTTGGGCCTATTGGCGACCTGCCCGCGAGCGAGTACGAACGGATCGACGCGCCCGAGCCAGCTTTCGGGGTGGAGACCTCCGGCGCTGCGCATGGCAATATGCCCGCGGGCGAGCCCGTGGAAATGACCGACGCCCAGACCAGCGCTTACACCACCGCCGATGCCGCGCCGCCCGAAAGCGAGCAAGGCAGCCGCTTCGACTGACCCGGTCTTAAACCTCGAAAAACAGGCTGATCAGGAAGCGGAGCGACATCAGCGCAAGAAACAGCGCGAACGCCACCTCCAACTTGCGCCGCGACAGCCCATGCGCTACGCGCACGCCAATGGGCGCCGCATAAACACTGACCGGCCCGATGATCGCGACCCCGAGCAGGCTGACATACCCCAGGGAGCCGGGCGGTAGCAGGCTCGCCTCACTCCAACCGGCCCAGATATAGCCGATGGTTGCCGGGATCGCGATGATCGGCCCCAACCCCGCGCCGGTCGCCACTGCCTGATGGATCGCCCGGCCATAAAGCGTCATATAGGTCGTGAGCTGCACGCCGCCACCAATGCCGATCAACGTGGAGACCGTGCCGATCACCCAACCCACCGCGCGATCAACTGCCCGGCCCGGCATCTCCGTACCCAGGTTCCAGCGGCCGCGCCCGAAATACAGATTGATCGCCATGAGCGAGGTCGAGAGGATATAGACGACCTTCAGCACCGCCGCTTCCACAAAGCTCGCGATAACCACACCTGTCAGAACCCCAACGAGTACGGGCGGCCCGATCCTGCGCAACAGGCCCATATCCACCGCGCCGTGCTTGTAGTGTGATTGCACCGACCTGATCGATGTCGGGATGATGACTGCCAAAGAGGTGCCCACCGCCAGATGCATCCGCACCTCCAGCGGCACATCGAGGATATTGAACACCTCATAGAGGATCGGCACCAGGATACCGCCGCCACCGATCCCGAACAGCCCAGCCAGGAACCCCATGAGCAGCCCGCTGGCGAGCAGCGCGGCGATAAGCCAAGCGAGTTCGCCCAGAGGCAGGCTGATTTCCATTAACAGGTCTCCGCGATTGGACCGTGAGCACTTTGGACCTGCCGTATAGCGCAGCCACACGCGCATGCCTACCACCCGCGGCGGACGACCTGTTATGTCATCGCGACTTCAGCTTATTCAGCTGGCGAGACCTGACGCGCCGGTTCGCGCCCGAAATGCTTTCGATTCAGCGTCACCACCAGCCAGATTGTCAGCGCCTGCAGGCCAAGCGCAACGAGCGTGACGGCCCAGAACGCAATGCTGAACTTATCGACAAGCCCGACGCCGACGAGCCCCTTGTTGAGGAAAAACTGCACCATCACCGTTAGCGCCACGCCCGGGCAGACAAGCGCATAAGACCCCGCAGACAACTCGCGCCCAGTAATGAAGCGACCGAAATAGTTGAAGCGGCGCAACGCGACCAGGCCCCAGAGCCCGAAAGCGACTTGCAGCGCCAGCCACCAGGTTTGCTGTGCAAACAGATCGGCCGCCGCGCCATCCGCGCCGAAATGCGCGTGAAGCCCGTGCTCCTGGCGCATCAGGGCGATACCGACAACCGTCATGATCGGCACCACGATCCATAGCGACGGCGCGCTCAGCGGGGTTGCGCCCTGCTCCATCATCGCGCGCAAGCCAAGCACCAGCTTCACCGCCGCGAGCAGTACCGCTGTCACGATGAAGAAGCTGGAGACGATGTAGGAAATACCAGCGATCCAGGCTTGTGTGCTCATCGCCGCCGGCGCGGCGAGCCCAACGCCCACCATCGCCATTGCGAAGGCCGGCAGCAACTGGCCGAAACTGTTGTTCTGCGAACAGTCGAACCCGCCGGTCGCGAGAATACGGCCCCAGAAATCGCGCAGCAGCGCAAGCGCCCATGCCCCGATCGCCAGAAAACCGACCAGCGCCAGCGGGAACAGGTATTCGACGATGCTCCATAGCCTCGGCACGAACACCAGCCCGAGGATGAAAGCGACGTTCACGCTCATCGCCACGGTGAGCGGCGCGGCCAGGAGCTGGGTCTCATCGTTGCTGCTGCGCAGCGCCGCGTAAGCCGAGGTGGCCCGGAAGCGCATCAGCTCGCCGACGTTCCAGAGCAGCAGCCGCGCATGCATGATGGAAAAGAAGCCAATGCCGAGCCATGCGACGACGATGGCGAGCTGCAAGGCTAAGCCGCCTTGGGAAAACGCCGCGAGGATGTCCGCGAAAACCGGGACTGGCCGGCCAGGATGCGGCACCCAGAACAAAAGCCACATAAAGAACGTGACAACCAGCCCGCCAGCGCCAAGCGCGGCCAGGAAATAAAGCGGCGAATAGGCATCGCCCATGCGGATATTTGTGCGCGGAAACATGCTGCATGCGCCTCCCGATTTTCAACGCTTTGCCGCGCCAGGCACCCCAGCCTGCGCGCGGATCTCGTCGGGGAGCATGAATGTCGCTGGAGTGCAAGTCTGTGACGGACGTCACTGAGGCGGGTTTGAGGATGTTATTCTGCGGCGCTGAGGGTCGCCCTTTGCGCGGACGCCTCAACATGCGCGAGCGCCTCTACGACCACCTCTGGCCCTGCGCCGTCGCGCCCGGCGTTCTCGCTCAGGTGCCGGCGGAAGGCGCGCGCACCGGGCAACCCCTGCACAAGATTGAGCAAGTGCTTGGTGATTGCGGCGAGGCGAGCGCCTTGCGAAAGCTCGCGTTCGATGTAGGGCAGCATCATGCGCGCGATCGTCAAGCGGTCGGTGGGCATAGGCTCGACGCCGTAAAGGCGGCTGTCCACATCAGCGAGCACAAACGGATCGGCGCAGACCGCGCGCCCGAGCATCACGCCGTCGACATGGGCCAGATGCGGCTCGGCGTCGCCAACGTCCTTGATGCCGCCGTTAATGATGATATGCAGATCGGGCCGTGTGGCCTTGAGGCGGTACACACGATCATAGTCCAGCGGCGGCACATGCCGGTTCTGCTTCGGGCTGAGGCCCTGCAGCCAAGCCTTGCGCGCGTGAATGATGAAGGTCTCGCAGCCGCCGATCGCGACCGTCTCGACAAAGTGGGCAAGCCCGGCCTCGCTGTCCTGATCATCGACGCCGATCCGGCACTTGACCGTCACGGGGATGTCGACCGCGGCGCGCATCGCCGACACGCAATCGCGCACAAGCTCCGGCTCGGCCATCAGGCACGCGCCGAAGCGCCCGCGCTGCACGCGGTCAGACGGGCAGCCGATGTTGAGATTGATCTCGTCATAGCCCCAGTCCGCGCCGATGCGCGCGCACTGCGCCAGCTCACCCGGCTCGCTGCCGCCGAGTTGCAGCGCCACAGGGTGCTCGACCGGGTCGAACGCCAGCAACCGCTCGCGCGGCCCGTGAATAATCGCGCCGGTCGTGACCATCTCGGTATAGAGCACGGCGCGCCGGCTGATCTGCCGCATCAGGTAGCGGAAGTGCCGGTCCGTCCAGTCCATCATCGGCGCGACGGCGAATGTGTGGTCGATCTTCTGCGTCATAATCTTTCGATTTCTGAGACTTGCCCGCCCCTTATCTGAGCTAACGGGTGACTTCGCGCAAGTGCGGCTCAGTCGTAGCCCACCCCGACAAGATACAGCCCGCAGGCGGGCGCGACCGGGCCGCACGCGCTGCGATCGCGCGCCTCCAGCGCGGCGCGAAGGTCGTCGGCGGACCATTTCCCCTCGCCCACCAGCTTCAGGCTGCCGACAAGCGAGCGGACCTGGTTGTGCATGAACGAGCGCGCGCTCGCGCGGATCACGATGCGCTCGACCTCCCGCGACACGTCAAGCAGGTCCAACGTCTTGACCGGCGAGCGCGCCTGGCAATGGACCGAGCGGAACGTGGTGAAGTCATGCTGGCCGAGCAGCACCTTTGCGGCGGCGTCCATCGCATCGGCATCGAGCGGAACCGGAACACGCCAGGCCCGCCCGGCGTCGAGGGTCAGCGGCGCGCGGCGATTGAGGATGAGATATTCGTAGTTGCGCCGCGTTGCGGAAAACCGCGCATCGAAATCCGCCGCGACCGGCGCGCAGGCCAGTACGGCGACCGGCTGCGGCTTGAGGTGAAAATTGATCGCGTCGCGGATGCGCCCCGGGTCCATCTCCCGCGCCAGATCGAAATGCGCCACCTGCCCGCGCGCATGAACCCCCGCATCGGTGCGCCCCGCTCCGCGCACCTCGACCTCTTCGCCGCTGAACCGCCAGATCGCCTCGACCAGCGCGGCCTGCACAGACGGGCCATTATCCTGCATCTGCCATCCGACAAACGGTCCACCGTCGTATTCAATCGTAATCTTGTAGCGCGTCATCGCGGGTCCCGATCTGGGTCATTCAAGGCGCGGCTTGCACGCAGCGCCCCGGCAAGGCTATTTTGCATTGCACAAACATGAAACGGCGGGGCCAGACACGGCGGCGCTGATGACCACGGCAAGATGAGGCACATGAACGAAACGCCCCCCGAGATCCCCATCATCGACCATATCGCACCGCTGGCCAGCGGGTTTTCCGCCTGGTTCTGCGACGTGTGGGGCGTCGTGCATGATGGCATAAAGCCGCATGACAGCGCCGTGCAAGCCTGTGGGGCCTATCGCGCGGCTGGCGGCGTCGTCATCCTGCTGTCGAATTCGCCGCGTCACAGCGGCGGCGTCGCCACGCAACTCGACGAAGTTGGCGTGCCCCGCGACACCTATGATGCCCTCGTCACCTCCGGCGATGTGGCGCGAACCGAGATGATGCGCCGCGGCGGCGAGCGGGTGTTCCTGCTGGGGCCCGAGCGTGACCGGCCGATGCTGGCGGGTCTGGACATCCAACTCACCGGGCCGGAAGACGCGCAAGTCGTTCTGTGCTCCGGGCTGTTCGATGACGAAACAGAGACGCCGGACGATTATGCTGACTTGTTTGCGCTACTGCATGCGCGCGGCCTGCCGATGATCTGCGCGAACCCGGACCTCATGGTCGAACGCGGCGACACCCTGATCTACTGCGCCGGCGCGCTGGCACAATCCTATACTGAGGTCGGCGGCGAAGTCATCTACACCGGCAAGCCCCACCCGCCAATTTATGCGCTGGCGCGTGAGCGTCTCGCCGAGATTGCTGGCCAGACGCCGGACAGCGCCGTCCTCGCCATCGGCGACGGCGTGCGCACCGACATCGCCGGGGCACAGGCGGAGGGTCTCGACAGCGTCTTCGTCGCAAGCGGCCTGCATGTTCAGGGCATGGCCGAAAACGATACGCTCGACCGCGCCGAAATCGCCGCGCTGTTCTCCAGCACCGCGCACAGACCGCTGGCCGCGATGAAGCGACTGCGCTGGTGAGCGCACGGGACCGACGCGGCTTCAGCCATCAGGTTATCAAGGGCAGAAGGGGATAATTTCGCATGAAATGGCTACCGGAACGAATGCGCCAAGCGCTCGGCACGAAAACGCGGGATGGGCACCCCGCGGGCAGCATCGAGGCCCATATCGACGCCTGGGCTCCGCCGCCGGAGCATTACTACACCTTTGAAGAGCTGTCTGTCGGGATGGCGGCGGAATATTCCCATGCCATCACCGATGACGATGTACTGGCTTTCGGCGCGCTTACCGGCGACACCAATCCGGTTCATTTCAACAAGGAATACGCAGCCGGCACCCGCTTCAAGGCCCCTATCGTCCACGGCATGCTCTCAGCCAGCTATATTTCAACCGTTCTGGGAACCAAGCTGCCGGGCGCAGGCGCGATCTACATGTCGCAGACGCTGAAGTTTCTTGCGCCGGTCTATCATGGGGAAACAGTTGTTGCCCGCGCCGAGGTGACTGAACTGATCCCGGAAAAGAGCCGCGCGGTGCTCAAATGCACGTGCTCGGTCGATGACCGGCTGGTGCTGGAGGGCGAGGCCATGCTAATGGTGCCGCGGCGCGAACAGCAGGGCTGAGGAGGAGCAAGGGCGGCGTGGAGATCGTGCGCGAATGGCGGGAGCAGCCGGCACAGACGCGCGGCGCAGTTCTGGCGATCGGAAATTTCGACGGCGTGCATCGCGGGCATCAGGCTTTGCTGGCGCGCGCCCAGGAGATCGCCCGGGCTCGCGGCGTGTCTGCCGGGGCGATGGTGTTCGAGCCGCATCCGCGCAGCTTTTTCCAGCCCGAGCGCACCTTCTTCCAGCTCACGCCGCTTGCGCGCAAATTGCGGCTTCTGGAGCTGTTCGGTCTGGATGTCGTCGCGGTGGTCCGCTTCGATGCGAGCCTCGCCGGGCTGACAGCAGAGGAGTTCGTCCAGCAAGTGCTCGTGGACGGACTGCAAGTCGGCCATGCGGTCGCGGGCTACAACTTCTTCTTTGGCAAGGGCCGTGGCGGCAATCCAACGCTTCTGCAAGACCTGGGCGCACGAGCACGGATCGGCGTTGACATCGTTGAGGCGGTCGGCGGCGCTGGAGAGGTGTTTTCCTCCACGCGGGCGCGCGAATCACTTGCCGAAGGCGATCCGCGCGGCGCGGCGCAGGTGCTCGGCTACTGGTGGCGGGTGGCTGGCGAGGTGACCAGCGGCGCGGCGCGTGGGCGCGATCTCGGCTTCCCAACCGCGAATATCACGCTGGCTGATGATCAGGCTTTGCGCCATGGCATCTACGCCGTGCGCGTGCATGTCGATGGTGAAATCCGTCACGGCGCGGCATATCTCGGTACGCGCCCGACGTTTGATGACGGGCCGGCAATTCTGGAAACCTTCCTGCTCGAATATGAAGGCAATCTTTACGGCAAGCGGCTGGAGGTCGAGTTCATCGAATACATCCGCGATGACGCCCGTTTCCCGGATGCGGATTCTCTGGTTGAGCAGATGCGTATCGACTGCGAGAAGTCTGCGCGGGTCCTTCGCCAAGTGGACGCAAACGATCCGATGCTCAGCTTTCCGCTGGGCCGCGCGCTCGCACGGCACGGATTGGACACGATATAGCGACTCACGCGCGGCGCGGCTGCAGGGCGCGGTCCTCCACGCGGATGCGATAAGCCAACAGCGCCAGGTTGGCGGTGCCGAAGATCAGCGCCACCCATTCCAGCCCGAGGATCAGTGGCACGAGTGGAATTTCAACCGCTACAACGAGATAATTCGGATGCCGCACGAAGCGGAACGGTCCGCGCGCCACCAGCGGGGCATCCGGCACGGTGATGATGCGGGTCGTCCAGTATGGCCCGAGCGTTGCGATCACCCAGACGCGCGCGGCCTGGACCAATACGAACGCCCCTAGAAGCAGCCACGGCACTGGCGGCGACGGCGCAGTGAGAACCGCCATGGTGATCAGCCAGCTCGAATGGAGCACCACGAAAAGCGGATAATGCTCCGCACCGATCTCCTGAGCGCCGCGTGCCAGCAACGCCTGCGTATTCTTGCGGGCGTAAGCCAATTCGGCGAGCCGCTGCACGACCAGCCAGCCGATCAGGAGATAAGCCCAGCCGAACGTCATGCGCCCTGCCCGTTCAGCGTGATGAGTTGAAACGCGCCGGTGAAGCCCGGCCCCAGGGCGGTCATCAGATGCTGGCCACGCGCATTGCGTCGGCGCAATTCATCGAGCACGAACAAGACGGTAGGTGCGGACATGTTGCCATATCCACGTAGCACCTCGCGTTCGGCATCCAGATCGCCGCGCGCAAGCGCGAAGACATCTTCGAGTGCGTCCAGCACCTTCACACCGCCAGGGTGGCAGCACGGCCGCTCAATCGCCGAGCGCTCCACGCCCGCGCGCTCCAGGAACTCGGTCATCGCCGCGTTGAACGCGCCGGCGACGATCTGCGGGATATCGCGGTGGAAGATCACATCGAAGCCCTGATCATCGACATCCCAGCCCATGACATTGAGCGTGTCCCTCCACAAGTGCTCGCCCCCAGCGCCCAGCGTGCCAAGGGCTGCACCGCCACCGCCCGCGCCCTCGCTCGACAGCACAGCCGCCGCCGCGCCGTCGCCGAACAGCGCGGTTGCCACCAGATTGCTCTTCGTCAGCCGATCATAGCGAAACGCGAGCGAGCACAACTCGACAACGATCACCAGGCAGCGCGCACCTGGCCGGGCCGCCGCCATCTGCGCCGCGCGCGTCATGCCGATCACCCCGCCGGCGCAACCCAGCCCGAATATCGGCAGCCGCTGAACGTCCGCGCGAAACGGCATCGCGTTCATCAGCCGCGCCTCGATCGACGGCGTGGCGATTCCGGTGGAGGAGACGAAAACAATGGAATCGATGTCGCTCGCGCCGAGCCGCGCCTCGTTTAGCGCGCGCTCCGCGGCTTGCTGCGCAAGCCGAGTCGCATGGGTTTCATAAAGCCGGGTCTTTTCCGCAATCCCCGTCGCAGCGTCAAACCAGTCCAGCGGCTCGCAGGCATAGCGGGTATCGATCCGCGCGTTGGTATAGACACTCTCAAGCGTCTCGAACAGGCTCGTTCGCCCGCCGAAAATCCGCCGCGCATGCCCAATCACCGTGGCCTGGTCTAAACAAACCGTTGGAACGGCTGTCGCGAGACCGAGAAGCTGGACCGCCGCCGCATGTTCGTGTCGCGTGGCGGCTGGTCCCGCCTGCTCGTTGGCAATATGATCGTACATCCACCTCACCCTATGCGTCCCGCTCACATTACGCAGCGGACGCGCCCACGGACGCGTTCAACACTTTGTGAAGACGGTAAACTTGTTCAGATCCGTCTCAGCGCCGTTGACACTCCGTCGCGAAAGTGAGAACGTTCCCAGAACATTCGCTCCACCTCGCGCGCGCAGGCGCAGCGCCGGTGTGGAAAATGCTTGCGCCTGGTAGCCTGCGGCGGCTGTGCGCGGTTAGTCTTGCCAGCAGGTGTGCCGTGCGGTGCGCGGCCTGTGAGGCATGAGAAAGGACAAGTGATGGCCGGTTCCGTCAATAAAGTCATTCTGGTCGGCAATCTCGGCGCCGATCCGGAAATCCGCCACACGCAAGATGGGCGCCCCATTGCGAATCTGCGCGTGGCCACTTCAGAGAACTGGCGCGACCGCAACACCGGCGAGCGACGTGAAAAGACCGAATGGCATAATGTTGCGATCTTTAATGAGGGTCTGTGCAAAATCGCCGAGCAATATCTGCGAAAAGGCTCGAAGATCTATCTCGAAGGTCAGCTTCAGACCCGCAAATGGCAGGACCGCGAGGGCAATGATCGCTACACCACCGAGGTTGTGCTGCAGGGGTTCAATTCGACGCTGACGATGCTCGACGGGCGTAACGGCGGCGCGGGCCAAGGCGCAGGCAGCGGGCAGAGCATGGGTATGCACGAGGCAGAGCAGTCGGGCTATGACCGGGGTCCAAGCGGCGGATCGCGCAGTGGCAACCGGCAGCCGGCCGAAAGCTTTGATCAGGACCTGGACGACGAGATCCCGTTCTAACCTTCAGGCGCGCTACCAGTGCGCGGCCTCTTGCGCGAGATACGCCTCTTCTTCCGGCGTGGAGATGCGCACCAGCGCGGCGTTGCGCTGAGGAAAGCGGCCGAAACGGTCGATGACTTGCTTATGCTGGCGGGCGAAATCGGTGTAATGCGCGTTGTCAAGCGCGCTAATGAGATCAAGCGCCCGCGCCTGGTCTTCACGGTCCTCGCTGTGCTCGAAGGGCAGATACAAGAATAGCCGCTCATCCACGCTCAAACCAGCATCGAACCCGCCCAAGAGCGCATCATTAGCGAGCGCGCGCGCCTTCGCATCGGTGGCAAAGGCGGCCGCGCGCCCGCGAAACATGTTGCGCGGAAACTGATCGAGCACAAGCACCGCCGCGAGCACGCCGTGCGGGCTGGCGCGCCAGTTCGGCGGAACGCTGCGGCGCAAGCTGAAATACGTATCGAGGAAACGCGCGGCAATCTGCTGGTCCAGCGTCTTGTCGCGCCACCACTGCTCCGGGCTCAGCTCGGCGAACCAGAAGCGCAGCACCTCCGCCGCTTCGTCTGGCAAATGATTTTGGTTCATCCCGTCCTCTCAAAGCCCCATGGCCTGAAGCTGCGCCGCGACCACCGCTTCGATATCAAACTGCGTCGTGGCGATCCGCCGGCTTTCCTTGGCATAGCGCGGGACCAGGTCAGGCCGGCGCAACAGTTTCGCCATCGCATCCGTCAGCGCCTCAACATCTCCAGGTGTGACGCGCTGCCCGTTCACACCCGTCTGCACAGCTTGCCAACGCGCCGGCACATCCGCGCTAATGAGCGGGCGCCCGATCGCCAGCGCATGACCGATCTCGGCGGGAAGACACGGGGTCTGACCGGGAAACACGACAGCGTGCGCGCGAGCGAGCAGCCGCTCGATATCCTCGCGCGGCCCGAGATAGCGGACAATCCCGCGATGGGCCTTCATCAGCCGCAAAAGCTCTTCCCTCGGCTCCTCGCCCGGCGGTGACGCCACAAGATAAATCGCCCCGCCGCCACGCCGATGCAGCCTGCGCGCGCTCTCGCAGTAAAGCTCGATCCCCGCCGTGCCGCCCGGCCAGGCGATCGCCAGAAACACCATGCCCCGGGTGAGCGGCGCAAGCGGGACATGCGCGACGTGCGACAGGTCCACCCCATGCCCGGCCACGAACACCGGCTCCAGCGCCGGCGGCATCAGGCTGCGACCGTCGACAACCGGATCGCGCCCCAGCCCCGGCACAATCGCCGCATCGCAGCGCGATAGCAGCGCCGCGCATTCGCGTCGCAACCGCGCATCGGCACAGTTCGGGGCCAGCGCCTGCGCCACCTCGGGAAACGCCGCAACGATCCGGCCCACTTGAGCGCGCGCGCCCGCAGCCACGCCGAGCCGCCCGGCCGGCCATGACAGCGCCACCAGCACATCCGGCGTAAGGCTACTCAGGGCCAACGCCAACTGGCGAATATCGTGCTTGTCCCGCCCGCTGGTGGGCAGGTTCATCGGCTCCACGCCGAGTAGGCGCAGCATCTGAAAGGCGGCCTCGTCGCGCGGCACAAAGCAGAAGACCTCATGCCCACGCAGGCGCGCTTCGTGGATCAGCCGGGCGTGCGCCGTGAGGACATCGCCGGCCCGATCGCAGATCAGCACCGCACGCTGGCACGCGGGAGCGCCCCAGCCCGGCGCGAGCGCATCGCTGCATTCTGACATCAGTGTGCGCTGCATCCGCCCTGCCCTGATTTGCGAATCAGCGGAAGTTTAGCAGATCATGCCAGCGATGCGCCGCTACTCGCACACGCCACCGCTGCCGATATCGAAATGGAAATGATTCGCATGCGCTTCATTCGCGCGCGGCCCCAGCACAGTATCGAAAATCTGACATGCGCCAGTGTGGATGTCGTGCAAGAAGGCTGAGCTTTCGCCGTCTCGCGGCCAATCCTCCAGCACGGTGACGACCTGGCCGTCGGCGGTCTGGAAGGCGGCAATATCAATGGCCTTGGCGAGCGCATGCTGGCTGATGCGCGTATCTGGCGCGTTGTAGCGGCGGCGGCAACTGTACGACCCCATCAGGCGGATTTTTGCAATCGGCGATCCGAGCCGGGCAATCGCCGTCGGCTGCAAGACCCTCTCCGCCCAGGTGCGAAAGCGCGAAGCCATGGCGCAAGTCAGCGTCGCCGGCGGCACGAGCTGCAACGCCGCCTCACCCGGCAAAGCGCGCAGCGAGACCGGCGCGGGCGCACCGCACTGCCCTTCGCGAATCGGATCAAGCGGCGCAAGATCGAAAGTCTCGCGCGCAACAACCGCAATACACGCGCGCTGCGCCTCGGCAATTACTTGCGGGGCCCATGCGCTTGGCCCATCGCTGATATCGGGCTTGCCCCAGGCTGCCGGCGGCTGCTGGCGTTTGGCCGGCAATTCCGGCACCGTCGCGCCCACCGCCGCGCCCGCCACGCAGAGCCCCGTCATCATGATCAAAACAAGCCGGACCACGAAAATCGCCCTCCCCGATTTGGACCGTCGATGCGATGTGATAATGAAAGCGCGGCCTGCTGGGAACCCTCCCGTTTCGACGCCGCTTCTTTCATGCAAAACTTCGAGCATCCAAGTCATCATGAGGATTTCATGTCGCCATCATCGGAACCTTTGCACACGCAGGATGTGATCTGCCGCGACGACAATCGCGCCGGCATCGTCATCCTAAACCGACCGAAGGCGCTGAATGCGTTATCGCTGGACATGATCCGCGAGATGGAGACGCACTTCCACCGATGGGCGAAGAACCCGCATATCTACGGCGTGATCCAGCGCGCCCATGATGATGGGGCGTTCTGCGCGGGCGGGGATGTCAAGGCCATCTACAATCTGCGCGAGAGCGACAAGGATGCTGGCATCCGCTTTTACCGGGAGGAGTACCAGCATAACTGGACGCTGCAGCGCTTCATCAAGCCCACCGTCTCGCTGATCAACGGCGTGTGCATGGGCGGCGGCGCCGGCATCAGCGTGCATGGCACGCACCGCATCGCCGCCGAGGGCTACAAATTCGCCATGCCGGAGACGGAGATCGGCCTGTTCCCCGACATTGGGGCAAGCTATTTCCTGCCGCGGCTGCCCGGACGCGTGGGCCTTTACATGGGCCTGACTGGCGCGGTGATTGGCCAGGCCGACGCCTATGCGCTGGGGCTGGCGACGCACTGCATCGGCGCGGACCAGTTCGACGATATCCAGGCGGCCATGCGCGAGGCGGACCCGATCGATCCCGTGCTCGACGCGCTACACCAGGATCCGGGCGACGGGGAAATTGGGCGCCTGCGCCCCGCGATCGAGCGCTGCTTCGCCCCGGGCACCGTCGAGGATATCATTGCGCGGCTGGAAAGCGAGACCGGCGAGGCAGCCGACTGGGGCCGGGAAACAGCTCGGGCCATGCGCGATCGCTCTCCGACTTCGCTCAAGTTGACGCTCAGGCTTTATGAGGAGGGCGCGCGGCTGGACAGCCTCAAGGCGTCTCTACAGATGGAATTCCGTTGCGCCGTCCGCTGCCTGCGTGGGCATGATCACTATGAAGGTGTGCGCGCCAAGATGGTGGACAAGGACAACACGCCTGCGTGGCAGCCGGCGCACCTCCAGGATGTCCGCGATGCCACGATCGATGCCTATCTCGCACCGCTCGATGACGTGGCGGAACTGGAACTTCAAGACCATTGGAAGCTGGTGGAGTGAGCACGTTGCCGATGGCTAAAATGCAACCTATGTTTATGAATAAGCTATAAGTACCCGTATTAAGTGCATTTTAGCTAGTGTGGATTAAACATGGCCTCGGTTTCTACAGCGTACACCGAACGAGGCAAAGTGATGAATAACACGTTGAACGTCTCCCGGCACGAACGGCAGGAAGGCAGCGACGCCCTGAAGCCGAACTATCTGGTCACGCTCAAGCTGATTGAGCGGTTGCAGCGCCTGCTCCTCGACGTGCTCAAGGATGAGCTGGACCGGATCGGCTGCAAGGAGGTGAACAGCGTGCAGGCGCTGCTGCTGTTCAACATCGGCGACATGGAACTCACCGCAGGCGAAATCCGCAGTCGCGGCTTCTACATGGGATCGAATGTTTCTTACAACCTGAAGAAGCTGCAGGAGCTTGGCTGCATCGAGCATGAGCGCTCAGAAAGCGACCGCCGGGCCGTGCGCATCCGCCTGACCGAGCGGGGCAAGCAAGTCAGCCGGATGGTGAACGAGCTGGTCGCGCGCCAACTGAGCCTGATCGAGAAAGTCGGCGGCATTTCCCAAAGCGATCTTGAGAGCATGAACCGGACCCTGCATCGGCTGGAGCGCTTCTGGACAGATCAGATCCGTTATCGCTTGTGAGATTTCCCTGCGCCCCGGCAAATTTTTCCGGGAAACCCGGCGTGCTGGGCTTGCGCGTTGCACGATACCAACGCATGCGTGACAAATTTCGGTCTCAAGGATTTGTCATTTGTTTCCTATCGTGGGGCGCACTAGTGTCCAACAAACAGACGCCCCGTGGCTGATCGGCATCCAATGCCGAGTTGGTTCTTGGACAACAAACGGGTCTAAAGGGCGTTTCCTGGTCGGGCGATGAGGTTTTCATCTCTCAGTGGGGGTTTCAGGGTTTAGGTGAGGGCAATGGATCAGCAAGTTTCGAAGCGACCGATCCGCAAGGTTGTCGGAGCATCAGTTATCGCACTGGCAGCGAGCATTGTTCTGCTCCCCAGTGATCGCGCCAAGGCGCTCGAAAACTGGATGCAATTCGATAACTCGTCAGGGTCTTCCTGGTCCCAGCCCTTTGACCGATCGTTTGCAAGGCGCTGGGAAGCACAGCCGCGCCGCGGCTATGTTACGTTGTCGGCGGACAACACCAACCCATCTCGCAAGGCCATCGAACAATATGAGGACATCGTCGCGCGCGGTGGTTGGCAACGCATTCCCGACGTCAAGTTGCGCGCGGGCGCGAGTGACCCGGCTGTGGCGGTGCTGCGCGAGCGACTACGCATCACCGGCGATCTGGAGCAGCGCGGGGGATTTCGTACGACGTTCGACTACTACGTCGAGAAGGCCCTCAAGCGCGCCCAAAAGCGCCACGGACTGACCCCGACCGGCGTGCTGGACAGCGCGACGCGCGCGGCGCTGAACGTCTCGGCGCAGGTGCGTCTGCGCCAGCTCCGGCTTAACCTCACACGGCTCAATCGTCTGGCGAATGAGACCAGACGCGAAGACCGGTACGTTTTCGTGAACATCCCAGCCGCACAGATCGAAGCGGTCGAGAATGGCGAAGTCGTCTCGCGCCACGCAGCCGTCGTCGGCAAGCCGAGCCGCCAGACACCGATCCTCAAATCTCGCATTCACGAGCTCAACTTCAACAAGGAATGGATCCTCCCGCCAACGGTGATCCGCGAGGATCTCGTGCCTAAGGGCCGCTCGATGAGTCAGCGTGGGGAAAGCGTGCTGGAGCGTTACGGCATCGACGCCTATGCCAGCTACGACGCATACCGGCGCGGCAACAAGCTGAACCCGCGCTCGATCAACTGGTCGTCGTCGCAGCCGATGAACCTGCTTTACGCGCAGGACCCAGGCAACGATAACCCGCTTGGCTTCGTGAAGCTGAATTTCCACAACCGCCACATGGTGTACCTGCACGATACCCCGTCGCAATCGCTGTTCGGCCGCAACAAACGCGCTGAAAGCTCGGGCTGCGTCCGCGTTCAGGGCGTCGAGCAACTCACGGCCTGGATCCTGCGCGACACACCTGGCTGGAGCTTGGCGCGCATTCAGGGGCTAAAGCGGACCGGCGAGACGCAAGATGTGGATGTCGTGAATCCGGTGCCGCTTTACATGAACTACATTACTGCTTGGGCAACCCCGGATGGCGTGGTTCATTTCCGCCGCGACATATATGGCCGCGACGGCGTTGGCGCGACCGCCTCAGCCTACTGAGCGCACAACCCGGCGGACGCGAACGCAAGCGCCTGTTCCACAGCGGACCGGGCGCTTCGTCTTTGCCGCCGCGCCAGCAGTTGCGCCAGCCGACCCACGCGTCAGAGGCCGCGCGCGACTTCCTGGCCAAAATTCATCAGGAGCGCCGCCAGCACCACCGAAATGACGATCACGACGCCCATGAAACGGCGGAAGGCGGGCGAGATCAGCATGATCAACAAGAACACCGCGGCAACGCAGGCGATTGTGACCCACAGCGCCAATTCTGTGTTGGTTTGGTAATAGAGCGCGATGGTGTCGCGCAACTCATCGAAAAATTCCATGACACGCCTCTACTCCGGATTTGCAAGCCCGACTGAAGGACATGCACGAGGCCAGCAATAGTAAGCCAAATCCGCAAGGGGGGCTATAAAACGCGTCGATGGCGCTCCCTAGGGGACTCGAACCCCTGTTTCCGGCGTGAGAGGCCGGCGTCCTGGGCCACTAGACGAAGGGAGCATCAGGGGGCTGGTTGAGTGTGGCGCCCGTATGCGTATTGCGTAAATGGCGCCGCACACGCTGGCGTCAAGATCGCCGGCCCGCGTCAACGCGGCGAAAGGCGCATACGCGTGACAGCATTTCCGCGCGTCGTGTCCAGCACCACGATCTCTTCCGCGCCAGGCCCCTTGAGATGGAGTATTACGCGCCCGCCCTCGGCCATTATTTGCTGAACTTGCGCGCCAGCGGGCACGCGCACGCTCAACTCGCCGCCGGCGGCGTCCAGTTGGACGGTGGGCGCGGGGGCTGCTGCCCTGTCCTCACCGATCTTACTGGCCTGATAGTACAGTCCGGCAATCAACAGCGCAAAACCGAGAACCAGCAAGATAGTCATGACGATCACGACGATCTTCAAAGTGCGGACCTGGCTCGGATTGAAGACGCTGCCGTGAAGCGGTTCCTGATCGGACATTACGATGCCTTGCGTGAGAAGATGTTGTTCACGGCGCGGATTGCGCCAAAGGATGCGCGGAAATCTGACAAAAGATGCCCCGCACCATGTGTGAGGGCGCGACAGGAATGCAGAATTTGACATTTACCGCTCAAGATCAAGACCGCGGACAGCGGCTCGACCGATTTCTCAGCGCGGCGGCGGAAGAATTGAGCCGCGCGCGCGCCCAGTCGCTCATCAAGGATGGTCAGGTGACGATTAACGGCGCGCCTGTCAAGTCACCAAAGCACGCTGTCCAGCCCGGCGACCTGGTTGCGCTGGCCGTGCCAGAGCCTGAGCCGGCCGCTCCAGCGCCTGAGAACATCCCACTGAAGATCGTTTATGAGGATGACCACCTGATCGTGATAGACAAGCCAGCCGGTCTCGTGGTCCATCCGGCAGCGGGCCACTGGTCGGGCACGCTCGTGAACGCGCTGCTGGCGCATTGTGGCGACAGTCTCTCCGGCATTGGCGGGGTGCGCCGGCCCGGCATCGTTCACAGGCTCGACAAGGATACCAGCGGGCTGATGGTCGTCGCCAAGACCGACCGCGCCCATAAGGGGCTGGAGGCGCAGTTCGCCGATCATGGCCGCACCGGCAAGCTGCTGCGCGCGTATCAAGCTGTGGTATGGGGCGCGCCGTTGCCTGCGGTCGGCACCATTGATGTGGCCATCGCCCGCCATGCGACAAACCGGCTTAAGCAGGCTGTCGCCCCCTCGCGCGGCCGCGCGGCGATAACGCACTACCGCACACTGTCCAAGTATTGGCAGCAAAATACTGAAGCGGCGCGAAAGCCTGTCGCAGCACTCGTCGCTTGCCAGCTAGAGACCGGTCGAACCCACCAGATAAGAGTGCATATGGCGCATATCGGCCACCCGGTCATAGGGGATCCGCTCTACGCTACCGGCTTCAGCAACCGGGTGGCGACCTTGTCTGAAAACGCCCGATCTGCAATACTAGCTCTACAAGGTCAGGCGCTGCATGCGGCCACACTTGGTATCGAACACCCCATTACAAACTTGTACCTGTCCTTCGCCTCGGAGTTGCCGGAGGATATGCGCAATGTTATTGCGGCGTTGAGAGCGCCCGATGCAAACTAGGCCAATGCCTGGTCGCATGCTGCAAACGGCCCGACAGCCATATGCGGGCCGCTTTTTCCGGGCCAAGTAGACCCAGGGGAAGTAGAGCCTGGGGCAATCAGCGGATAGACTGCGACGAAAACAACGTCCTTGCTGTTGCCAAGGAGAGGCGACAACTGATCCGACCCTGGTGCTGTTGCGTATCAGCGGCAGTAATGATACAGGAACAAGTTATGAACAAGCTCCCATCAGTTTCCGGCAGCGGCGGGCTTAGTCGGTATCTCGACGAAGTTCGCAAGTTTCCGATGCTGGAGCCGGAAGAAGAATACATGCTCGCCAAGCGTTGGAAAGAGCATGAGGATACCGAAGCGGCGCATAAACTTGTGACGTCGCACCTGCGCCTCGTCGCGCGCATCGCCATGGGATATCGCGGCTACGGTCTGCCGATTGGCGAAGTTGTCTCGGAAGGCAATGTCGGGCTGATGCAGGCGGTCAAGCGGTTCGACCCGGAGCGCGGCTTCCGGCTGGCGACTTACGCAATGTGGTGGATCCGCGCCTCGATCCAGGAGTATATCCTGCGGTCGTGGTCGCTGGTGAAAATGGGAACCACCGCCAGCCAGAAAAAGCTGTTCTTCAATCTGCGCAAGATGAAGGGCCAGCTCGAAGCCTATGACGAGGGGGATCTGCGTCCCGAACATGTTCGCCAGATCTCAGACAAGCTGTCGGTCTCCGAGGAAGATGTAATCTCGATGAACCGGCGGCTCAGCGGGGACAGTTCGCTCAACGCTCCGCTGCGCGCGGATGCCGAGAGCGGTGAGTGGCAGGATTGGCTGGTCGATGAAGAAGAAGTCGGCCAGGAAATCAAGCTGGCGGATCGTGAAGAGCTAGAGATGCGCCGTAGCTATCTGCAGGAAGCGCTGGAAACGCTCAACGAGCGTGAGCGCCGGATCTTCACCGCCCGCAGGCTCTCGGAAAGCCCGCTCACGCTGGAGGAGCTTTCGCACGAGTTCGGCGTGAGCCGCGAGCGCATTCGCCAGATCGAGGTGCGAGCCTTCGAGAAGGTTCAGAAGGCGGTGCAGAAATCCGCGCAGACGACCGAGGCCGCGGTCGGATAGCGGTCGTCCAGAAAGCGGATAATGCAGTGTGCGCCAGCGCTTCTTGATCGTGCATAATCCCAACGCAGGGTCAGGTCGGCGCCAACTCATGCGAGACGTGATCGCCGAGCTTGAGCGCGCAGGGGCTGCGATCACGATGCGCGACGCAGTTTGCGAAGACAGCGGCCAGGCAATCGCGAGCGAGGCGGGGCGCGCGGGACACTACGATGTGGTCGTGGCGGCGGGCGGAGATGGCACCATTCGCAGCGTGGCCGCCGGCTTGCGCACTACCGATACGCCCGTCGGCATTCTCCCGCTCGGCACGGGCAACGTCATGGCGCATGAACTCGGGGTGGCGCGCACACCCGCCACGATCGGCCGGTATCTGCTCGACGGCACTGCCGTCCCGGTCGTCGCGACCCTCGCCAACGGCAGACCATTTTTCCTGATGGCTGGGGCTGGCCTCGACGCCGAAGCGGTCGCTCATCTGGACATGCGCGCGAAACGCTGGATCGGCAAGCTGGCCTATGTGTGGCCGGTCGTGCGAGCGATCTTCCGGCGCGCGCCCACGATCCGCGCCGTGCTCGACGGTGAGACCCATCTCGCGCGTTGGGTAGTCGTGTGCAACGCGGGCAGCTACGCGGGCAGCTTCCGGCTCTCACCCGACAGCCATCTGCTGAAGCCGGGGCTGACGGCCATGCTTTGTTCTGCACGCAATCCGTTCAGCCTGATCCTCAATATCATGATGATCGGCGCGGGCCTTGCTAAGCGCGCGCCGCATATTCGCTTCGTGCATTTTCGCCGGGCACATCTCAGCGCGGACCTTCCGGTCCGGGTTCAGCTTGATGGCGAAAGCTTTGGCGAATTGCCGCTGTCTATCAGCGAAGACCATGCGGCGGTCTCCATTCTCGTCCCGGAGCACAGCGCGGCCGCTCTTGCCAACCCGCAATCGCACGCCGCCGCATAAAGCGCGGCTTTTCCCCACGCTATCCACAGATCGCGAATCGCGTTACCTTCTGAATCATGACGAAAGCGTGGCGCGGCGGTTGTAGGGCTGCTGTCCCCAGCGCTTTCCACTCCATCGAGTTTCCGGCGCAGCGCTTGTTGCCGTCGGGAAGGCAGGTCGGTGTTGCTTTTGTCTCGCACGCGCGGGGGCGGTGCCGCGTCAGGCATCATCGAGCGTCCGGGAACCCGGCCACCGGCCTTCGAGGGGGCGGATGGCTTTTTAAGCTTTCCGCAGATGTGCCGTGACGGTGCAGCAGACACGCTGCCCTGCTGCGGCCTCGCACAGATGGAGAGACCGATGCAAATCAATCTGCTGAAAACACTGGACGGGCGTGTTTCAGAGCAATCCGAGGACTATCGCATTCGGCGTCGGCTAGCCTCTCTCCAGGACATTGACCTCATCCGAAAGGTGAAATATCTCCACCCTCCGAGTTGAGGCCCTGATCCTCAAACATTTTCCCAATCCATGCGATTGCGGCATCGTCGGAACCGGCCCTTTTCGGGCCGGTTTCTATATGACGTGCCGGTTGCTTTACGGCACATCAGCCCCGCGCGCCTTTCACATTGCCAGCGGAGTGGCTATCTTAGCGGCAATGTGCGCAATTAAGGGGTCTCAAATGAGCCAGTCCCATCCCGATCAGCGATCTACGGCCGTCAAAGCCTGCGACCCGGTCTGGAACGATGTCCGCGCCCAGGCTGAAGCGATCGTCGCCGAAGAACCTGCGCTAGCCGGGTTCATCTCCACGACGATCCTAAACCAGAACAGCCTGGAAGAGGCCATCGTGTTCCGCCTCGCCCAGCGGCTAGACCGCGCGGACCTGCCCACCGGGCTTATCCGCCAGACATTCATGCAGGTGCTCTCCGACCAGCCCGAACTGGGCGAGATGTTCCGCGCTGACCTGGCGGCTGTGGTCGACCGCGATCCGGCCTGCCACCGAGCTATCGAACCGATCTTGTATTTCAAGGGCTTCCACGCGCTGCAAACCTATCGCTTCGCCCACGCGCTGTGGCATGCGGGCCGGCGCGATTTTGCGCTTTATCTGCAAAGCCAATCATCACACGGCTTCGGCACGGACATTCACCCGAATGCGCGGATCGGTCGTGGGATCATGCTCGACCATGCGACCGGGCTGGTCGTTGGCGAGACCGCCGTTGTCGGCGACCAGACCTCGATACTGCATGCGGTGACGCTTGGCGGCAGCGGCAAGGAGTCTGGCGATCGTCATCCCAAAATTGGCTGCGGCGTCATGATCGGCGCGGGCGCGAAGATCCTCGGCAATATCTCGGTGGGCGACTGCGCGCGGATCGCGGCCGGAAGCGTCGTGCTGCGCGATATCGAGCCGCGCGTCACGGTCGCCGGCGTTCCGGCCAAAGTGGTCGGCTTGGCGGGTTGCCCTGAGCCGGCCCGCGCAATGAACCAGCTCTTCGGTTCCATCGGCTCGGAAACTGAAAAGCCCGTGGAGGAATAACCGCCAGCGCGCTTGACCAGCCGCGGCAGCCTCTGTAGCGATGAGGGCGCACAGGGCTGCGCAGCTGCGCGCGAGCGAAATCCAACACCGACAGGGACGATGACATGAAGCGCGAAGAGATCACGCGCCTGGAAGGCTATTTGCAACGCAAATTCGAACTGCCCGGGTTGCAGGTGCGTCAGCGACAAAAGCAGGACGATTCGGCTGAGGTCTATATCGGCGATGAATTCATCGGGGTCTTGTACCGCGACGATGACGACGAGGATCTGTCCTACCAGTTCCAGATGGCGATCCTAGAGATGGACCTCGACTGAATAACGCCCTACTGGCCCAGGAGCTGCTGGGCACGGCTCGGGCGCGCCCCAGGAATATAGGCGTCGAACGCGGCCCAGAACTGATCGCGCAAGCCGTTGCGTTCCTGCAAGACCTCATGCCGCGCGCCGGGAACCAGGACATGTGCACCCATCCGCAGGCGGCTGGTAAAACCTTCGATCGCTCGAAGCGACACGATCGGGTCATTGCCTGAGGCGATAATCAGCGCGGGCACTTTAACCGATTGCGGAAACGCTTCGGTGTTGAGCAGCGCCATGGACTGGCAAGCGGCGTGATACCAACCGATCGTTGCGGAGCCGAGCGCGAGATCTGGAGCGACACGCAGTACCTCTTGGGTGCGGGCGTAACGCTGCGCATCACTGGTGAGCGGGTTGCCCTCAAACGGACGCGCATCCAGTGCGGTAGCGCTGCCGCCTGGCACATACAGTGTGCCCAACCCGCACAAGGTCAGCATCTCCGCCATCAACGGCGGCGCAGGAAGACGGGTGTGCGTGGGCTCAAGCTGGATAAGCGGTGCCGTCAGAACGATCCGGTCGAACCAGCACATGCGCGAGCGCGTTGCGCGAAGCAAGATGTTCGCACCCATCGAGTGCGCCAAAGCGTAATAGGGCGCCGGACAGTCGGGCAGTACGATCTCGGCCATGAACTGCTCAAGGTCGGCATCATACTGCGCGAAGTCATCCACATGGCCCTTGCGCGGGTCCGCCAGCGGACGACTCGACCCGCCCTGTCCGCGGTGATCCATGATGGCAACGGCGAAGCCGCGACGGCGAAGTTCCGAGACCGCCTCGAAATACTTTTCGATGAACTCCGCCCGCCCCATCAGAATGCACACCGTGCCAAGCTTGGTCAGCCCCGTCGGCCCCCACAAGGCGTAGCGCAGACGCGCGCCGTCGCTCGCCAGCATGTAGCCTGCGCAGGCACCGCCCGGCACGGGATTGCGCGGGGTCTGCGCGAGCACCTTGCCCGCGTGGTGCTCGGTCGGGGGCTTCGGCCCGGCCAGTGTCAGCATTTGCGCCCCTTTCCCCGTGCTTACCCTCAGCGCGCCCAGAGTCGATAACCGCCATTGCCATCCAATGGTCGCGCCGCTGCCACGCGGCCAGAACACCTTTCTACCCGGAGCTGGTAAACGGCGCCATTCGGACGGCGCGCGCGCACCACAAAATCTTCACCCACCCGGCGCAGCCCATGAAAATCCCACCAACCCTGGCTCTGCAAGTTTCTGCGAATCTGTCGCGGTCGCAGACAGTCGTCTGGTCGACCAAAATTTGGCGTCATGAGGCCGTAGAACGCGTCGGGCTGGCGCCGCTGACGCGGGCGACGGCCCTCAATGGCCTGAGCGCGACGTCGGCTGTGCCCACGCGGCTCCGAGCGATACTGGGCAACGCCAACGCCGCTAACGGCCAGCGCCGCAGCCGCCGGTTCGTACTCGATCTCGGGCGGGCGCGCGTCCGCCGGCACGGCGCTCAAGGCTACGGGCAGGATCCCGGCTATGGCCAAGATCGCGGCACAGCAAACCGTGGCCAAACGCCCCGCCCATGCGTTCCCCCTCGTCATGGTGCGAGATTGGCGAAGCCAGTCTGAACATCTGCCCAACGCTCTTGTCAGCTCAGGTTCATGATTGTGCGAGGTCTTGACGCTGCGCGGCAGAGACTTACATGACCGGCGCATACGCCTTGTAAGGGTATGCCAGTGAGACTTGCCACATGGCAGTTGTGATACATGTCGCTCAAAAGGAGGATATGTCATGAGACGTTTTGATCTGACCCCCCTGTACAAGTCGACCGTCGGCTTCGACCACGTTGCGTCCATCCTGGAGCAGCTCGCCGCGACGGACACCGACAGCGGATATCCGCCCTACAACATAGAACGCGTGGACGAGAATAACTACCGCATCACCATGGCGGTCGCGGGATTTTCGCAGGCTGATCTCGACATCGAGGTCCGCGAGGGCATGCTCCGCGTGACCGGCACCAAGCTGGAAAAAGAGCAGGACGATCCCGACAC
>CAZNGB010000005.1:0-37049 GCA_964572465.1 uncultured Hyphomicrobiaceae bacterium
GGAAGCGGGTTGGGAAGCGGGTTCGGGAGCGGGCCGATGGACGTGAAGTCCCTGTACACCCTGATCGCGATTATTGACCACGGCAGTTTTGGCGATGCCGGCCGGGCGGTTGGTCTGTCCACATCGGGGGTGAGCCTGCAGGTGCGCGCGCTTGAGGACGAGCTGGGCATGACGCTGTTCGACCGCAGTACCCGGCCGCCGCGCCTTACCGATCAGGGCCGCGCCTTTGCACAGCGCGCCCGCGAAGTCATCGCTGCTTGGGAAAACCTGAGCGAGAGCCTCAAGCGTGATGCGACGCGTGGCATGTTGCGGGTGGGCGCGGTGCATACCTCTGTTTCGAGCATTGTGCCGCCGGCGCTGGCCCGGCTCCAGGCGCGCACGCCTGACCTGCACATTCACCTGATGACCGCGCTGTCGCACGAACTGGAGGACGCGTTGAAGCGCGGGACGCTGGACGCCGCGATCCTCTCGCGCCCCGCCGCAGTCGAGCCGTCGCTGCGGTACCGGACGGTGATCCAAGAGCCGCTGGCCGTCATCGCCCACGAGAGTCTGGAGGGAAACAGCGACCGCGAGCTTCTGGAGCGCCATCCTTACGTGCGGTTTAATCGATTTGCGCGCGTGGCCCGGCAGGTAGAGGCCGAATTCGCCCGGCGAGAGATTGTGATCAGCTCGCGCATGGAGGTGGATACCCTGGAGGGTGTGGTCCGGCTGGTCGGAAGTTTGCTTGGCGTGTCTGTCGTGCCAGTGCCGAGGGTGGGGTTTCAGTTTCCGCCAGAAATCCGCACAGTGCCGTTCGGCGCGCCGCCGATCCTCCGCGAACTTGGGCTGATCGAGCCGGCGGTGAATGCGCGCTCACACTTCTGCGATCTGCTATATGAGGAGCTGGCGGCGCTCGCGGTCGGCGACCGCGGCCGGGCAAACGAAGATGGTACCGCTGCCCCGGCTCGAACGGGGGACCTCTAGATCCACAATCTAGCGCTCTAACCTACTGAGCTACAGCGGCCCTGAGATGAGCCTAAGGCTAGTGCCTCCCACGCTGTGATGCAAGAGGCTCAGCGGCCCCGAGAGCCGCTTCCCACTGGTCACAATGTTCGGCCTTCGTTCTCAATATGGATTTGACATGCATCGGATTCGAATATAGAACATAAAGCGAACATTGGGCCCCCGCTAGAACCCCAACGTTCCCCGCGCCGCTTCAGGTCGTTGCTGTGCAATTGCCGCTGCATAGCAGCCCAGCTTGACGGCGTTATGTAAACGCAGGCGGGTCGTTGTGGCGGGCGCGTTAGCATCTCAGGTTGCTGCGTGACCGCGCTTAAGACCCGACCATCGGCCCCTTCCCCCCGCCCCCATGAACGGTGGCTGGGTCGGCCACAACACCCGTCTGCGTCTTTTTCTTTCCCGCGCGGCATTCTGTCGGGGTTGGCAGCGCCTCGTTGACAAGGCCAAATGATGGCCAAGGCATTGACCCAACATCACAGAGGCGTAGCGCCATGGCGCGAATCGATGTTATCGGAGCCGGTATCACAGGGCTTTGGCAGGCGGTTACGCTGGCTGAGCGCGGGCACCGCGTCCGCATTTTCGAGCGCAGCCAGAAGCCGTTTGCCGACGCCGCTAGCCGTCTGGGCGGGGCGATGCTCGCGCCTTACTGCGAGGCCGAAGCCGCGCCGGAAATTGTGCGCGATCTGGGGCTTCGCGCCATGGCCATCTGGCGGGACAAATTTTCATGCGTGCAACCCACGGGCACGCTCGTCGTGGCCCAGCCGCGCGACCGCGCCGAGCTTCGCCGCTTCGCCGCGCAGACCGAAGCCCATGAGCAGGTCGACGCCGCGCGCATCGCCGAACTGGAGCCCGCGTTGGAGGAGCGCTTCCGCACCGGGCTGTTTTTCTCCGATGAGGCCTATGTGCCGCCGGACGAAGCGCTTGCCGCGCTATTGAGCGCCCTGGAGCGCGCAGGCGTGGAAATGCATTTGGGCGTGGAGGAGCCAGATGATATCGCGGAGCGGGTGATTGATTGCCGCGGGCTGGCCGCGCGCGCCGATCTGCCGGGCCTGCGCGGCGTGCGCGGCGAGATGGCGGTGGTCGAGACCTCCGAAATCGCGCTGCATCGCCCGGTCCGTCTGCTGCATCCGCGCTTCCCGCTTTACGTGGTGCCCTGGGGCGGCGATACCTACATGATAGGGGCGACCGTCCTCGAAAGCGACGATCGCGGGCCGGTAACATTGCGCTCCGGGCTCGATCTGCTCGGTCTGGCCTACGCGCTGCACCCGGCGTTTGGCCAGGCGCGTATTGTGCAACTCGCCGCGGATGTCCGCCCGGCCTTTCCCGATAACGTCCCGCGTATTGTTGTGCGGGGCAACCGCATCTACGTAAATGGCATGTACCGGCATGGCTATCTGACAGCGCCCGCGCTTGCCGCGATGACGGCCGATTATCTGGACGGGCGCCGGCCGAACTCGGAGATTATCGTTGAAGATCATCGTGAACGGTGAACCGCAGGAAACGCAGGCCGCCACTCTGGAACAGCTCTGCGCCGCGATGGATTATGGACAGCAGCGGATTGCGACGGCCGTGAACGGCGCGTTCGTCCCTGCGGCTGAGCGGGCCAACACGCGCTTGCATGACAACGACAAGATTGAGATCGTTGCGCCACGACAGGGCGGGTGACAATTGCGGCGGGCGCCGCGGAGCAAGGTGTTCGCATGAACATGATCGAAACCAAGGACGTGCTGGAGGTCTACGGAACACGTATCACGTCCCGGCTGCTGCTTGGCACGGCGCTTTACCCCTCGCCAGAGACGCTGCGCGCGTCGTTCGAGGCATCTGGCGCGCAGATCGTTACGGTTTCGCTGCGCCGCGAATCCTCGGCCGAGCGCGCGGGTGAGCAATTCTGGCGGTTTATCGAATCGCTTGATGGCGTGCGCGTGCTGCCCAACACCGCTGGCTGCCGCACGGTGAAGGAAGCCGTGACGACGGCGCAAATGGCCCGCGAAATGTTCGCCACGCCATGGGTCAAGCTGGAGGTCATCGCCAATGATGACACGCTGCAGCCCGACGTGATCGGCCTCGTTGAAGCGGCGCGCATCCTCAGCGACGAGGGCTTCCAGGTTTTCCCATACACAACCGAGGATTTGAGCGTTGCCGAGCGTCTGATCGAGGCCGGCTGCGACGTGCTGATGCCCTGGGGTTCGCCGATCGGCTCCGGCCAGGGGCTGAACAATGTCTTCGGCCTGCAAACCCTGCGCAACTATTTCCCCGGCGTTCCGCTGGTTGTCGATGCGGGGCTGGGCGCGCCGTCGCATGCCGCGCAGGCGATGGAACTGGGCTATGATGCGGTGCTTTTGAACACGGCGATCGCCAAGGCAGGCGATCCTGCGCGCATGGCCGCTGCCTTTGCCCGCGCGGTTGAGGCTGGACGGCTCGGCTACCAGGCCGGGATCATGCCGCCGCGCGAGATGGCCAGCCCCTCGACGCCGGTCGCGGGCACCCCGTTTTTCGAGCCGCAAGATGATTGATCCCTTCTATCCCGTCCTGCCCGACATCGATTGGCTGGATCGGCTGGTGCCGCGCGGAGTGCGCTTCGTGCAGCTTCGCCTGAAGGACGCGCCGGAGGATGAGGTGCGCCGCCAGATCACCCGGGCGATGGCGTTGTGCGCACGGCACGACGCGCAGCTCGTCGTGAACGACTACTGGCGCGCGGCGATCGAGCTTGGCGCGGATTTCGTGCATCTCGGCCAGGAAGATCTGGCGGCGGCGGACGTGCCGGCCATTCGCGCGGCGGGCATTCGGCTCGGCGTCTCCACCCATGATCGTGACGAACTGGCCAAGGCGCTCGCCGTTCAGCCGGACTATATAGCGCTTGGGCCCATCTACGAGACCAAGCTCAAGAAGATGAAATGGGCGCCGCAAGGGCTGGAGCGTATCGGCGAGTGGAAGGCGGCGATCCCATGTCCGCTGGTGGCCATCGGTGGGATCACGGTTGAGCGCTTGCCCAGCGTACTCGCGGCCGGCGCGGACAGCATCGCGGTGGTGACGGATCTGATCACCCACCCCGACCCCGAGGCGCGCACCCGCGAATGGCTGGCCGCCCTTAAGTGATGCGGCGCGCGCTCACTCGCCCGGGCCGCCATCAACGAAATGAAACCCGGTGCCGTAAACCACCACCTCGACGCCGCCCTCGACAAGGTTTGGATGGACGATGCGTACCGCCACACATCCGTCATAGCCCTGTTCGCGCGCCTTTTCCTGCAAACGTTCCAGCGCGCGCTCGACGGTCGCCTCGACCAGTTCTTCGTAGCGGGTCATGCGCCCGCCGAACGTGTTGGTAATCTTTTCGCGCACGTCCTTGATGATGTTGGCCGCCGTCACGGCGTAGGCCGTGACCAGCCCGCCTTCGCGGACTTCGCGCCCCGAGAGCTTGTCGACCGTGTATAGCGTCATTCTTTCCCGCGCCCGATTTCGCGGCCGTGCTGATCCTTCACGATGATCGTGGTGCGCCGCCCGCGGATCAGCCTCGCGACAAGGATGATGAAAATCAGCAGCACAAGCGCGGTCGCAGCCAGCGTCCAGGTATACGCCTCGACGAACACACGCGGCTCGACCTGTCCCGCGCGCACCTTGCTGAAATTGTCGACCATACCGAACAGACTGAACGTGCCGCCGGGGTTGAGCAGCATATCGATCGCCGCACCCTCATCAGCGCTGGTGAGCACGGCCTCCTGCAAGCCTGGCTGGGCGAGTTTCTCCATCCGCGCCGGATTCTGCGACACCAATTCGAGCAAGGAGCGCGCGGCACCCGCCGGAAGCTCGGTCTCATAGCGCGCCAGCGCGGCCAACTCCGCCTCGCCCAGCCGGGTCGCGAGGCCGCGCACCTGCGCCGGAGGCAGCGCCAACAGCCGCTCTCGCGCCAAGCTGGGCAGCGCGGCGAGCCGGTAAACGGCGGTGCTATCGTCCACCGAAAGAAGGCGGCTCAGCTCGGCCCGGGTGATCTGTTCCGGCCGAATGCGGCTGTAGACGTTGAAGCGCAACACATCGCCGATCCGCTCGCCCGCCAGTTTCGACCATGCGATCGCGGTATCCAGCGAGCGGGTCTGCCGCGCGATCTCGACGCCGTCGAGCGTGAGCGTGTCCAGCGCGGCCGTGAGCGAACTTGCCTCGAGGCGCTCGAACACTGCCGGCTGGCCCTCCTGCTGGACGATCAGTTCGGCGATCTCGCCAAGCCGCGCCAACTCTTCAGGCTCGCGCTCGCGCAAGAAGGCCTTGAAGGCCGCGCTCTGGTCCGCCAGCGACAGCAGCAGGTCATAGCGATCCTGAAAGTTCTGCCACATCGCGAACATGTTGGCGGCGGTCTCTTGCGAGATCGTCTCGATGTTCTCGCCCACAAAACCAGAGATGCTCTGCGCGATCTCGGTCTTGATCAGTTGCTTGGATTCGTCAGACTTCATCCGCTCCTCTATGAGCGGGAACACGCCTTCGCCCGCGTCGATCAGGTCCTTGACGATGAGCGCCAGCCCGATCAGGCCGGTGAAGGATGAGACGATCCGCGTAGCGATCGCACCGGCCAGCCGCCGCCCCATCTGCGCGACCATCCGCGCGATCATTCGCCGCGTCATCACCAGCAGCAGCCCGCCGATCGCCTCGCTGCCCTGAAACACAAGATCGCCGGTGGTGATTGTCGGCGCGCCGGACTGAGCGGCCACGTCAAGAGTCGCTTCCGTTTGCTGCACGAAGGTCTGTGCGATCGCGCCGCCGTAGCGCGCTTCCAGCGCCAGCCGCATGCATGAAACCGCCGGGCCAGACGCCGCCGCCGCCGCCGTCTCCAGGCGCGCTCCGATGTCTTCGCCAACAGAGGTCGTCAGGTTGGCCATCGCATTGCGGAACGCCTCGGAGTTATAGGTTTTCTCGGCGACGGCGATGGCGAACTCTTCGGCCTGCCCGCGGCTGATGGTGGAATAGGCGCGGTCGAACCAGTCGGTGTCCGCGCGCACCTCGGCGATGGCGTTGTCGATCTGCTCGTCAATACGCGTATCCATGCCAGATTCGGTCCATTGCGCCTGGACCAGAGCGGCATAGTTCAGCCCGCTCAGCTCCCCCTTCAGGCGTTGCTCGGTGATCGAGCGGATCGCAGCGCGGACGTTGTCGTCATCGAGCTGACGGCATTCGGCCGGGCTTGGCGCCCTCGCGGCCGGTGCGTCGCTGCCGGTCTGCGCAATGGCGGGCAGATTCGGCGCTGTTGCCGTCAGCACGAGGGCGGACACCGTGACCAGCGCGATGGCGGACCTGAAGAGACGGCGCATGACGGTATCCGGCCTCATTTGCGGGTGTGACGAGCAGGCCTAAGCCTAAGCGAAACTGGCAAGCCTCACAATGTTAACCGATGCGCCGGCGCGCCTTGCGCATTAGAGACGGAACGTCACACCCAGGAATAAAAGCGCCCAAGCGACCAGCAGAATCTCGAACGGGCTGCGCGCGACAATGGTCGTCAGCACCGGGATCTCGACGCCGAAATACCGGGTCAGGATAACGAGCGTCACGAGGATGACCGACAGCAAAAATATCAAGCGGGAGGGAGCACTCAGGCGCATCTTCCTTGAACCTTATATTGCGAATAATCACGGCTGATAGCAGCCGGCCCGGCTGGTTTCATCTGGAAGGCGCGGACATTCACAAGCGCACTGCGGATTTCGCGCGCCGCCGTGGCCGATGCGGCACACCCGGCGCTCAGCGCATCCGGTCAGCTTCGAGCTGTCGGGCGATAGGCGCAAAACAGCGGCGGTGGTGCGCCGTGACTCCGTGTTGGCTCAGCGCGGCGGCATGTTCGCGGGTGCCGTAGCCCTTGTTGCGCGCCCAGCCGTAGGCCGGGAAAGCGGCATGGAGGTCGCGCATCAGCCGGTCGCGCGTGACCTTGGCGACAATGGAGGCCGCGGCGATCGAGGCGGAGCGCGCGTCGCCGCCGATCACGGTCTGCGCCGGGCAGGGCAATTCGGGCGCGCGGTTCCCGTCGATCAGGGCGCACTGCGCGGCCTTCGGCAGCTTAGCGAAGGCGATTTGCATGGCACGCATCGTTGCGTGGAGGATATTGAGCCGGTCGATCGTCGGAACGTCGACCACGCCCACGCCGATAATGGCCTTGGCGGCAATTTCCGCGAACAGCGCCTCCCGCGCGTCTTCCGCGACGCGCTTGGAGTCATCCAGGCCATCCAGCGCCAGGCGCGCATCCAGTATCACTGCCGCCGCGACGACCGGCCCCGCCCACGGGCCCCGCCCGGCCTCATCCAGACCGGCTACCAGCCCGCGGTGCTGAGCGCGCGCTGTTTCTTCGAGCATGAAATCCGGCATTGCCCACCCGCCTGAACCAGCGGCCATAGCAGCACCGATTCGCGCGGCAAGATCAAGGCGGCGCAAACAGGTCGAGTTGGCCACGCGGCGCGGGCGGCCGGAACAGATCGGTGCGCAGCGGTGGATGATCGCGCTTGAGGCCGAAGCGGCGCAGGGCAATGGCAAAGCGCGTACCAAGCTGTTGGGCGTAGGGGCCTTCACCGCGTTTACGCACGCCGAAGCGCGAATCGTAGTCCTTGCCGCCGCGCGTGTCCTGCACCAGCGTCATCACGCGCCGCGCGCGACGCGGATAGGTCTCGGCGAGCCACTCGCGGAACAGCGGTGCGACCTCCGATGGCAGGCGCAGCAAGATATAGCTGGCCGTCCTTGCGCCATGCGCAGCGCCCGCCTCAAGGATGCGCTCAAGTTCCGGGTCGGTGAGGGCGGGGATCATCGGCGCGGCCATGACGCGCACTGGCACACCGGCTTCGCTCAGCGCGCGGATCGCCTCAAGCCGCCTGGCCGGCGCACTCGCCCGCGGCTCCATCGAGCGGGAGAGCCGGTTGTCCAGAGTCGTCACCGAAATGCCGACATGCACTAGTCCTTCAGCGGCCATCGGCGCCAAAATATCCAGGTCGCGTATGACCAGCGCCGACTTCGTCACGATCCCCACCGGATGGTGTGCGCTTGCCAGCACCTCCAGGAGCTCGCGGGTGATGCGCCGCTCGCGCTCGATCGGCTGATAAGGATCGGTGTTGGTGCCCAGCATGATCGGCTTCACGCGGTATCGCGGGCTTGTCAGCGTTTTTTCCAGCACCTCCGCCGCGTTCACCTTGGCAGTCAGCTTGGTTTCGAAGTCGATCCCTGCCGAAAGCCCGAGATAGCAATGGGTTGGGCGCGCGAAGCAGTAGATGCAGCCGTGCTCGCAACCGCGATAGGCATTGATCGACTGGTCGAAGCCGATATCCGGGCTGTCGTTGGTGGCGATGATGCTGCGCGCCATTTCCTCGCGCACCTCGGTCTTGAAGGCTTCCAGGTCACCGATGCTCTCCCACCCGTCGTCAAAGACATCGCGCCGCTCGCTTTCATAGCGCCCGGCGGCGTTGGAGCACGCGCCGCGCCCACGGCGGCGCTCGGCCACGGCGGTTTCTGCGTCCTGTGGGCTGGGGATCGGGGCTTTCGGCGTTCGCGCTCTCATAGTCCGAGGTTAGCCCAAGCTATCGAACAAATAAAGAACATCTGCGGGGGCGTAGCAAAAATTGCTTGTGGACAAACGCGCCAGACGTATCATCCGCGCCATGATCTCGGTGGTGATCCCAACAATTAATTCCGAAGGCGAACTGGGCCGCAGTCTGGCCGCGCTGGTGCCCGGCGTGGTCGAGGGCGTGGTGCGCGAGGTGATCATCGCCGATGGCGGATCACATGATGACACGCCGCAGATCGCAGAAGCCGTGGGGGCGATACTCGTTCACGCGCCGCAGGGCCGCGGGCCGCAACTTGCCGAGGGCGCGCGTGCCGCGAAGGGTGACTGGCTGTTGTTCCTCCACTCCGATACGGTCCTCGAGCATGACTGGCACCGCGAGGCCGAACGCTTTATCCACGAGACGGTCCGGGCACAGCGGCCGCAGGCGGCAGCCTTTCGCTTCGCTCTTGATGACCGTGGGGCGCGCCCGCGCTATCTGGAGGCGATGGTGAGCGCGCGTTGTGCGCTGTTCAGGCTGCCTTATGGCGATCAGGGGCTGCTGATTTCGCGCGCGCACTATGAGCAGCTCGGAGGTTTTCGCGACTT
This sequence comes from uncultured Hyphomicrobiaceae bacterium, assembly GCA_964572465.1. Lineage (GTDB taxonomy): Bacteria > Pseudomonadota > Alphaproteobacteria > Rhizobiales > Rhodomicrobiaceae > Dichotomicrobium. The sequence goes on from CAZNGB010000005.1 coordinate 9,104, forward strand.
GCCACTGATGGAGGATGTCGATCTCGTGCGGCGCATCGGCCGGCGCGACCTGTGCTTCCTGCGCAGCCGGGCGACGACCAGCGCCGTGCGGTATCAGCGCGATGGTTACATCCTGCGGATGCTGCGCAATCTCTCCTGCCTGACGCTTTATTACATGCGCGTGCCGCCGCGCTATATCGTCAAGCTGTATGGTTGAGCGGCCGTCCGTCTTCCTGATGGTAAAGGCGCCACGCCCGGGCCGGGTCAAGACGCGGCTTGCGCGCGAGATTGGTGATATGGCCGCTGCGCGCTTCTACCGGCATAACACAGCCACGGTGATCCGCCGGCTGCGCGATCCGCGCTGGCGGCTGGTGCTGGCCGTTGCGCCGGAAGCAGCGGACAGCGCGCGCTGGTGGCCGGCGGACCTGCCGCGCGTTTCGCAAGGGAAGGGCGATCTGGGCGCGCGTATGGCGCATGTGTTCACGCAGGCGCGGCCGGGACCGGTTCTGATCGTTGGCAGCGATATCCCCGGCATCACGGCGGCGCGGATTGCGCGGGCCTTTCGGGCATTGCGCGGCGCGGATGCGGTGGTCGGCCCGGCGCCTGATGGCGGCTACTGGCTGATCGGGCTGCGGCGTGTTCCGGGACCGCTCGGAATGTTCGAAGGCGTGCGCTGGTCTGGCCCGCATGCGCGCAGCGACACCCTTACTAACCTCGAAGCCTGGGGCTTGCGCGTCGCGCTTGCCGACGAGCTCAGTGACGTGGACAACGCGGCTGACTACCGGGCGGCTGGTGAGGCCAACGCGCGCGTGATCTGGCCGCACAGGCTCTAACCCGACGGCCGCGCGGCCTCGGCGGTGCTCTTCAGAGCCGCAGGAGGCTGCTCGCCTGAAGAGCCGATACGCGAATAGAACGCGCGCTGGAATGCGGCATATTCCGCGCCGATCCGAGCAGCGAGGCCTGCATCCGGTGCAGCATTCGCCTCACGCCGCTCGCTGCACCAGGCCGCTAGTCGCACCGCGCCGATGGTATTCGCGCAGCTTTTGAGCGCATGCAAGGCATCGCGTGCGGCGGTCCGGTGGCCTTGGCTAATCGCAGCTTGCAGCGCCTCCAGATGCCGCTCGAAGTCGGCCTCGAACAGCGCGGCCATTTCGGTGCGGAATGCCTCGCGCCCGAACAGACCGATCATCTCGTCGAGCTGGCGGGTATCGATCACCGGCAAATCGGTCGGTTCGCCCTCACTTTTCGGCTTGAATGCCGCCGGAACCGCAGCGGATTGCACATGCGCGCGGATCGTCTCGCGCAGTTCGTTCAATTGCACCGGCTTGTGCAGCACCGCCGCCATGCCGGCGCGCAGACACTTCTCATGCATTGATGCCGATGTATCGGCTGTCATGGCGATGACAGGGATATGCGCCTGCGGTTCGACCGTGAGCCGGTAGTCCTTGCAGATCTCAATGCCATCGCCGCCGGGCATGTTGATGTCGAGCAGCGCGATATCCACGACCCCGCGCAACAGCGCATCAAGCGCCTCTTCGCCATTGGTGGCCAAGACCGTACGGTGGCCCTCCAGCGCGAGCAGCTTCTTCGCGACCTCGCGATTGAACGGGTTGTCGTCAGCGACGAGAATATTCAAGGGTGCTACGCTCGGCTGCGCCTCATGTTCGGTTGTCGGCGCGCGCGGCTTTCGGTCGTGCCATTCGGCAACGGCTGCGATCAGCGCGGCGTCGTGATGGCGGCCCCGGTTCAGCCGGGCGTTTGCACAGTCGTCCAGAGCGTGGCTGTCCTCGGTGACGATCAGCGCTGGGGGGATCGGCGCTGTGCTCAGGGCTTCGCGGATATCAGCGATCGCGCGCTCATCCAGCTCCAGTTCGTCGATCACCAGAACATAACGCCACAGATCGCCGGACGCCGCGCGCGCTTTTATGAAGTCGCGGGGGTTCGCGATGGTCTTGCCGGTTTGGAGCCCCTGCGCGCGCAAGCCCGGCAGCAGGCGCTGGCGGTCCTGGAGCCGGACCACAAGCGCGATTTCGGACGAGGGCGCGGCGTCTGCCGTCTCCTCGACCGTTTCAGCCGGCACCTCGAACCAGAAGGTCGAGCCGTTGCCCGGCGCGCTGGCAAAGCCGATCTCCCCGCCCATGAGCTCAACGAGCGAGCGCGCCAGCGATAGCCCAAGGCCGACGCCGCCTTCCTTGCTGCGGCGGTTCTGCGCCGCTTGGGTGAAACGCTCGAACAGCCGATCATGCTCGCTCTCGGCGATCCCCGGGCCGGTGTCGTGGATTTCGATACGGAGCATTTCATCCGCGCTGCCGGCGGTATGCGCGACCTTGATCCAGACATGCCCCAGTTCGGTGTATTTGATGGCATTGCCCGCGAGGTTCAGCAGCACCGTCTTCAGGTGGTCGTGATCGCCACGGATCCGCGCAGGCAGCGGCGTTGCGAAGCGCACATGCAGCGCCAGCCCCTTTTGGTGTGCGAGCGGCCGCAACAAGGTTTCCGTCTCATGGAGCAACTCGGTGACGCTGAGGGGCGCCTCGCTCAGGGTGACGCCCTGGCTTTCGATTTTCTGGAAGTCGAGAATGGCATCGACCATCTCCAGCAGCCGCGTAGCCGCGCCATTGATCGACATCGCCGACATGCGATCCTGTGGGCTGTTCGCGGTCTTGTCGAGCACCTGGGCGAGGCCCATGATGGTATTGAGCGGTGTGCGAAGCTCATGGCTCATGGTTGCCAGGAATTCGCTCTTGGCCCGGTTTGCCGCCTCGGCCTCGGCCATGGCGTTTCGCAGCGCACGTATCAGCCGGGCAACGTAAAGGGGGATGATCAGCAGCGACAGCAGGACGCCGCTGGCGAATGCCCAGTCGGCTTTCCAGTGCGGTGTGGCGGCGATGACCAGTCCAAAGCACAAGCCGTTCGCCGCCATGGAGGCCAGCATGTAGCCGATGCCGAAGCGGAAGCCGTTGCCCAGGATCACCCAGAGATAAACCGGGAAAAAAACCGATGCCGCTTCGCCGCCGAAATAGATGAAGAGCGATAGCGTGACGGCGTCGAAAATGATGGTCGCGGTGCGGCGTTCGACCCGGCGTTGCGGCCAGAGGACATAATGCAGCATGAAGCTGGCAGCGATAATCCAGGCTATCGGAATGAAAATGGCGAGCGCGGCGAGCTGCCACGGGGCGAGGGTGTCGTAATACCATGACAAGAGCGCGCAGCTTGTGGTGAACAGCCCGATCACATACCGCACGGCGAGCTGCTCAAACTCGAGCGGCTCGGCATGGCGCGCGATTGTGAGTGCGCGACGCCAGCGCGATGCGGCTTTACTGGCCAGCCGCAGCGGTGCGGTTATCGGTGCCAGCGCCGTCATGATCCAGCGCCGGCGTGGCATGGCCGTTCACCCAGCGTCGAGCTACACGCGCGCTCGGTGCGAACAACGCTGCGTTCGGGCAGCCACAGACGCACGGTTGTGCCCGCGCCCTTGACGCTGTCGAGCTCAAGTGAGCCGCCCATCAGCTTCATGAAGCCCGCCGAGATGGGCAGGCCCAGCCCTGTGCCGTTCTGCGGCTTCTCGAAGGTGTGCTCCAGGATCTGGCCGAAGCTGGTGAGAGCGGTTTTCTTCTCGGCATCGCTCATGCCGGGCCCGGTATCCGTGATGCGGATTTCCACGCCCTCTCGGGGCGGCCGCGCTCCTTTTCGCCGATTGCCCGCGCGACAGACATCGACACTTATGCGTCCCGCCTTGGTGAACTTGTTCGCATTGGAGACAATGTTGATGAGCACCTGGCGCAGCTTCTGCTCGTCGGCCCAGAGCATGATCTGGGCGTCTTCTGGCAGAATCAGCGTGTTAGCGGACTGCGAAATCTGCGCGTTCAGCATTTCGGCCACTTGGCGCAGACAGTTGTGCAGGGAGAACACGGTTTCTTCGATCCGTGTCTTGCCAGCCTCCATCTGGGCAAAGTCCAGGATGCCGTTGATGATCGAGAGCAGGTGGCGTGCGCTATAAAGGATGCTGTCGAGGTATTGCGTATACTTCTCGTTTGGGGCTTCGCCGACAACGCCAGAGCGCATCATGTCGGTGAACCCGATGATCGCGTTCATTGGCGTGCGCAACTCGTGGCTCATATTGGCGAGGAAGTTGCTCTTCGCACGGTTGGCGGACTCAGCTTCCTCCTTGGCGATGCGCAGCGACCGCTCTGCCACCTTGACGCTGGAGATGTCGAGCGCAGAGACGACCGTAGTCAAGCTGCCATGGTCGGATGAGCCTGTTTCGCGCGCAACCACGAAGAATTCGCGCGGCTGTCCGCTTGCGTCGACCAGTGTGACCTCGGCTTGCTGGGGCATGCCGCGCGTCAGGTTTGCCAGAACGCCGGTCGCCGAGATCGCGGCGAACAGGTCGTTGAGATCGCCCAGAGTTCCCGTTTCCTCGATGCCGGCAAAATCAAAGCAGTACTGGTTGGCGAAGGTGCAATTCCCATGCTTGTCCATCGCGTAGACCATTGCCGGAACCGAATCGATCACGCCGAGCATGTGCTCACGCGTGCGCTTGAGCGTCTCCAGCGAGCGCAGACGGTCGTTCACAAGCCGATCCTGTAGCGCAAAGGTGCGGCTGCGCAGCAGCTTCTGGTGCATGCCAAGCATCAGAAGATTGCGCGCGCGGGTACGGAACTCGATGGTGTCTACTGGCGTCACGAGGAAATCCGTTGCGCCGCATTCGAGCGCCTCATAGCGGATGTCGCGCTGCTCATAGCCGGAGACCACGATCACGGGCGTGTCCTCCAGGCCAGAAATCCTGCGCAGAGATGTGATGCACTGTGCGGCGTTCATTTCCGGCATGTTGAAATCGGTAATGATCAGGTCCGGCGGGTCTGCGGCGAAATCGCGCAGCGCCTCGGGTGCGCTCGCGAAACTCGTGACCCTGCCCACGTCTTCAACCGACCGCGCGAGCCGCTCCATGTACGCCCGGTTTGCCGACAGATCATCGATAATGGCGATGTAGGAGCTTTCCGGCATAATCTGCTTATGGCTGCTAAATCCCGTACACGCTGCCACACAGTTGTTTCATTCGGGTGAACACAAGTCTACACGCCATGCGAGCAATCAGCTTGATATCACTTTGGCGAAACTTAACCGTGGTCTGATTAGCGAACGAAGATAAGCTTTAAATTTTCGTAAAATTTGCGGCAGAATTCGCCTTGTTAGCTGGTAACGCCTCGCTGGCTCCAACAAATGTCTTTCCCAGCGCCATGTTCTTGCCTCTGGCAGGGGTCATTAAAACGTGCTACCGAAAGTTGCATAACCGTAAACGAGTAGACCAAAATGAGACTGCCTATCCATCTCGTCGACGTAGAACCGTTGCGCGGTTCCTCCATCCGCTTCAAGACTGACGCCCTCAAAGACCAGCAGACGCAAGACTGTTTGACGCAGGCGGGTCGATCCCGCGAAAATCCGCCCATATCCCAGCCTGATGCTAGCGACGTGCAGCATGAAGCCGCGGCGCGGCTGGCGGTGCGACTGAAGGCGCTGGAACTGCGAGAGCTGGAGCTGGAATACGATCCGGCAATGCGCGCAGTGTGGGGGTTTCAGATTCACCACGAGCGCCCGTCCTACACACCGCAGATGCTGAAGGATATTCAGGCGGTGCAGCGTGTGCTGCGGGCGTTCTACCGCGAGAGCCCCACCGACGCCGCGCTGGCGGCGCGCTTTACCGTACTCGCCTCGCGCACACCAAGCGTGTTCAGCATGGGTGGCGACCTGCAATTCTTTGTCTCCTGCGTGGAGGAGGGGAATGAGGAGGCGCTGCGGGCTTATGCAATGGCCAGCATCGACGTGTGCTACCGCAACTATCATGCCTGTGAAGCCGGCATGGTGACGACAGCGCTGGTTTGCGGCGATGCGCTGGGCGGCGGGTTCGAGGCCGCGATGGCCTGCGATGTGATCGTTGCGGAAGAGGGCGCGCGGTTTGCCTTGCCGGAGGTCAGCTATGGGCTGTTCCCGGGCATGGGTGCCTATACGTTTCTGTCGCGCCGGCTGGGACAGGCGCGGGCGGAGCGCATGATCCTTGACAGCCCGATCCTCAGCGCGCGGCAGCTCCACGAGCTTGAATTGGTCAATGCGATCGCGGCGGATGGCGATGGCGTGAGTACAATGGACCGGCAACTCGCCTGGATGTCGGAGCGGTTCGATGCCGTATTCAACGTCTTCGAAGCCCGCCGTACAGCGCATCCAGTGTCTCGCGCGGAGATGGAAGAGATCGGTGAGCGGTGGGTGAAACTGGCCTTGCGGCTGCCCGAGCCGCGTTTGCGCAAGATGGCCAAGCTGGCGCAGGCACAGCGGCTGCGTCTCAAGCGTGGAGGGTCAGCTTAGAGCACTTTCAAAAAAAAGCAGGAACCGCTTCTGCGTCAGAAAGTGCGAGAAAACTGGGACTTAGACCCTGTTTAGCAACTCCATTTTCATCGAACCGGCTCTGGTCCGGCGGCCGCGCCTAATAGAAAAAGCGCGACCTTCGGCAAGGCCGCGCTCGTTTGCACTGTCTCCGGGTTTGGGCCCGACCCGCCTACTGCTTCAGACGCCGCCAGAGCAGGCGCTTTGACATGTAGAGCAGCGCCGCGAGGATGAACAGATAGAGCAACACCTTCGCGCCCATCTGCTTGCGCTCCTCCAGCTTCGGCTCCGCCGACCACATCAGAAACGCCGTGACGTCCTTGGCGTACTGCTCCTCTGTCATCGGGGTTCCGTCGTCATAAGCCACAATATCAGGATAGAGAACCTGCGGCATGGCGACCTGGTTGCCCGGATAGACAGTGTTGTAATGCAGGCCTGGCTGCACATTGACATCCTCGGGCGGCGGGAACTCGTAGCCCGTCAGGAACCCATAGATATAGTCCGGCCCGCCCTCGGCATACATCGTCACGAGGTCCTGTGCGATCGCAACAGGTGCCATGTACCACGCCACGTTGTGCCCAACAGCGCGCGCCTTGGCGATCACCGAGAGATCCGGCGGCACAATGCCATTGTTCACCAGCGCGGCTTCCTGCTCGTTCCGGTACGGATTAACAATTACGTCATTTGGCGTGGCCGGGCGCTCGAACATTTCTCCCTGGTCGTTCGGACCGTCCGTCACGGTATAATCCGCGGCGATAGCTTCGATCTGCGCTTGCGGCAAATTGGGGCCGCTCTCGTCGCCGAGGTTACGATAGTACAGCAGGTTCATGCCGTGGCACGATGAGCAAACTTGCTTGTAAACCTTGAAGCCGCGGCGAAGCTGGTCCTGATCGTAGTAGCCGAACGGGCCGGCAAACGTCCAATCCTGCTTTTCGATGTCCGCGGTCGCCCCGGCTGCGAGAGCGCGATCGGCGGGGGCTCCGGTCAAGGAGAGCGCCACCGCGAGGGCGGTGGTGCTCAGGCCGGCGCGGACGGGCGACAGGAAGCGCATTAAGCTGTAAGTCATGGCCGGTATCTTGCTCCCGTTATCGCTTTTCAGGTGCTGCGGGTACCGCATCAGGCGCGGCGCCGCGACCTTCTTGTGGGCCATAGATGGTTTCCGCGATGCTTCCGGGCCGCTGCTTCGGACGCTCGATGATCCCGACCACCGGCATCACGACAAGGAAGTGAATGAAATAGTATGCCGTGAACAGCCGCGTTGCGATCAGATAGCCGCCTTCGGCCGGCTTTGCGCCCAGATAGCCCAGCGCGATGCAGGTGAACACGAAGAGCCAGAAGAAGGGCCGGTAAAGCGGGCGATAGCTGGTTGAGCGAACCCGCGAAGTGTCCAGCCACGGCACGAAGAACAGCACCAGGATAGACCCGAACAGCAGGATCACACCGCCAAGAGTATCCGGCACCGCCCGCAGGATCGCGTAGAACGGCAAGAAGTACCACTCAGGCACGATATGCGCCGGCGTCACCAACGGGTCAGCCGGGATGTAGTTATCGGCATGACCGAGGTAGTTGGGCATGTAGAACACGAAGTAGGCGAACACGATCATGAAGATGGTCAGAGCGAAGCCATCCTTCACCGTCATGTACGGATGGAACGGGACCGTCTCCTTCTTGACGTCCTTCACCGCGACACCGGTCGGGTTGTTGTTGCCCGGCACGTGTAAAGCCCAGATATGCAGGCCGACGCAAGCCGCGATCAGGAACGGAAACAGATAGTGCAAGCTGAACAGCCGGTTGAGCGTCGGGTCACCGACCGAGAAGCCGCCCCAGATCCACTGCACGAGCGTGGTGCCCAATCCCGGGATGAGTTGATCAAGCGAGGAGAACAGGTTGGTGATCACCGTCACCGCCCAATAGCTCATCTGTCCCCACGGCAGCGAGTAGCCCATGAATGCGGTGGCCATCATCAGGATCAGGATGATGACGCCGAGTATCCACAGAACCTCGCGCGGCGCCTTGTAGGAGCCGTAATAGAGACCGCGGAAAATGTGAACATACACAGCCAGGAAGAACAGCGATGCGCCGACGGCGTGCGTGTAACGCATCAACCAGCCATAATTCACGTCGCGCATGAGCCGCTCGACGGACTCGAATGCCATGTCGACGCTCGGCACGTAATGCATGGCGGCGATGATGCCGGTGATGATCTGGACCATCAGTACGAAGGTTAGAATGCCGCCGAAGGTCCACAGATAATTAAGGTTGCGCGGCGTCGGAAAGGCCGTGATCTGGTCGTGGAGCAGCCGAGGAACAGGCAGGCGCTCGTCGAGCCAACGCTCAAATGCGCTATTCGGCTTATAGGTGGTCTCTGGCTTCATGTTCGCAGGTCCTTAACCGAGCTGAATCGACGTGTCCGTGGTAAACGTATAAAGCGGCAGCAGCAGATTACGTCCCGCTGGGCCTTTCCGCACACGGCCGGCGGTATCGTAGTGCGATCCGTGGCACGGGCAGAACCAGCCGCCGAATTCACCGCGGTTCTCGCTGGGCTTGTTGCCCTTCGGGATGCAGCCCAGATGCGTGCAGATGCCAACCAGGATGAGCCACTGCTCATACCCCTGGCGCGTCAGGTTTTCGTCGGTGGCGGGCAACCCCGCGACCTCACCCATCGCGTTCACTTGAGGATCTTTCAGTTCGGCGACGTCAACGGCCCGTGCGGCTTCGATCTCTTCCGGCGTGCGGTGGCGGATAAACACCGGTTTGCCGCGCCACATCACGGTAATGGCTTGTCCCTCCGATATCGGCGCGATATCGACCTCGATGGTGCCTTCAGCCAGCGTCGCTTCGCTCGGGTTCATCTGGTCGACTGCCGGCCAAAGCGCCGCTGCCCCGCCGATCACAAGGAACGCCGTCGTCGCGATGTGGATGAAGTCACGCCTGTTCGGCTCGTCGGCAGCAGTCGCCATGAATCGTCCTTTCGCGTTTGCCTTGCGGATGTTTCCCAGGAGCAGAGCAGTGCACGGCGCGCGTGCCTTCGCGCCAACAGCACGACTTTTCAATATCGCTCGACCTTATATTGTCACAGGTTGGAGTGAGTCTAGCTTAGAAGCGGTGACAAAGTGGCGCATTGGTCACAGGTTTTTCGGACAACACGAATTTTCCGAGGACGCGCCGCCAGGACAAAGCGATCATGCGGCTGGCACTATATCAACCGGACATTGCCCAAAATACGGGGACAATCCTTCGGATGGCAGCCTGCGTCGGGGTTGAGGTGAGCATTATAGCGCCCGCGGGCTTCGATATGTCGGACCGGGCGCTGCGCCGCGCGGGCCTCGATTACCTCCAGCATGTGGGCATTCACCGGTACCCGAGCTTCGACGCCTTTCTCGCCCAGACGCGGGCCGAGGGCAGGCGGGTTGTGCTGCTCTCGCGACATGCGGAACATGCTTATCTCGATTTTACATTCCAGCCGCGCGATGTGCTGCTGCTTGGCCGCGAAAGCGCCGGCGTGCCGCAATCCGTGCACGACGCCGCTGATCATCGCCTCACTATTCCGGTTCGCCCGGAGCTGCGCTCGCTCAACGTTGCGATGGCCGCTGCAATGGTGTTAGGTGAAGGGTTACGGCAGACCAACAGTTTCCCGACACAGGAATTGCCATGAGCCTGCAGCGCGCGACCCACGAAGACCATTCGATCCATGCAACCCTTTCCGACGAGCGCGAGCGCGCCAGTGTTTGGTTCGCGGAGTTGCGCGACCAGATATGCAGCGCTTTCGAGCAACTTGAGAACGAGTTAAGCGACGGGCCACAGGCGGACCAGCCCGCGGGCCGCTTCGAGCGCACCCCATGGGATCGCACCGACCACACTGGCGCGCCCGGCGGCGGTGGCGTCATGTCGATCATGACAGGCCGCGTGTTCGAGAAGGTCGGCGTCCACACCTCCATCGTTCATGGCACGTTCAAGCCGGAATTCGCCGAGCAAATCCCCGGCGCAGCGGAAGATCCGCGCTTCTGGGCTTCTGGCATCTCGCTGATCGCACATATGCACAACCCGAACGTGCCGGCTGTTCACATGAACACGCGCTTCGTCATCACGACAAAAAGCTGGTTTGGCGGCGGCGCGGACCTGACGCCGGTGCTCGATGCGCGCCGCACGCAGGACGATCCGGACACGCGCGCGTTCCACGCGGCGATGCGTGCTGCTTGCGAGGCGCATGAGGTTGCCGATTACGATCACTACAAGCGATGGTGCGATGAGTATTTTTATCTGAAACATCGCGGCGAGATGCGCGGTATCGGCGGCATTTTCTACGATTATCTGAACAGCGGCGACTGGGATGCCGATTTCGCCTTTACCCAGGACGTTGGCCGCGCCTTTCTCGACGTCTATCCCGATCTGGTGCGGCGCAACATGCACATGCCATGGAACGATGCGCAGCGCGAAGAGCAACTGATCCGCCGCGGACGCTATGTCGAGTTCAACCTGCTTTACGATCGCGGGACGATTTTCGGGCTGAAGACTGGCGGCAATGTCGACTCGATCCTGTCTTCGATGCCGCCCGTGGTGAAATGGCCGTGATCCTCAGCTTGCGCTTTTAGTCGTTCCAATCTGATGCTAGTCTAAACCTGAGCGCCAAGCTTGGGATTATAAACAGATTCAACAGGCAGGAGACGCGATCATGGATATCGACTCGCACATGGCGGATGGGCAAAGCCCGATGATTGATCCGTTTGGCCGTCGGGTGAGTTATCTGCGGGTCTCCGTGACCGACCGGTGTGATTTCCGCTGCGTCTATTGCATGGCGGAAAACATGACCTTCCTGCCGAAGAAGGACCTGCTCACGCTGGAGGAACTGGACCGGCTCTGTTCGGCCTTCATTGCCAGAGGGGTGCGCAAGCTGCGACTGACCGGCGGCGAGCCGCTGGTGCGCCGGAACATCATGTGGCTGATCCGTTCGCTGTCCCGGCACATCGATAGCGGCGCATTGGAAGAACTGACCCTGACGACCAACGGTAGCCAGCTACCGCGTTTTGCGCAGGAGTTGGCTGACGCAGGCGTGCGCCGCGTAAACATTTCGATGGACACGCTCGACCCGGAGAAGTTTCAGCAGATCACCCGCTGGGGCCGCCTGGATCAGGTCATGGCTGGGATTGATGCCGCGCAGGCGGCCGGACTACAGGTCAAGATCAACGCGGTTGCGCTCAAGGGCGTCAACGAGCACGAGATCGAGGACATGCTGCGCTGGGCGCATGGCCGCGGCATGGACCTGACGCTGATCGAGACCATGCCGCTGGGCGATATCGACGGCGACCGCACCGACCAGTACCTGCCGCTGTCCACGGTGCGCGCGCGCCTCGGCGAGAGCTTCACGCTTGAGGATATTCCCTACAAGACCGGCGGCCCGGCGCGCTATGTGCAGGTCGCCGAGACCGGCGGACGACTCGGTTTGATCACGCCCCTCACCCACAACTTCTGCGAAAGCTGCAATCGCGTGCGCCTGACCTGCACCGGCACGCTGTACATGTGCCTTGGCCAGGAAGATGCGGCCGATCTGCGCGCACCATTGCGCGCCAGCGAGGGCAACGAGCTCCTGAACGCGGCAATCGACGAGGCGATCTCGCGCAAGCCAAAGGGACACGACTTCGTCATCGACCGCGACCGGAACCAACCCGCCGTCAGCCGCCATATGAGCGTCACCGGCGGTTGATGTTGCTCGCGGCTGCTCGTCGGGTCGCGAAGGCCGGAAGCCATGTATACGGCCTTCATATATGGCGGCGCGGCACTGGCGGAGATCGCGGGGTGTTTCGCGTTCTGGGCGTGGCTGCGGCTCGGGCATTCGATTTGGTGGTTGGTGCCGGGCGTGGCGTCGCTCGCAGCCTTCGCATTCCTCCTCACGCTCATCGACAGCCCCGGCGCTGGACGCGTCTATGCCGCCTATGGCGGTGTCTATATCGTGAGCTCGCTGATTTGGCTGTGGATTGTCGAGGGTGTTCAGCCTGATCGCTGGGACCTCGCCGGAGCGGTCATTTGTCTTTCCGGCGCGGCCGTGATCGTTGCTGGCCCGCGCTGATGGGCGCGCGCTCATAAAGGGGGGGAGCCCCGACACGGGGAATGCCGGGGCTCCTTCGGGTGCGGGAGCAGGCCGAAACGCGATCCGTTCGCAAGGCTATGCGCGCCTCGGTTGTATTATTGGTAATATGCACGTATTGATGCATCGTTAAAGTGGATGCGAATTTGGCCGCTTTCGCCGAATTTGTTGTTCAGGCTGGGTCGTCACGATTGGCGTGTGCGCGCATGGCATCCAGCTTGCGCCGCTCGCGCTTCGTGGGTCGTCCAGCACCCATGGGCCGCGCCGATGCGGGGCGCGTGCTCTCACCGTCCGAGGAGGCCGGTTCAACCGGCGGCGTCAAATCCTCGTAGAGCGTGCGGGCCTCTTCTGCCGGCCCCCGGCGCCTACCTGCTGCGGCGATCTTGAGGACGCGCACGCGCTCGCCGATAGCTGCCGTCACCACATCGCCGGGCCGAACGGTTTGAGCGGGTTTGAGGATCTTTTGCCGGTTGACGCGGACCTTGCCGTCTTCGACGAGGCGCGCAGCCAGGCTGCGCGTGCGGGCACAACGCGCGAACCACAGCCATTTGTCGAGCCGTTGTTGTTGGCTCTCCGAGGGGTCTTCAGCCGCGGCCGGCTGCTCGGGCGCGTTCTGCGAGGCGGTGGGATGATGGGCCTGGCGGCGTCGGCGCTGGCGCGGCACTCAGGCGCGCTCCTGCATGTCACGCTCCATCTTCTCTTTGAGGTGTTTGAGCGCCGCAAAAGGCGAGTCCGGGTCGACCGGGGGCTGCTTCTTGCCAGCATTCGCCGCCGGTTTCGGCTGGTTCTTGTTCGGCGCTGCGCGCTTTTTCTTCGGCCCACGCTTGTCGTGCGCAGGCTTGGCGTCGCGTGTGTCTGCGCCGTTGTGCTGGCTGACGCGGCCCGGCGCGCCTTGCGGCTCGCCTTGGGTCGCACGCTCGGTTTGGCGCGGACGCTTGCGCCGTTCGGGCCTGCGCCGCGGACGCCAGATTTCCTCGTATTCCAGCTCCACTGCCGGCACGGCGTCGGCTGCTGCCTCCGGGGTTGTCTCAGGCGAGGGCGTGCTGTCCTCCGTTTGCGGTGCGGCCTCAGATTGAGCGGCCTCCATTTGCGGTGTTTGCTGCGCCTGGGCGCCCGCTTCGGCTTCGGCCGCGTGCGCGTTGCTCACCGGCCTTCGCTCCACCCGATATCCAAGCGCCTTCAGCACGCCGCTCAACTCTTCCTGCGAACAGCCGAGGATAGCCATCATGTCCGGCTGCACCTTGAATGCGCCGCCGCCCAGCGCCCCAGCGGGCGGTTCGGCTTTTTCGACGCCCGGCTTCCATGAGACCAGTGGCCGGATCTGGTCGCCAAGGCGCTCCAGAATGTCGATCCGCACGGCCCGGCCGCCGCAGACATGGAACCCGCAGGCGCGGTAAAAATCTTCCGGCAGAGCGGGATCGGCGGCGACCGATGTCAGGCCAGGGCGCGGCATCTCGGGGAGTGCATACGGATCAAGCCCGCCTTGCGTGCCGTGCTTCAGCCCCCACAGCAGCAGCAGCAATTCAGCGGCGTCCGGTTTCATGAGTGCGGGGGCAAAGATATTGAACGCGCCGAAGCGCACGCCGTATTTTCGCAAGCCCGCGCGCGCATCCTGATCCAGTCCGCGCACCTCATCGGCTACCGTTTCGCGCTTCAGCGAGCCGAAATTTTCCACCAGGCGGAACGCAATGCCACGCGCAATGCCATCCACGTCGCTCGCCCCGGCCAGATCGACAAGCGGCTTTATCCGCTGGGCGATGTGATGGTCCACCCAGACACGCAGCCGCGCCACCACCTTTTCGCGGTCCGGCGCATTCATATGTTCGTCCGCGATAAGCTGAATGCCCGGCTTCAGCGGGTCTTCGCCGGCTTCGAGCCGTGCGACCTCCTCGGTGTTCCAGATGATCGCGCCGGCCCGCGTCAGCGCAAGCGTCTCCGGCTTGGCGGCGGCCAACTTATCCGCGCGCCGCGCCAGTTCCTGGGTCAGCACTTTTGACGCGGCATGCCGCGCGGTTTTGCCCTGCGCCCCTGAGGCGTGGGTGTCCGGCGTAAATCGGAAGCCCTGAAGCTGGCCGACGTAATGGTTTTCCACGAAGATCTTGCCGTCGTCCTCGATCTCGGCATCCAGCGCGCTCTTGTCGTGCAGGCGCTTCATCAGCACGCTGGTGCGCCGGTCCACGAAGCGCTGGGCGAGTTGCTGGTGCAGCGCATCGGACAGGTTGTCCTCAATCTCGCGGGTGCGCGCCTGCCAGTGCTCCGGGTCGGCGAGCCAGCCTGGCCGGTTGGAGACGAAAGTCCACGTCCGGATCAGGCTGATCCGGCCCGCCAGCGTGTCAATATCGCCCTCGGTCGAGGCGGCCTGGCGAACCTGCTTCTCGATCCAGTCTTCCGGGATCAGGCCGTTATCGCTTATGAGGAAACGGTACAGGCTGGCGACCAGTTCGGTATGTGTCGCGGCGGAAATCTTGCGGTAATCAGGCACCTGGCAAGCATCCCATAGCCGCGCGACGCATGCGCTCGTGCGTGTCACGTCCTGTATCTCGTGGTCGGCGGCGAGCCGCTCCAGCACGGCCACGTCGTCGTTTTCGCGCGTGCGCTGGAGCCGAGGCGAGTCCGGGACCTCGCTCAGGCTGTTCTGTAGCGCCTGGAGGGTCGAGAAATCGAGATTGGCGTTGCGCCATTGCAGGATCTTGACCGGATCGAAGTCGTGATCCTCCAGCTTGGCGACCAGCTCGGCGTCAAGCGCCTCGCACTCGCCTGTGACGCCGAAGGTGCCATCATTCATGTAGCGGCCTGCGCGCCCTGCGATCTGGCCCGTCTCGCCCGGCGTCAGCATGCGGTGCACGCGCCCGTCGAATTTGCGCCGGCCTGCAAATGCGACGTGATCGACCTCCAGGTTGAGGCCCATGCCGATCGCGTCGGTCGCCACCATGAAGTCGACATCGCCCGACTGATAAAGCTCAACCTGAGCGTTGCGCGTGCGCGGGCTGAGCGCGCCAAGCACCACGGCTGCCCCGCCGCGCTGACGGCGGATCAATTCGGCGATGGCGTAAACATCGCTGGCGGAAAAGGCCACGATAGCCGAGCGGCGCGGCAGGCGGCTGATCTTCTTTTGGCCGGCATAGCTCAGCTTGGACAGGCGCGGGCGGGATACGAAGTTTGCTTCTGGCAGCAGATCGCGGATCGCGCCTTGCATGGTCTGCGCGCCGAGCAGCAGCGTCTCCAGCCGCCCGCGCGCATGGAATAGCCGGTTCGTGAACACGTGCCCGCGCTCAGGATCGCCGGCGAGTTGAATCTCATCGACCGCCAGAAAATCCACATCGGCGTTCTGCGGCATCGATTCGACTGTACAGACGTGGTAGCGCGGCTCGGGCGGCTTGATCTTCTCCTCGCCAGTGATCAGCGCGACGTTCTCCGCCCCCGCGCGGGCCGCGACCTTCTCATACACCTCACGCGCCAGAAGCCGCAGCGGCAGACCGATCATGCCGGTCTCGTGGCCGAGCATCCGCTCAATTGCCAGATGCGTCTTGCCGGTGTTCGTAGGGCCGAGCACAGCCGTCACGTTGCGGGCGCAGTCCGGTCGGCGCTCTGGCGGGTTGGAATGGGTGCGAGGCGCGGAAGCGGGAGGGTATTGCGGCATATCTTCCCCATTGCCGGCGGGCTGGAGCGCATGTGTACGGCGAGTACGCTCCGGGTGCAGGGCTCAAGCGTCTTCCTGGCGCATTGGCCAAGATGATGCATTTGCGCAGCGAAAAACATCCTCGCTGAGCATATAAAATTGGCGGTGGCTGGCGCGAGGACACCCCGCAGATCTTCACACCGCTCTTATGCCAATTAGGAACAGCAAAACATGATCGCAATGTGAAACCGACCGCATTTGATTAAGCTTTGCGCCTGGCGGCCGGGTGGGTCCTTGTTCCAGACATTTGCATCGCCGTGTGCAGGCAAATGTCACAATCCGTCCATCTAAGCGATCTGCGTTCGCGCTGAACCGAGATATCGCGCGGCTTTTCTCATTACATGCGCGTTGTGATCCGAGAGCCGGGTCGCAATTTCGCGGCGCGCGTTAGCTGGCGCCGATCACGGTCAGGCTGCCCTCTCGGGCTGATTCCACCCGGAACTCCTGCACCGTGAGCGACGCCGAGCCAATCGGCAGTGGCAGGTAGATGTAATAAGGAACGTACAGCTTCGCTTTTCGCGCCGGGATCAGCCACACTTCGATGTCGTTCGAGCGCTCCAGGAAGCCGGTGTCTTCCTTACCCGGCTTGTGCCCGGCGATCGCACGAAACTTCGCCCTGCAGACGTGAGCCGGCCCATTGTAGCCTGCGCTGCTGACCCGGCGGGTTTGCTTGTAGCGCAGTGTGATGTCATAGCGCATCTTGCCGTCGAATATCTCCAGCGCCTCATCGCACGACTGCGCGCCGCCAACCGGACGCCGGAATTTCGACAGGCCGATAACCGCGCTCAGAGGGTCAATGACACCGCGCATGTGCTTGTTCCGGATCGGTACGCGATTTTGTTCGGGCGGCGGATCGATGTTCACATAGTCCACCGAAGAACCATTGAAGCGCAAGCGTACCGAACCGGCCTGGTCGGCGGATTCAAACCCGAAAGTGTAGCGTTCTGGCCGGGGGCCGCCAGAGGTCAGGCGGCCGGCGCTTTCCGTGCGCGCATTCCAGTCAAACAGAATGCCGTTAAGCAGGCTGATCCGCGCGCCCGCGCGCAGCGAATACCGATTGCCATTCAAGTCGGATTCGAAGCGGAAAGTCCCGATGCTCAGGCCATTAAAGGCGATGTCGTAGCGTGCGACGATTTTCGTGTCGTTCGCGGCCGCAGAACCAGCGAACCCGCCAACAGTCATGACAAGAGCAATGAGTAGCACCACAACCGGGATCGCGTAACGCAAGAACCTCATAGACATCGCATTCGACCTTTTCGCCCTCGGTCCCGCAGCGCTGCGCAGCCGGACGGATGCTTCACTCAACCCAATCAGAACCCGGCTATACGCCGATTGCAAGGCATCTCAATCCGAACAAGGCATCTCAACCCGAATTCGCGCCCGCATCGCAAGCATTCATACACGCTAAAGCTTAACGTGTGTTTTTCGCCGGCACACCATATGTCGGCGATGGCCGGTCGTCGTCGATGTCGGAGCTGTCTGGGCCGGGATCATCCGGCGCGCGTAGCGGAAAAACCACAGTCTCGGTGCCTTGGACACTCTTTGCCTGCGGGCGTTTTGCCGGCGGGGCGTCGGTTTGTGAGGGCGAGGCATTCGCAGGCCCGTGATATTCCTTAGCGTGCTTGTCGCCTGCTTGGGGCTGGTCGCCGTCCGCCTCCGGCTCTTCGCTGGTCCGCTCAGCAGGATCGGCAGATGTCAACTTGGCCGGCTGGCTTTGGCTTGCAGCGCGCCGCGCGGCTGCAGCATCCTCGGCCTGCTCGAGACGCTCCAGTTCAGCGATCTCCAGCGGAAGCGCGTCCTGATCGGCTGGCGCGCTTCGCTCCATGGGGATGCGCCATTCGAACGCGTCGAGGCGGCCCGTGACCGGCGACACCGGCGCCCATCGATCCGAGACGACGCCGTCCGCTACCCAAGCCGGATCGCGCGGGGCGCGCAGCGCGCGTGCCAGCCACTCTCGTACCCGCCCGGCATTGCGCGTGTCGCCTGCCTCTATGCGCGCCATCAGCGTGCAGACCCGGTGAGAGGGCCGCTCGGCCAGCAGCGGCTCAAGCGCCTCGCGCGCCTCGCCCCACTCATGGGCGTCGACCGCTGCTGCGGCAACCGCCACGCGGCTTTCCACATGCTCGGGCTTGTTTCGAGTGAGCGCGCGCACGCGGTTCAGGCGGTCGCGCGGCGAGTCGCCAGGTCGCACATAAGCGTAGGTGAGCGCAATATCGGGATGCGGCGACAGCTCCCAAGTCTTCGCCAGCAGCCGCGCCGCGCGCGATACGTAGCCCTGCGCCGCCAGTACGCGCCCCGCGATTTCCGCCGCTGGCACCAGATTTGGCGCAAGGCCGTGCGCTTCCTCCGCCAACTTGCCGGCCTGATCCTGGTCGCTCAGTTCCATGGCCTGGGCCTGCGCGGTCAACAGCACGGCCCGTCGGCGATCGGCAGTCTGGCGATCCACCAGCTTGTTCTGGCGCATTGAGGAAAGCGTGTTAAGCGCGCCGGCCCAGTCGCCCTTGCGGCATTGCAACTCGAACAGCGCCTCGGCAGCCCAGGGCAGGGCAGGCTTGATCTCCACCGCGCCGGCAGCGAATTGCTCAGCCGCTTCGATCCGGTTCTCACGCTGTGCTTCCAGAAACAGCCCATGCAGGCCCATCAACCGCGTTTCTGCATCATCGAGCATGGTCTCGAAGATACGCCTTGCGGTTGCGTGGTCGCCGCTGATTTGCGCGGCCTGCGCGCGCAGCAGCCGGGTGAGCGGCTCGTTTTCCAGCACCTGCCGCGCCTCGCTGGCATAGCGCGCCGCCAGCTGCGCATCGCCCGCGCCGACGGCGAAGATGCCCTGGCGCAGAGCATCGCGGCCGCGTTGTTCTCGGCTCGCGCGCATCCGCGCCATCACCCGGCCGGGCGCGCCGAAGATGCCGCGTAGCGCGCTCCATAGCGTCAGCGCCGCCGCCATGGCGAGTAGCAGTGCGGCAATCGCGATGAATACGCTGGTCTCGATACGGTAGCCGAGCCATGTGATTGCCAGATTACCGGGATTGCCCGCAAGCCACGCTGCTGCTGCACCGACGACGCCGACCACGAGCAGATAAAGCAGAAGTCTGAGCATTTGCGGTCTCTCTTCGTAGCGCCGCGTGACGCTACGCCTCTTATTGCTGGACGGCGTCGAGCAGGCGCGCTTCCAGCGAGGCCAGTTCGATGTTTGCGTTGATCCGCGTCTTCACCTGCTGGATCCATGGCAACAGCTGAACCGCCGCCTCGCCTGAAAGCTGGTCGCTCTGCTCGACCACGCCTTGCAGATCGCCGGCGTTCAGCCGGTTTTCCACTCGCGCGATGATGGCGCGGGGGCTGTCGCCCTCGATCTCGCCAACCGGGCGCACATTCACGACCGAGCGGGCGCTTTCCACGATTTGTCCGATGAGCGAACTATCGCCCGTCGCGCCGACGGCTTCGAGAGCTTTATTGGCGAATTCCGGGAAGCTCTGGCGCAGATCGCGCAGGTTCGGCACGCCGTCTTGCGCCGCTGCAGCCAGCACATCCGCCTCCAGCGGCCCGGCCGCCACTTGGCGCAGCGCGTCCAGCTCCGCCGTGAACGCACCCCCGCTGTCTACCGCTCGGCGCAGCCGGTTGACCGCCAGGGTCTGTGCGGAGCTACGGGCCAGTTCGGCGCTGCGCTTGCTTTGCGCGCGCACGTCGTCCAGACCGGCGCGTAGCGTGGCAATGCTCTCCTCAATTCCGGTCAGCCGGCCGCGCACGGCCTCGACCTGTTCGGCGCGCGCGGTATCGCCAGTGGTCTCGCTTGCAGCCTGAATCTGCTGCTCCAGCGCCTGCAGTCGCGCGGTGAGCGCGGCAACGGCCTCATCATCTGTCTGCGCCAGGCCTTCGGTGCGCGCATCCAGCGCGGCAACGCGATCCGCTAGCTCGGCGCGCGCCGCTCCGCTGTCCTCCGCGACCTCGACAATGCGCTGTTCCAGTTGCGCCTGCGCGGCTTTGATCTGCTCTGCGCTCGGCTCGGCGATAAACGGCAGCCGGTCACGGAAATTGCCGAGCGCGTAGTATCCGATGACCAGAGCAATCAGCCCGCCCAGCAGTCCGGCTGACAGATGTGTCAGAAAACTTGCCGTACCGCCGCCTTCACGCGCGGGACGCACGTCGTCTGGCTCGCGCGCTCCGTCGCTGGTCGCTTGCGTTTTCTCATCCAGCGTCGTTTCGGGCGCGTCAACGCTCTCAGCCTTCAGGTCCAGCGTCGCGTGCGGCCGCTGCGCGCCGCTTCCGGTTCCGGGTTTGGTCTCGTCAGACATCGGTTTCGCTCCATGCCAGGCCCATGGGCCTATCGCCATGATCGCCGGAAAGGCTGCGTCGCGCAAATGCTGCCTTGTCCTGGCTATATCCGGCTTGGGTTAATGTTTCGCGAGAAGTTCGCGCGCGGCGGCGCGATCTACGCAGGCATTGTCTACGCAGGCATTCGTGGCCCCAACAAGTCGAGAAGCGCGTCCAGGGAGGGCTGAGCCGCAACAGCCACTTGTGGCGCGTTGAGCGGAGCCAGTGCCGCAGCGACCTGGCCAGACAGGCACAAGAAGCGCAGTCGCGCCGCTTGATCGATGACCCCCGCTGCCTGCGCGAGATCGACGAAATGCGCGGCGGTGCGCGGCGACATGAAAATGATCGCGTCGAAAAAGCCCCGTTGCAGTCCGACCGTGACGGGTAGGGCCAGCGACCGCACAAGCACGTTGCGATAGACGATCCGCCGCCAGACCGTGAGACCTCGCGCGCCGAGCGCTTCCTGCATGTCAAAAGCGAGATGTTCGCCCGTCAGGTAGAGCAGTGGGGCGTTTTGGGGGCGGTGCATATAGACGATGTGTTCGGCGAGCTGCGCGCCCGTGCCGCCACCTGCGACCACGTGAAGGAAACCGCCTTGCCGCGCCGCTTCCGCCGTCGCCGCGCCGACGCAATACGCTGGTTGCCGCTGCAGCGTCTTCGCCCATGCGACGTCCTCCAGTGCGCGGATCGCGTTCTTGCTTGTGAAGATCGTCGCGGCCGGCCGGCTGGGCGGTGGCTCCGGCGTCTGATGACGGATGTGGCTCAGCGGCGCGAAGACCGGCTCGTGTCCGCGCGCCCTGATGCCGTCGGCCAGCGGGCCTGCGTCCTCGACCGGGCGGGTGATGATCACGCGCATCACACGATCTGGGCCATGAACTCCGGCCCGGCCCGCTCCAACAGCTCCCTCGCGGCGTCGCGGCCCATCGCGGCGGCTTCGCTTGCCGGGCCGCTGCGCGCGGTGTGAAACTCCTGCGAGCCGTCGGGCAGCAGGATCTGGCCACGGAAGTGCATTTGGTCGCCGTCCAGCTCGGCCAGCCCTGCGATCGGCGTGCGGCAGGAGCCGTCGAGTTCGGCAAGGAAGGCGCGCTCGGCGCTGACGCGGGCATGGGTCGGATGATCGTGAATGGCGGCAAGCAATTCGCGACGCGCGTCGTCCTCCTTGCGGATCTGGATGCCGATAGCCCCTTGCGCGATAGCGGGCAGCATCTCGTCCGGGCTGACCGGCGCGGTGATCTTGTCGCTGTGGCCGAGACGGCGCAGTCCCGCGACAGCGAGCAACGTGGCGTCCGCGACCTCTTCTTCGAGCTTGCGCAGGCGCGTCTCGACACTGCCGCGATAGGTGATGACTTCGAGATCCGGGCGCAGCGCCTTCACCTGCGCCTGGCGGCGCAATGATGATGTGCCGACGACCGCGCCTTGCGGCAGATCGCTGAGGCGTTCGACCTTCAGGCTGATGAAGGCGTCGCGCACATCCTCGCGCGGCATCAGGCAAACAATCTCAAGCGGCTCCGGCTCGACCGTGGCGACGTCCTTCATGGAATGCACCGCCATGTCGATGTCGCCGGCGATCAGCGCGTCCTCGATCTCCTTGGTGAACAGGCCCTTGCCGCCGAACTCGCGCAGCGCCTTGTCCTGGATCATGTCGCCAGAGGTCTTGATGATGACGACCTCGAAATCCGCCTCGCTCAGCCCATGCGCTGCACACAACCGCTCGCGCAATTCATAGACCTGCTTGAGCGCCAGGTTACTGCCACGGGTGCCAATACGTATCGGTTTGTCGCCTGTCAAAACCATCTCCTCCGTCGATGTTGTGTGCCGGCGTCCGCCTAACCGCAGGATGCAGATGGCTCGCCAAGGCTCTCGAATTTCCTGTTGCGCCAACCCATGACCTGTTTATCCTCACGCCTTTACCAGCTTGGAACCCGCGTTGCCAGCGGCACGCCGATCAAAATGACCTCCCCCCAACAAGCGCCGGGCCAGACCGTGCTCGGGATAGAAACCAGTTGCGACGAGACGGCCGCAGCCGTGGTGCGCCGCGGCGCGGATGGGCGCGGGGAGATTCTCTCGAACCTCGTGCGCTCGCAGATCGACGATCATGCCGCGTTCGGCGGTGTTGTGCCAGAGATCGCCGCGCGCGCGCATGTCGAGATACTGGACCAGTTGATCGCCGCCGCGATGCGCGATGCCCGCCTTGGCTGGGCAGACCTGTCGGGCATTGCGGCAACGGCCGGGCCTGGTCTGGCCGGCGGGCTGCTGGTCGGACTGACTACGGCAAAGGCGATC
This sequence comes from uncultured Hyphomicrobiaceae bacterium, assembly GCA_964572465.1. Lineage (GTDB taxonomy): Bacteria > Pseudomonadota > Alphaproteobacteria > Rhizobiales > Rhodomicrobiaceae > Dichotomicrobium. The sequence goes on from CAZNGB010000005.1 coordinate 31,813, forward strand.
GCGCTTGTGCATGATCTGCCGCTGATCGGGCTCAATCATCTTGAAGCGCACGCGCTGACGGTTGGACTGACGGACAACGTGCCGCCACCTTACCTGATGCTGATCGTTTCCGGCGGACATAGCCAGTTCATCATTGTGCGCGACGTCGGCGCGTATGAGCGGCTCGGCACCACCGTGGACGACGCGCTCGGCGAGGCATTCGACAAGACCGCGAAGCTGCTGGGGCTAGGTTATCCCGGCGGCCCGGCGGTGGAGCAAGCCGCAGCCACTGGCGATGCCGGGCGTTTCGACTTTCCCACGCCGATGGTCGGGCGGGCGGAGCCGCATTTCTCCTTTGCCGGGCTGAAGACAGCGGTGCGGCAAGCGGCGAATGCACTCGCGCCAGCAAGCGATCAGGACATATCGGACATCTGCGCGTCGTTTCAGCGAGCGGCGGTCGCAACGGTCGCCGATCGCGCCGCCACGGCGATGCGATTGTATCAGCAGCGAGCAGGGCTGGACGCGCCACGCCATTTCGTCGTCGCAGGCGGCGTCGCGGCGAATGCGACGCTGCGCGCCGCGCTGGAGCAGGTGAGTGCGGCGAACGGCTTTTCCGTCTATGTGCCGCCGCCAGCGCTGTGCACGGACAACGCGGTGATGGTCGCCTGGGCCGGGGCGCTGTGGCTTGCGCGCGGGCGTGCTGATCCGCTGGATGCGCCGGCGCGCGCGCGCTGGCCGCTGGATGCCAATGCGCCAAAAGCGATCGGCGCGGGGGTCAAGGCTTAGTTTTTATATCGACGGGAGAGGCGGGAGATGGCCTATCAGAAGATCGGGGTCGTTGGCGGCGGAGCCTGGGGCACCGCGCTTGCGCAATCCGCGCGGCGGGCAGGGCGTGAGGTGCTTATCTGGGCCTATGAGCTGGAAACCGTCGAGGACATTAACGAACACCGCGCCAACCGGGTCTATCTGCCGAATGTAACGCTGGACCGGGGCATCCGCGCGACCGCCAAGACCTCAGAAATGGCCACGTGTGATCTTTTGCTGATGGCGGTGCCGACGCAATTCACCCGCGCGGTTTCCGCGGAGATCGGGCCGTATCTGAAAGCGGGCACGCCGGTGCTGGCCTGCGCCAAGGGGTTCGAGCAGGACACCCAGCTGTTTCTCACGGATGTGCTGGGCAAGATGCTGCCCGGGGCGACGCTCGGCGTGCTGTCGGGGCCGAGCTTCGCCGCGGAGGTGGCACGCAACCTGCCGACTGCGCTGACACTGGCGGTGGCGGATGAGGCGCTGGGGCGCGAACTCGCCGAGGCGCTGGGCCACCGGAACTTCCGGCTTTACTGGACTGATGACATTCGCGGCGTACAGATCGGCGGGGCGGTGAAGAATGTGCTGGCGATCGCCGCCGGGATCGTGGTCGGGCGCGCGCTTGGCGACAGCGCCCACGCGGCTGTGACGACACGCGGCTTTGCCGAGTTGCGACGTTTCGGCGTGGCGCTTGGTGGCCAGCCGGAGACGCTGACGGGTTTGTCCGGCCTTGGCGACCTGATGTTGACTTGCTCCAGCACGAAATCGCGCAACATGTCGCTTGGCAAGGCCCTGGGCAAGGGCCGCACGCTGGAGGAGGTGCTGGGCGCGCGCCGCTCGGTCAGCGAAGGGGTTTACACCGCAGGCGCTGTTGTCGAACTGGCGCGCAAGCATGAGGCGGAGATGCCGATCTGCGCGGCAGTCTGCGATGTGCTCAACAGGCGCATGAGCATTGACGATGCCATCGAATCGCTGCTGTCGCGTCCGGCGCGTCCGGAACCAGATATGCTGACGCGTTCAGCCGGTTGACATTAGCTGTGTCTGGCGGCATGGTCTGGCGCATGATCGCCCTTCGAATTACGAGCGCCCTGCGACTTAAGGGCCCGGCCGCTGCATAGCGGGCCGGGAGCCGCAGGGCATTGCGCGCATTCTCAGCGCTTTTCTTGACCGCTCGTATTCTGGAAGGATCACACCCCATGACCGTCATGCCGATACCGCGCGCTGAACAGAGCGCGCCGTTTTCCGTGTCTCCCGCTGAGACCCGAACCTCCGCCGCGCCTGTGCGCGTTCTGCGCGTGATTGGCGAGGCCGACGCTAACATTCTGGCGCGGATCATCCAGCCGATGGTCAAGCTCGACCTGATGCCCCGGGCGCTGAGCGTGCTGAGCGAGGAGGGCGGTGAACTGTCGGCAGAAATCGCGTTTGCCGCAACTGACGCCCAGCAGGTCGCGCGGCTTGAGCACGCACTGCGTGCGGTGATTGGCATCACGTCGGTGGAGATGCTCGGCTGAGCGGGATTTTTGCTGACGCGCGCTTTTTCCGAAAACGGGTGCCCACTTTTCGGAGCACGCTCTAATCCCAGTCGATGTCGAGCCAGATGGGGCAGTGGTCGCTGATCTTTTCGGAGATCACCGGCACAGTTGGCGCGGGGTTGCCGAGCCGGGCGCGGCCGCGCAGGCTCTCGCTGATTATGACATAATCGACGCTCACTTGCGGGGTCGGCCGGTGCGCCGGGCACAGGATTTTCTGGCGGTGCGGTGTGATGAACAAATCCGCCGGGTCCTTGTCGTCGAGATCGGCACGCACGTCATCGTCGCTGCGATCAAGCTGGCGGTTGAAGTCGCCAAGCAGAATCACGTGCTCGCCGGCGGCGATCTTGGTGTCCACCCAGCGCTCCAGCACCCGGATTTGTGCGGCGAGGATCTTGCAGGCGCGTTCGACCCACGGGCGGTCGGGATCGCTGTGGTTTTCCAGATCGTTGGCCTGCGCGCAACCGGCTTTCAGATGTACGCTGGCCACCCAGACCTCGCGCCCGCCAATGCGCAGCTTCGCCGCCGTGCCCTCGCGGGTATAGCGCGTCTCGCCGTCATCGCCGGTTTCCGGCTGGCTCAAGCCGCGCAGCCGCTCCACCGCGACTACCTCGGCGAGATGCCTGCGGTAAACCAGCGCCGTATAGATGTCGCGGGTCTCGGGGCTGTCGAGTTTGTCCGGGTCGCTCGCGACGTCGTCCGCCAGCCGACCTGAGAACACCAGCCCCCACTCATCTTCCGGGAACATCGTGCGAACCGCTTGCGTTGAGGCCATCTCCTGCAGGCCGATGACGTCAGCGCCGAGTTGGCCGATCACCGCGCGGATGGCGGCCAGGTCGCTGCGCAGCCGGATCAGGCCGGGGCCGTCGTCGCGCGCGGGGCGGAGGTATTCGCCAGGCACATGCCAGAAATTGGCGATATTCCAGGTGGCGAAGCGGATATCCGCCGCCTGTGCCGGGGCAGCGGCCAACCCAAGCAGGATGATGAGCGCTGTGCGTAGCACCGCCACTCTCACGCGGCGGATTCGGCGGCGCGCTCGGCCCGCTTGCGCTCATGCGGATCGAGATAGCGCTTGCGCAGGCGGATCGCCCCCGGCGTGATCTCGACCAACTCGTCGTCGTTGATGTAGCTGAGCGCGCGCTCCAGCGTCATCTTCATCGGCGGGGTGAGCTTCACGGCGTCGTCCTTGCCGGCCGCGCGCACGTTCGTCAGCTGCTTGCCCTTGAGCACATTGACCTCAAGGTCGTTGCCGCGGTTGTGCTCGCCGATGATCATCCCCTGGTACACCTTCGCCTGCGGATCGATAATCATCGCCCCACGGTCCTCCAGGTTCCACAGCGCATAAGCTACCGCCTCGCCCTGGCTGTTGGAGATCAGCACGCCGGTACGCCGCCCCTGTATCTCACCGCGATGAGGCGCATAGCCGTGGAAAATCCGGTTCATCACCGCCGTACCGCGCGTGTCCGAGAGCAACTCGCCCTGATAACCGATCAGTCCACGCGTGGGCACATGCAGAACCAGCCGTTGCCGACCGCCGCCGGACGGGCGCATCTCGATCAGGTCGCCGCGCCGCTCCGACAGCTTCTGAACGACCGTACCCGCATATTCTTCATCGACGTCGATGATGGCTTCCTCGATCGGCTCCAGCCGCTGGCCCGTGTCCGGGTCGGTCTGAAACACGACGCGCGGGCGCGAAACGGTCAGCTCGAAGCCCTCGCGGCGCATCGTCTCGATCAGGATGGCAAGCTGCAACTCGCCGCGCCCGGAGACCTGAAACGCATCCTTGTCGGCGGTCTCCTCAACCTTGAGCGCGACATTGCCCTCGGCCTCCTTCAACAGCCGCTCGCGGATCACCCGGCTTTGCACCTTCTTGCCGTCCTGCCCGGCAAACGGGCCGTCATTGATGCGAAAGGTCATGGACAGCGTGGGCGGGTCGATCGGTTGCGCCGGTATTGGCGCTGTGACTTCGGGCGCACACAGCGTGTCGGCGACCGTAGCGGTGCTTAGCCCCGCGATGGCGACGATGTCTCCAGCCTCGGCGCGCTCCACCGGCACGCGCGCCAGCCCGCGGAACGCCAGCACCTTGGAAATGCGCCCCTGCTCGACCACGCGGCCGTCCCGCGCGAGCGCCTTGACGCTCTGGTTCGGTACGACCGCGCCAGAGGTGACGCGGCCTGTCAGGATGCGCCCGAGATAAGGGTCGGTGCCGATGGTGGTGACCAGCAGCCGGAACGGCCCGTCATCGACATCGGGCGGTGGTACGTGGCCCAGAACCATCTCGAACAGCGGTGTCATGTCGGTGCGCGGACCGGCGGGATCTTCGGCCATCCAGCCGTCCTTGGCGGAGCCGTAAAGCACAGGAAAGTCGAGCTGTTCCTCGCTGGCATCCAGGGCGGCGAACAGGTCGAACACCTCGTTGACCACCTCCTGGTGCCGCTCTTCCGGCTTGTCGATCTTGTTGATCGCGACGATGGGTTTCAGCCCGATCTTGAGCGCCTTTTGCACGACGAACTTGGTCTGCGGCATCGGGCCTTCGGCGGCATCCACCAGCACGATCGCGCCGTCCACCATGTTGAGGATGCGCTCCACCTCGCCGCCGAAATCCGCGTGGCCCGGCGTGTCGACGATGTTGATGCGCGCGTCGCCCCAGTCCAGCGATGTTACCTTGGCCAGGATGGTGATGCCGCGCTCGCGCTCCAGATCGTTGGAGTCCATGGCGCGCTCTGCCACCTGCTGGTTGTCGCGGAACAGGCCAGACTGGCGCAGCAGCACATCGATGAGGGTGGTCTTGCCATGATCGACATGGGCGATGATGGCGATATTGCGGATGGTCATTCGGGGCGTTTTCCGTGGCGCGCGGCGCGCATGTTGCGGTGCGAAATCCCGCGCAGATTGACCGAGAGCGGCGCGGGCGTCAACGGCTAT
>CAZNGB010000006.1:0-31223 GCA_964572465.1 uncultured Hyphomicrobiaceae bacterium
CTGCCCGCGCGCGCTGCGGGGCTGAACTTCATCCGACTGGCCGCGCCCACGACCGACGATGCGCGCCTTCCGGCCGTGCTCGCAAACACCTCCGGCTTCGTCTATTACGTCTCGATCACCGGCATCACCGGCACGCGCACCCCCGACACCGGCGAAGTCGCGGCCAATGTCGCACGGATCAAGTCGCACACGCCGCTGCCCGTGGCGGTAGGCTTCGGCGTGAAGACGCCTGAGCAGGCAGCGGCGATCGGCGCAGTGGCTGATGGCGTGGTGGTCGGCTCGGCGATCGTGAGTGCGATTGCTGACAGCCTCGACGAGATGGGCCGCGCGACGGACGCGACAGCGCCGGCAGTATTTTCGCTCGTGCAGCAGCTTGCGGCCGGTGTGCGCAGCGACCAGCGCCAGGCCGGTTAAGCCCACGCCTCTTTGGTATTGCTTCTCGAAAGCAAATATGGCTCCCCGGGCCGGACTCGAACCAGCGACCCAGCGGTTAACAGCCGCTTGCTCTACCAACTGAGCTACCGGGGAATATTCCCTTGATCGGGAAAACACGCCGCGAGCACGAGCATGCCACGACTTCCTGAAACTAGAGCACCAGGCGACGCTTCGCAACGTCTAAGCGAATGAGACATGTCGATAATTCATGCCGGAGACGGGCGGAGCGCCGCAAGATGACCACGTATGGGCGTAAGTCGCAGCAGCCGAAGCGTGAAGCGGGCGAGGACGACCGCGGGTGGACGCACAAGGTGAGGCTCGGCAATCGGGAGATCGCGCTGCCGCGCTCGCGACTTCTGCGCATCGGCCTGGGCATCGCGCTCATGATCGGTGGGCTGCTGGGCTTCTTGCCAATCGTCGGCTTCTGGATGCTGCCGCTCGGGCTGCTGGTGCTGTCGTATGATGTGCCGCTCGTGCGGCGCTACCGGCGTCGCATCGTCGTCTGGTGGCACCGACGGCGTGAGCAGCAGGTCCGCGAGGGCGACGACTGAAGCGTCAAATCGCCTGAAGCACGACGATCAGCGCGACGGAATACACCAGCACGCCGCCGAGCACGAGCATGATCTGGTAATTGTTGCTCACTGTGGCGCTGGTCAGCCGCTTCGCGTTTTGCAGAAGGTCTGGCCAAGTGTACGAGACGAAGTCGCCCTGCGTCATGATGGAAATGACGCGCCCATCCTCGTCAACAATCGGTAGGCGGCGAAAGCGCTCATTCGACATGATCGCCAGCCAGTCCAGCAGATTATCGTCAGCACGTGCGACGCGCGGGTTCTGCGTCATGATTTCGGAGAGCTTGGTCTCTTTCGGGTCGAGCCCCCTATCAACGAGGCGCTTGAGAATGTCGCGCTCTGTGACCATCCCCAGCACACGGCGGTGCTCGTCAACCACCACAACCGAGCCGTAGTCCATTTCCGCCATTTTCGCCACGGCTTCGGAGACGAGTGTGGCCGGCGAAAACGTCAATGGCTCTGGCTTCGTAGCGAATTCGAGACGATCTCTAATTTTCATGCAACCATATCCTTCATTAGTATTTGTGTTGTGACAACCCGGCTACGTGAATGCGCCAAACGCCGATCACGATGATCGCGAATACACCTGTAGCTCCGGCAATTGCGTCACAGCAGCGAAACGGCCATGACCCAAGCTGAGAGTATCAGTCCGCACAGGAAAGTGTAGAGGCCATTCCAGGAGACGCCCACGCGCCATGCGCTGACCCCGCCGATGCTTCCAACCAGCAGCGTGGTCGCGGTGTAGGGCGAACTGGCCCCGCTGAGCGCCCAGCCCGAAGTGATTGCCACGATGATGGCCGCGGGCGCGACCCCCATCGCCTCCGCATTGGGCAACAGCGGCGCCATCAGCGAGACCGAAAGGATCGGGTTCATACCCATCAGCCCGGTCAGGGGAATGATCCACACGATCGCCAGTAGGATCAGCCACCCCGGCACAGCCAGAAGATCAAGGCTGGAGCCGTCCATGAGCGGCAACAGGAGCTTGGCGCCCAGCGTGCCGATAAAGCCCGCCATGGCCAGCAGCACCATTTCGGAGCGGTAGTTGAATAGATCGCCGGCATAGCCGGCCGCACGCTCTGCAACGCGGCGCAGCGGCGCATGGTGCATGTTCTGCATGACGATCCAGCCCGCCGCGAGCAGCGGAACCGCGACGAGCACCACCGCCACCGCGCGCAAACCCGTGGCCACGGACAGTCCGCCAACGGCTGCGAGCAGGACGGCCAGCAGGAGGAACATCGGGATCAGTGTGCGCCAGGTGCCAACTCGCTGCACCGGCGGGCGCGGACCGGACAGGCGCGGCTTGAAGATTGTGTCGAGCGCCCAGCCAGAGGCGGCCATGATTGCCGCGCCGATCAGCCCGAAGCCGAACGCGTCCGCCCAACTCGCGCCGGGGATCAGCGTGGTTGAAATCGCCATCGAGAAGGTCAGCGGCGACCAGCATAGCGTAGAGACGAAACCGCGCTGAATGGCAAGCAGCATGCGACGCAGCCGGATGCGGCGGATTTCCGGGTTCTCCTCGCGACGCGCGCTCGACTCGGCCAGCCCGCCGAGCAGAGCGATTGCGCCATAAAGCAGGATGATCCCGAACAGATGGCCGCCCGCCGTCAGCGCCGCGTAACGCCGGCCCGGCGGCTGATGCGCGAGGTAGCGCCCGCTTCCGGCGATGGAGGGCGAAGTGGCGGCGGCGTTGCGCAGGCAAGCCGACGCCGTGAAGAACGCGGCGATGAACGCTGCGCTCTCCAGCCCGGCTTCTATGACCTCGAGCCAGTCGGAACGCGTGATAAGCGCCCCGGCGAACAGCGCCAGCCCCACCAGCACAAAAATCCGCCGCGACCAGCCCACCTGCGGCGTTGCGAGGACGATGAACACCAGCACAGCCGCTGATGCGCCGTGAACGAACGCAACCGCCCCGTGCCACTCCAGGCCGATGACCAACAGCAAGTTCGCCAGCAAAACCAGAGCGATGAGACGCCCTTGCGTTTCTGCTCTGGCCGGGGCGTCTGTGTGAGCCATGAAAGCGCCGAAAAATCTGTATGGGGAAGCTGCTGCGGCGGGTCGCCGACGTGAGGCCGCCACGCTAAAGCATTTTCAGCAATGGTCGATAACGGTTTTTTGATAAGAACTGGCGCGCAAAAAACACAATGGCGCGGCGCATGGAGGCAGCGAAGGCGCGGCAGTCGCGGCCGAATCCGTCGCTACCGCTGCACGCCGCGGGTCTGTTCGCTCGCCGGCGCATCGCTCATCTGGGCGCGGCGCAAGTCGTTGCTCTCGGCTACGCGGATGAGGATGACCCCGGCGATCACCGCGAGCGCGCCAACTGCTTTCAGCGGCGTGATGGGAAGCCGTTCGGGCGCGAAAATGCCGAAATGACTGAGCGCCATGCCAGTCAGCACCTGCCCGGCGACGAGGCAAACGAAATATGCGCCCGCCCCCATGCGTGGGATGAAGAAGGTCGCCGCGAAGATGATGCCGAAGCTCACCACGCCCAACAGGAAAAACAGCGGGAACCCGCGCGAAAGCCGTGTCCATGTTCCGCCCTCGCCGATGACCAGCCAGACCGTCACGGCGGTGAGCGCGCCGACCACGAAGAACACTGCCGTCGCCAGCAGCGGCGAGCCGAGCTGTTCGCCGAAGCGCCCGTTCATCGGCAGATAGGCGCCGGCCACAACGCCGACACCGAGAGCGATCAAGTAATAAAGCGTGGTCGAGGTCATGCGAGCGCCTTCCAGGTTGCGATGTGATGAAAGCAAAACGGGCAGCCCGCCCCGGGGGATGCCCGCCCGCGTCACAATGCGCCAATTCGCTCTCACAAAAAGCCGCTTGCGGTAAACGCCCGCGGAGTCATCATATCTGCCGGATTTGCAGACAGGATCGCGCGGATGGAGGAAGGAGCAGCTCATGCTGGACGAGCGCGCTGCGCGCGGGGCAATGCGAAACCGCGCGAATCCTGAGCGCGCGAGCGATATTGACGTGCGCAGGCTCGCGGGCTGGCGGGCCAATCTGCTCGGCTTTGGCGCAGGCGCGATCTCGACGCTCGCGCTGGCCCCGCTGCACCTTTGGCCGGTAATGTTCGCGACGCTGCCCGTGGTCGTTTGGCTGCTCGACGGCATCGCGGCGCGGGCAGAGACCATGCGCGCCCGGCTTCGCAGGGCGAGCCTGCTCGGCTGGTGGTTCGGCTTCGGCTACTTCTTTGCCAGCCTCTACTGGATCGGCTTCGCGTTTTTCGTCCAGGCCGATCAATTCGCGTGGATGTCGCCGCTGGGCATCCTCATCATGCCGGCCGGGCTGGCGCTGTTTTTCGCGCTCGGGCTGGCGCTCGCGGGCGCTGTGTGGCGGCCCGGCCCTGCGCGCATCGCCGTGCTGGCGCTGGCGTTATTCTCGGTGGAGTTGCTGCGCGGGCATGTGCTCACCGGCTTTCCGTGGAACGCGATCGGTTATACCCTCGCCGCGCCTGACACGCTCATGCAGGCGGGTGCGCTCTTCGGCGTTTACGGCATGAGCTTCTTCGCTGTCCTGATCTTCGCCGCGCCCGCGACGTTAACCGACAGAAAGGGTCGGGCACTGCGCTACGTGATGCCGGCGCTGGCTGTGCTGCTGCTTGCGGGCATGGCCGGCTGGGGCTGGTGGCGGCTTGCGCAGCCGCTGCCGCCTGATGTAGCAGGGGCGAAACTGCGCATCGTGCAGGCGAATATCCCGCAGGCCGACAAATGGAAGCCCGAGGCGCGTAACTGGATCTTCCAGCGCTACTTGCGGCTGAGCCGGGGCGGCGCGTCGCTGGCCGGCTCGGGCATCACGCATATCATCTGGCCAGAAGCCGCCCCGCCGTTTGTCTACCTTTTCGACAACGACATCCCTGACGATAGCCAACGTAATGCCTTCACCCGGCTGCTTTCACCCGGCGCGATGCTCATCACCGGCGCAAACCGGGCGGAGACAGTGATGAACGCATCGGGCGAGCGTGTTGTTGCGGCGGTCTATAACAGCGTGCTGGCGATCGATGATCGTGGCGGGGTCGTCGCCAAAGCGGACAAATCGCATCTGGTGCCGTTCGGCGAATATCTCCCTTTTCAGGACACGCTGGAGGCCATCGGCATTCGTCAGCTCACCCAACTGCCCGGTGGTTTCGCGGCAGGCAACGGAATCAATAACTTGAGCCTTGCGGGCCTGCCGCCTTTCACGCCGCTGGTGTGCTACGAGATCATCTTTCCCGGCGCGGTAACGCCGGGCGATCGCCCGGCCTGGCTGCTGAACGTAACCGATGATTCCTGGTTCGGCGAGACGGCCGGACCATATCAGCACTTGCATCAAGCTCGTATGCGCGCGGTCGAAGAGGGGTTGCCGGTCATTCGCGCGGCGAACAGCGGGATCTCTGCCGTGATCGGCCCGCGCGGCGAGCTGCGCAATCGGCTGGCGCTGGGCAGCATGGGCACAATCGACACCAGCCTGCCGGCGTCCGTCGCCAAGCCGCTGTACGCTCGCACCGGCGGTCTCGTCCTCTGGGCGATCTTCGTCGCAGGCGTCTGTCTCGCCCTCGTGCTGCGCTTCGTCACGTCCGCACGCGCCTGAAAACCCGTCGTCAGATCGCGCTGGGGTGCTTAACCAGAGTGGCCGTAATCGTGCCTTTCACGCTTAAGGATCAGTTGACGCTGTATTCCGTGCTATCTACAACCGTGAAATTGTGTACAGTAGCGCTGGGCACTAACGGAGTGTGGGGGAAGTGGAATGGCGCGTGATCGCGAGGCGCAGGCCGGCTACACGGCCAAAAAAACAACTGAACAAATGACCGAAAGTTTGCCGGCGGCGCACGAGCGCACGACTGTCGCCGCGCGCAAACCTCATCATATTGACGTGCATGTCGGCAGCCGTGTGCGTCTTCGGCGCATGTTCATCGGCATGAGCCAGGAGCGCCTCGGCGAGCAGATGAGTTTGACATTCCAGCAAATCCAAAAATATGAAAAAGGAACAAACCGGATCGGGGCCAGCCGCTTGTTCCAACTTGCCGAGGTGCTTAACGTGCCCGTGGGGTTCTTCTTCGACGGCCTGCAGACACCCGCGCCCGCCGGACAGGTGGCCGGGTTCGCCGAGCCCAATTCGGAAACATATGTTATGGATTTTCTCGATAGCCGCGAGGGCGTTGAGTTGAACAGGGCGTTCGTCCGGATCAAGGATCCCAAGGTGCGCAAGTCGATCGTTGACATGGTCCGCGCCATGGCCGATGCCGAACAGGACGAAGCCAGTTGATCCCCCAATGATGACCCACCAGGCGCTGCGTGATTAAAGCGTTGCTGCCGCCTCGCGTGCCTGATATGGCGGGCGCCGGGTTCACCGACGATCATATTCGACAGACCGTCTGGAGCATTTTCAGCAAAATTGGGCTCCGATCTTGCCGCAGAAGCGACTGGCGTGCGCGAAGCGGCCAAAAATGCGACGAAACGATAACTTGGAGCCTGTTCAGCGCTTCGGGTTTTTATTGAACAGGCTCTAGCCGTCAAGGAGGTCCGTGTGAGCCACAGGAACTATCTGTTTACGAGCGAATCGGTTTCGGAGGGCCACCCCGACAAGGTTTGCGACCAGATTTCCGACGCCGTCGTCGATGCATTTCTTGCCGCTGATCCAAAATCGCGCGTCGCCTGCGAGACGGCCGTCACCACTAACCGCATCATTCTGCTGGGAGAGACCAAAGGGCCGGAAGCGATCAACCATGACACGCTCATCCGGCTTGCACGCGAGACGGTGCGCGAAATCGGCTATGAGCAACCCGGCTTTCACTGGCGCGACGCCGAGGTGTCTTGCTATGTGCATGAGCAATCCGCCGATATCGCGATGGGCGTGGACCGCGAGAATGAGGAAGACCAGGGCGCGGGCGACCAGGGCATCATGTTCGGCTACGCCTGCAACGAGACCGACTCGCTGATGCCCGCGCCAATCGACTATGCCAACAAGATCCTGCTCAACATGTCGAAGGCGCGCCACTCCGGCCGCGTCTCCGAACTCGGCCCGGACGCCAAGAGCCAGGTGACGCTGGAATATGAGGACGGCAGGCCGGTGCGCGCGCAGTCGGTGGTCGTCTCCACGCAGCACACCGAGGAGGCCACGAGCGCGCAGGTCCGCGAGATCGCGCGCAGCTTCGTAGAGGAAGTGCTGCCGGCGGGATGGATGCCGGGCGAAGAGCATTTTTATGTCAATCCCACTGGCCGCTTCGTCATTGGCGGGCCGGAGGGCGACGCCGGGCTGACCGGGCGCAAGGTCATCGTAGACACCTACGGCGGCGCAGCGCTGCATGGCGGCGGCGCGTTTTCTGGCAAGGACCCATCGAAGGTGGACCGCTCGGCGGCTTATGCGGCTCGCTACGTAGCGAAGAACGTTGTCGCGGCCGGGCTGGCGGAAAAATGCACGATCCAGCTTGCCTACGCGATCGGCGTAGCCAAGCCGCTGGCGATCTATGCGGACCTGCACGGCACCGGCCGGGTCAATGAACTCAAACTCGACGCAGCGATCCGCGAGGTGATCGATCTCAGTCCGCGGGGCATTTTCAACCACTTGCAGCTCGGCCGGCCGATCTACAAGCGCACCGCCGCTTATGGGCATTTCGGCCGCCAGCCAGATGCGGATGGCGGCTTCTCCTGGGAGCGACTTGACCTTGTCGAGCCATTGAAGGCCGCGCTCAGCTAGCCCGCCGTGCGCACCCGGCTTTCAGCCATGTCCGCAAGCGACCGCCAGCCTCTGGGCGAACGCAGCTTCGGCCGGCGCAAGGGACACAAGCTCTCGCCGCGCCAGAGCCAGCTCGTCCATGCGCTGTTGCCGCGCTTGCAGCCGGACCTGTCGCGCCCGCCGCCGGAGACGTTAACCAGTCTTTTCAACGCAGCCGTCAAGGAGGCCTGGCTGGAAATCGGTTTCGGCGCAGGCGAACACCTGCTCTGGCAGGCGCGCGCGAACCCGCAGGCAGGGCTGCTGGGCTGCGAACCTTACATCAATGGGGTTGCGAAGGTTCTGGCTGCCGTCAATGACGAGGACCTGCGTAACGCCGCCGTCCACCCGGACGATGCGCGAGACCTGCTGGCCTGGCTACCCGAAGCGTCCATCGCGCGCGCCTTTATTCTGTTCCCCGACCCGTGGCCGAAGCGCCGCCACCGCAACCGCCGCTTCCTGCGCGAGGAGAACATCGCCGCGCTCGCCCGCGTGATGCGCCCCGGCGCGGAACTGCGCTTTGCAACCGACATCGGAGATTATGCGCGCACCGCGCTGCTGGCCTTCCGGCGTGAAGGCTCGTTCACCTGGATGGCCGCGCGCCCAGCGGACTGGCGCGAGCGACCCGAGGACTGGCCGCAAACCCGTTATGAGCAAAAGGCAATTGCTGCGGGGCGACCTTGCGCCTATTTCCGCTTTCGCCGGCGTTGACGCCGGTCATACCGCCACCGCCCACAATTTCCCCGCGATAACAGCGCGCGAGCGTTGCATATTCGCGCCGCTTCGCCTATGATCACACCAATCTTCCACCGATCTGAACCGGCGGGTGGGTCCTTGACGGGGCCCGCTCTTTTTTGTTTGCGGCGCCAGCTGCAGACGCCGATTCGCAGTTTTGACAGGAGCGGTTCGCGTGGCGACGCGGCAAGTTGACAGCGCAAGCGAAAATAGTGCGCAGCGGCGTTTCCTCGTGGAGACGGGCGTTGCCGCCGAGGTCGCGGCGCTCGCCGAGCCTGTGCTGGAGGAGTTTGGCCTTCGGCTTGTGCGCGTGCTGATGTCGGGGCGCGACGGCGGGACTGTGCAGATCATGATTGACCGCGCCGGCAGCGACGTGACGGTTGAGGACTGCGCCGACGCGAGCCGGGCGATTTCGCCGCTTCTGGATGCGCATGATCCGATCCCGGGGCGCTATCATCTGGAAGTGTCGTCGCCGGGGATCGACCGGCCGCTGGTGCGCCCGTCCGACTTCGATGAATGGGCAGGACACGAGGCTAAGCTGGAGCTGCGCGAGCCGGTGGACGGTCGCAAGCGTTTTCGCGGGGTAATCGATGGCTATGACGCGGCGGCAGACGAGCTGCGCCTCATCGTGACGCTTGAGGGCAAGAGCGAACCGGACATCCTCGGCTTTCGCGCCGCAATGATCGAGAGCGCCAAACTCGTCATGACCGACGCGCTGATGGCCGCCTCGCAAGCGCGCCGGACGGTCAGCGAAGATAACGGATCGGACGCGCCAGGCGGCGCGGGATCGGAATAGACTTTGGCTTTTGTGGAGCGAATGGAATGTCTCAATATGGTGTAAGCGCAAACCGGCTTGAGCTGCTGCAGATCGCCGATGCGGTCGCGCGCGAAAAGCAGATCGACCGCGAACTGGTGATCGCCGCGATGGAAGACGCGATCCAGAAGGCGGCGCGCGCGCGCTACGGCGCGGACAGCGAAATTCGCGCCGAGATCGACCCGAAAACCGGCGAGACCCGCCTCGCGCGGCTATTGCGCGTGGTGCAGGAGGTCGAGGACGACGCAACCGAAATCGCACTGGAAGAGGCGTTGGCCCGCAACCCGGAAGCTGAAATCGACGACTATATCGCCGAGCCGCTGCCCCCGCTCGACTTTGGCCGCGTCGCCGCGCAGAGCGCCAAACAGGTGATCGTGCAGAAGGTGCGCCAGGCCGAGCGCGAGCGCCAGTTCGAGGAATACAAGGACCGCATCGGCGAGATCGTCAATGGCGTCATCAAGCGCGTGGAATACGGCAATGTGATCGTCGATCTGGGACGCGCCGAAGCGATCATCCGCCGCGATGAAACCCTGCCGCGCGAGCAGTTCAAATACGGCGACCGGGTCCGCGCCTACATCTACGACGTGCGCCCCGAGACGCGCGGCCCGCAGATCTTCTTGTCGCGCACGCGGCCTGAGTTCATGGCCAAGCTGTTCATGCAGGAAGTGCCGGAAATCTACGATGGCATCGTCGAGATCAAGTCCGTCGCGCGCGACCCCGGCAGCCGCGCCAAGATCGCCGTTGTATCGCATGATACATCGATCGATCCCGTCGGCGCGTGCGTGGGTATGCGCGGCAGCCGCGTACAAGCGGTCGTGAATGAGCTTCAGGGCGAGAAGATCGACATCATCCAGTGGTCGCCCGACGCTGCGACCTTCATCGTCAACGCGCTCGCGCCTGCCGAGGTGGTCAAGGTCGTGCTCGATGAAGACGCCGAGCGCATCGAGGTGGTTGTGCCGGATGACCAGCTCAGCCTCGCCATTGGCCGGCGCGGCCAGAACGTGCGTCTCGCCTCGCAGCTCACTGGCTGGGACATCGATATCATGACGGAAGCGGAAGAGGCCGAGCGCCGCCAGAAGGAGTTTGCCGAACGGACACAGACCTTCATGGACGCGCTGGATGTGGACGAAGTTATCGCCCAGCTGCTTGCCTCCGAAGGGTTCGCGTCCAACGAGGAACTGGCCTATGTCGATCTGGACGAGATCGCCGGAATCGAGGGCTTCGACGAAGATACCGCACAGGAAATCCAGGATCGTGCGCGGGAGTTTCTGGAGCGGCGCGAAACCGAACTCGACGACCGCCGCAAGGAGCTCGGCGTCGAGGATGCGGTCACCGAACTGCCTCATCTGAGCGGCGCGATGCTGGTGGCGCTGGGCGAGAACGACATCAAGACAGTGGAGGATGTGGCCGACTGCGCCGCCGACGACCTGCTTGGCTATGACGAGCGCACTGCAGACGGACGCCAGCACATCGCCGGCCCGCTGGAGGCCTTTGAGTTGAGCCGGGAAGAAGTCGAAGACCTCATCATGCGCGCGCGCGTCGCAGCCGGCTGGTTCACCGAGGAAGACCTTGAAGCGGACCGCCGCGCCGCCGAAGCTGAGGCTGAGGCCGCCGCCGCTGGAGAAGCTGAGGATGAAGCAAAAACCGCTGCGGAGAGCTGAGGCCAAGGGGTGATTTCGGTGGCGGAACGCGCTATATCCAGTTGTGAGGTCACCAGGCGTTGCGCCGTCACGCGCGCAGCGCTGCCCGAGCCCGAGCTGTTGCGGTTCGTGGCCGATGCTGATGACGTCATTCGCTTCGATCTCAAGCGTAAGTTGCCAGGGCGCGGCGTCTGGGTCACCGCCTCGAGGCCGGTTGTGATCGAGGCAGTAAAGCGCAAGGCTTTCAACCGATCGCTGCGCCGGAACGTCCACGCCCCTCCGGATTTGCCCGACCAGGTCGAGGCGTTGCTGCGGCAGGACGCGCTGAACCGCTTGTCTTTAGCGAATAAGGCTGGACAGGTGGTGGCGGGTTTTGCAAAGGTCGGCGAAGCGATAGACAAGCGCAAAGCCGCCGCGCTGATCCATGCCGAGGAGGCCGCGCCGGATGGCTGTCGGCGTCTCGACAGGAAATACGCCGCCCGGGCCGACGATGACGTCGAAGCGCGCGCCGAACGAATTTTCCGGTTCCCTCTGGAGGCTTTGAGCCAGGCGCTCGGTCGGGAAAATGTAAACCATGCCGCGGTCTTGTGCGGCGGCGCGGGCGCAAGCTTCATTGCAGCGGCGAAGCGGCTGTGTCACTTCACAAGAGACAGGATCGCACACCCTGGCGATCCTTCGAGGGGCGAAACACCGGCCGGGGATGCAGAACCGGCGAAACAGGATACTGAATGAGCGATACCAAAGAGACCGACAGCGGCAACAAGCGCGCATCACGCAAGACGATGACCCTGAATCTCGGCAAGTCCGTCGAGCAGGGACGCGTGCGCCAGAGTTTCAGCCACGGCCGGTCAAAGCAGGTTCTTGTCGAGAAAAGGCGCAAGCGCACAACGGGAGCGCCGGAACCTCAGGTCGACGGTGCAAAATCCGAAGCGCCCGCGCCGCAGGAGCCGGCGAAGACCAAGCCGCGCAGCGAGGCGCAAGCGCGTCCGGAGGTAAAGCCAGAGGCGAAGCGATCCGATAAGAGCGAACGCGTCCTGCGCCAACTCTCAGAGGAAGAGCGCGACGCCCGCGTGCGCGCGCTGGCCGAGGCCCGCAAGCGCGAGGAAGTCGAGCGCAAGGATCGCGAACGCCGCGCCGCTGAAGAGGCCGAGCGCGAACGCGAACGTGCGGCAGAAGAGGCCAAGCGCAAGGCCGAAGAAGAGGAAGCGCAGCGGCAGGCCGGCACCGAACAGGTCGAGGCTGAGGTATCCGAAACGACGGAAACGGCAGAGGCTGCGCCCTCGCAAGTCGAACCGCCACAGGCCGATGTGGTCGAAGAACCGCCCGCGGCCGAGGCCATTGCGAGGACTGAAGCGCGCAAGCCCGCTGCCCAGCCAGTGGAAGAAGCTGAAGACGAGGAGACTCGCAAGGGCAAAGCGGATGCTCGCGGCA
Source organism: uncultured Hyphomicrobiaceae bacterium (assembly GCA_964572465.1). GTDB lineage: Bacteria > Pseudomonadota > Alphaproteobacteria > Rhizobiales > Rhodomicrobiaceae > Dichotomicrobium. The sequence continues at coordinate 12,312 of CAZNGB010000006.1, forward strand.
AGAAGGGCCGTGTTGAGCAGCGCCCTGTTCCCAAGCGCCCGGCCGGCGAGGAGCGCCGCGCCCGCTCCAAGCTGACGCTCTCCAATGCGCTTGACGATGAACACCGCGAGCGCAGCCTGGCGTCGCTGCGACGCCACCGCGAACGCCAGAAGAAGCAGTCTGCTGCCGCGCGCGAGGAAGGCAAGAAGATCAAGCGCGAGGTGCAGATTCCCGAGGCGATCACCATTCAGGAACTGGCAAACCGCATGACCGAGCGCGCGGTCGATGTCATCAAGTTCCTGATGAAGCAAGACCAGATGCACAAGATCAACGATGTGATTGACGCTGATCTTGCCGAACTGATCGTCATGGAATTCGGCCATAGCCCCAAGCGCGTATCGGAAGCGGACGTGGAACAAGGATTCATCGGCGGGGATGATCGCGATGAGGACTTGGCGCCGCGCGCGCCAGTGGTCACGGTCATGGGTCATGTCGACCACGGCAAGACCTCGCTGCTGGATGCGCTGCGCAAGGCCAACGTGGTCGCGGGCGAGGCCGGCGGCATCACCCAGCATATTGGCGCGTATCAGGTGGAGACCGATGATGGCCGGCCAGTGACCTTCATTGACACGCCGGGACACGCTGCCTTTACCTCCATGCGTGCGCGCGGCGCAAAGGCCACCGATGTGGTCGTGCTGGTGGTGGCGGCGGATGACGGCGTAATGCCCCAGACTATTGAGGCGATCGACCATGCCAAGGCAGCCGGGGTGCCGATCGTGGTCGCTATCAACAAGATCGACAAGCCGGACGCTGATCCGAACCGCGTGCGCACCGAACTGCTGCAACACGAAATCATCGTGGAGAGCATGTCGGGCGAGACGCTGGAGGTGGAGGTCTCCGCGCTCAAGCGCCTCAATCTTGACAGGCTGCTTGAGGCGATCCAGCTCCAGGCCGAATTGCTGGAGCTGCGCGCCAACCCGGAACGCCCGGCAGAAGGCGTTGTGATCGAGGCCAAGTTGGAGCGTGGACGCGGCCCGGTGGCCACCGTCTTGATCCAGCGCGGCACGCTGAAGGTTGGCGAGGTGGTCGTTGCCGGCCGCGCCTGGGGCAAGGTGCGCGCGCTCATCAATGATCGGGGCGAGAATACTGTCGAGGCCGGCCCGTCGCAGCCGGTGGAAATCCTTGGCTTCGACAGCGCGCCGGACGCGGGCGACCAAATCGCCGTTGTGGAAAACGAAGCGCGTGCGCGCGAAATCACCGATTACCGTCAGCGCAAGCTGCGCGAGGTCAAGGCTGCCGGCGCGGGCGGTCGCGGCTCGCTTGAGCAGATGATGAGCCAGCTTGGCCAAGCGGGGGCGAAGGAATTTCCACTCATCATCAAGGGCGACGTACAAGGCTCGGTTGAGGCGATTACCGCTGCACTCGATAAACTCGGCACCGAGGAAGTGCAGGCCCGCGTCGTCCATGCCGGCGTCGGCGGCCTCACCGAATCCGACGTCACGCTGGCGAAGGCATCGGATGCGGCGGTCGTCGGGTTCAATGTCCGCGCCAATAACCAGGCTCGCCAGGCCGCGCGCCAGGAAGGCATCGAAATCCGTTACTACAACGTGATTTACGATCTGGTCGACGACATCAAGGCGGCCATGTCCGGCCTGCTGGCGCCGACGCTGCGCGAGACCTTCCTTGGTAACGCCGAAATCCTGGAGGTGTTCAACATCACCAAAGTTGGCAAGGTCGCGGGCTGCCGCGTCACCGAGGGCAAGGTGGAGCGCGGCGCGGGCGTGCGCCTGATCCGCGACAACGTCGTCATCCACGAGGGCAAGCTCTCCACGCTCAAGCGCTTCAAGGATGAGGTGAAGGAAGTTCAGGCCGGGCAGGAATGCGGCATGTCGTTCGAGAGGTATGAGGACATGCGTGCGGGCGACGTCATCGAATGCTACCGCGTCGAATCCGTGGAGCGCACCCTGTAACGCCGGCACGCCCTTCCGCCGGCGGGCCGGTCCGCCGAGCCAAGCGCCGCAATCTGCTTCGAAGTCTCAGGAGATTCCGTCATGGGCAAACAGCGATCAGCTCGCGGTCCGTCCCAGCGTCAGCTTCGCGTTGGCGAGATGTTGCGGCACACATTGGCGGATCTGCTGCTGCGCGGCGAGATTGCGGATCCGGAGCTGAACGATCTGCGCATCACGATCGCCCAGGTTCAACCCAGCCCGGATATGCGCCAAGCGACGGTCTATGTGCAAACGGCGCAGGACCAAATGAAGCTGGCGCTGGAGGCCTTATCGCGGCACCGGAAGTTTCTGCGCGGAGAGCTTGGTCGGCGCGTCGAACTGAAATACATCCCCGAACTGCGCTTCGCCGCTGATACCTCGATTGATACGGGCGAGCGGATCGACGCAATTCTTCGGTCTCCTGAGGTGACCCGCGATCTCGATTGAACGCGACTGCGAACACGACAATCACGAGATACTTCCACTCACATGGCGTCAAAACCGATAAAGGGCGGATCACGGAGCAAGCGCGCGACGGTCAACGGCTGGCTCGTGCTGAACAAGCCGATCGGCCTGACCTCCACCGCAGCGCTCAACAAGGTCAAGCGGCTGTTCAACGCGCGCAAGGCCGGCCACGCCGGCACGCTCGACCCGCTCGCTACCGGCGTCCTGCCGATTGCGTTCGGCGAAGCAACGAAAACGGTCCCTTATGCCGTCGACTCGGAAAAAGGTTATCGCTTCACCGTCCGTTGGGGGGCGGAGACCACCACGGACGACAGCGAGGGCGACCCCACTGATCAGAGCGAAGCCCGGCCCATGCGCGAGGAGATCGAGGCGGCGCTTGGCGAATTTCGCGGAGAGATCGAACAGACCCCACCGCGCTTCTCGGCCGTGAAGGTCGAGGGCGCGCGCGCTTATGACCTGGCCCGCGAGGGCGAAGCGTTCGAGCTGCGTTCGCGCATTGTGGAGGTCCATCGCCTTGAGATCATCGAGATGCCTGACCGCGACACCTGCGTGTTCGAGGCGGACTGCGGACGCGGCACCTATGTCCGGGCGATCGCACGCGATCTGGGCCGCACGCTAGGCTGCCTCGGCCATATCTGCGCGCTGGAGCGCACACGGGTAGGCGGGTTCGGCATCGAGCAAGCCGTGACGCTGGATGAGATCGAAGCCGCGGCGGAAGGAGAGCCGGACGCGCTGCCGGGGCTGCTGGCTCCGGTACATACCGCACTTGCCAAGCTGCCGGAGATCCGTCTGTCACAGCAGGATGCAGCCCGCGTCCGGCGGGGACAGGCGGTGCTGCTGCGCGGCCGCGATGGGCCGATCCTGAACGGCAAGGCCTTTGCCACGATCCGCGGCACGCTCGTCGCGTTGGGCGAAGTATCGAAGGCCGAATTCACGCCGGAGCGCGTGTTCAACCTGCCGATGCCGTAATCTGGCGACGTCCTGCCGCGCGAGACGGCCATAACCGGAAGACTTGCCACTTCCATAAGACTTGGCGCTTGACACGCCCGGCAATCTGGCCACATTCACCGCTTCGACGCTTGCTGGACGACATCCCGGCTTGCCGTGCCGACCACAACCACGAATTGAGGAGTACACGATGTCGATCACACCGGAACGCAAGAAGACGCTTATCGAGGAATTTGGCACGAAGCCAAACGATACCGGCTCGCCAGAGGTGCAAGTCGCGGTGCTTACCGAGCGCATCTCAAACCTCACAGACCACTTCAAGTCGCACAAGAAGGACAACCATTCGCGCCGCGGCCTGCTGAAACTGGTGAGCCAGCGCCGCCGCCTGCTCGACTATGTGAAGGCAAAAGATCGTCAGCGTTACCTGGACCTGATCCAGCGCCTCGGCATCCGCCGCTGACCGCTCAACCGCGACGCCGCGACGTCTCACCTCAGGCATATGGCTGCTGTTCGTCGAGCCCCCTCGCGGACAGCGGCCACTTCGCCCTATGATGGACAGCAAATTCGCGGTACACCATCCATGCTCGCAAGAGACAAGAAAGAAACGATGGCTCGGCATTCCGGCTAAGCCAAGGTAATTGGAAGATCAATGTTCGATATACACCGCAAGGAAATCAGTTGGGGCGGCCGTCCGCTCATCATGGAAACCGGGCGCATCGCCCGCCAGGCCGACGCCGCCGTCATGGTGCAGTATGGCGATACCTCCGTGCTGGCAACGGTCGTCGCCGAGAAGAAACCGCGAGAAGGTCTCGATTTCTTCCCCCTCACCGTGCACTATCAGGAAAAGACATATGCCGCCGGCAAGATCCCGGGCGGCTTTTTTAAGCGTGAAGGCCGGCCCAGCGAGAAAGAGACGTTGACCTCGCGGCTGATCGACCGGCCCATCCGCCCGCTGTTCGCCAAGGGCTTCAAGAACGAAACCCAGGTCATCGCCACCGTTCTGTCGCACGACATGGAAAACGATCCCGACATCGTGGCGATGGTCGCGGTCTCCGCCGCGCTTACCTTGTCGGGTATCCCATTCCTCGGGCCGATTGGCGCCGCGCGCGTGGGGTACATCGAGGGCGACTACGTGTTGAACCCGGCTATTGACGACATGGCCGAGAGCAAGCTCGACCTGGTGGTGGCCGGCACCGGCGACGCGGTGATGATGGTCGAGTCCGAGGCGCATGAGTTGCCGGAGGAGGTGATGCTGGAGGCGGTGATGTTCGGCCACGAGCATTTCCAGCCTGTCATCGACGCTATCATCGACCTCGCCGAAACCGCGGCCAAGGAGCCGTGGGAAGAGCCGGAGGCGGTCGAGTCGGAATACCAGGCGAAGGTCGCCAAGCTGGCAAAAGACGAGCTTTCCAGCGCCTACAAGATCAGCGAAAAACAGGCGCGCCAGGAGAAGGTCGCCCAGACCAAGGCGAAAGTCCTGGAAGAACTGGTGCCCGAGGACGACGACGGTTCGGCGGCTCAGGCCGTGTCCGAGGCCTTCAAGGTACTGGAAAAGGACGTTGTGCGCGGCGACATCATCAAGACCAAGAAGCGGATCGACGGCCGGGATCTTGAAACAGTGCGCCCAATTGTCTCGGAGGTCGGCGTGCTGCCGCGCGCGCACGGCTCGGCGCTGTTCACCCGCGGCGAAACGCAGGCGCTGGTGGTTGCCACGCTCGGCACCGGCGAGGATGAGCAATTCGTGGATGCGCTTGAAGGGACCTATAAAGAGAACTTCATGCTGCACTACAACTTCCCACCGTTTTCGGTCGGCGAGACAGGCCGCATCGGCACACCCGGGCGGCGCGAAATCGGCCACGGGAAGCTGGCCTGGCGGGCGCTGCACCCGATGATGCCAGCGCAGGACGCTTTCCCTTACACCGTGCGAATTGTTTCTGAGATCACCGAGTCCAATGGCTCATCCTCGATGGCCACGGTCTGCGGCGCATCGCTGGCGATGATGGACGCGGGCATTCCGCTCAAGAGCTCCGTCGCCGGGATCGCGATGGGGCTGATCAAGGAAGATGATGGCTACGCCGTGCTCTCCGACATCCTTGGCGACGAGGACCATCTCGGTGATATGGACTTCAAGGTCGCCGGTACCGCCGACGGTGTGACTTCGCTGCAGATGGACATCAAGATCACCGGCATCACCCGGGAGATCATGCAGATCGCCCTGGATCAGGCTAAGGGTGGACGCCTCCACATCCTCAACGAGATGAAGAAGGCGCTGGATGCTGCTCGCCCAGCGGTGGGCGCACACGCCCCGCGCATCGAGATCATCACCATTCCGACCGACAAGATCCGCGATGTGATCGGCCCGGGTGGGGCGGTGATCCGTGCACTCGTGGAGGAAACCGGGGCCAAGATCGACATCAGCGACGATGGTACGGTGAAGATTGCGGCGGCCAACGAAGCCTCAATCGCTGATGCGATGAGCCGGATCAAGGGCCTGACCTCCGAGCCGGAAGTCGGTGAAATCTACAAGGGCAAGGTGGTCAAGGTCGTTGACTTTGGCGCGTTCGTGAACTTCTTCGGGCCGAAAGACGGGCTGGTGCATATTTCCCAGCTTTCCGCGGAAAGGGCCAAGTCGGTCGGCGATTATGTGAAGGAAGGCGACCAGGTCTACGTCAAGCTGCTCGGCTTCGATGATCGCGGCAAGGTGCGATTGTCGATGAAAGTGGTCGATCAGGAGACCGGCAAGGAAATCGCCCGGGAAGATGCAGCAGAGGCGTAAGCTTTGCAAACGACCAACGCATCCGGCGTGTGGACGCCGGGTGCCGAGCGTGCGGGCAAGTTCGGGCATGACGACAGACCGGAAAACGAGGCGCATGGGTCTGCTGGCGAGCCTGCTAGCTGGGCTCATACTCGTCGCGGCCCAACACGCTGTTGCTCAGGGCGCCGGCGAGAATGCCGGTCAGTCCAAGGACACGCGCCCTTATGACGAGGAGTTGTTTCAGCTTGCGGAGGTGCTGGGCGCAGTTCACTACCTCCGCGCGCTCTGCGGTCCGGACGAGGGTCAGAAATGGCGTGACCAGATGCGCGGCCTTGTCGATGCCGAAGGCGCCTCGCCCTTACGGCGCGCGCAGCTTGTGCGCAGCTTCAATAAAGGCTATCGCGGCTATGGCCGCACCTACCGCCGCTGCACCGATCTTGCGCGCCGCTCAATCGACCGCCTGATGACCGAAGGCCGGGTGCTCGCCAAGCGCATTCTCGACACGGCAGGCTGACCACGCTGCGGCATTCCCTGAATTAATCGTTAATTTGTCCGACCCATGCGTTCGGATTGGCGCGGCGCTATTCTGCCAACGTTCATCTTCGCCACGTTAGCATCCCTGGCTGGTTATGCATGGCCGCGGGATCAAACCGACCGCGTGAGCGAGGCGAATTTTCAGGGAGCATGAGCCGTGGATACGCGCTGGTTACATGATCGGCTGGAAGGCCTCCCACCGGATTGGGAGGCCGAGGAGACCGAGGCGCTATTGTACATCGCCGAAGCGTGGGAAGACGCGATGCGCGAGGGCATCGATCGGCATGTTCTCGCCAATGCGGCTTTGTTTGCGGCGTTTTCAGCGCTGGTGGAAATCTATGGGGAAAGCGCTGTGGTCAGCATGGCCGAGGGGCTGAAAGCGCGCGTCGAGCGCGGCGAGTTCACCCTACACCGGCCCCTACAATAGACGCCGTCACGCGAGCATCAGCTGCCCAATCAGCAGGAAGCCAAAGCCAACCAGCACGCCGCCGGCGATCTGGTTGATCCGCTGCAGCCGGCCTTCGTCCAGCTTGTGCCGCACCGTTGAAATGATATGCGACAGGCCGATCCACCACATCAGGCTGCCGCACATGACCGCCAGCACCAGCGTGAGCGCCTCCACGTAGGACGTCAGCCCACCGGTTAGAGACCCAAGCCCGCCGAAAATCGCGAACATGCCAAGGATCGCGCCAGGATTGGTCACGGTGAGGAAAAAGCTCTGCGGGATCACGCTCGCATGGGGCACGATCCGCCAGATCTGATAGCGCATCAGCGGCCGGAACATGTCCGGTATTGTCTCGGCAATCCGGCGCAGTTCCGCCCAGCGTGAGCCTTGTGGTGCGCTGCGCGGCGCGGCGAAGTAAAGCCGCATACCAAACACCAGCAGGATTGCGCCGCCGATGAGTTGGATCGTCGTCCGGTAATCGGAGGTCAGGTTGGAGATGGCAGTCACACCAAATGCCGCGGCAGCCGCCAGCAGCCCGTCGCCGAGCACCGCACCGAAGCCCGCCGCCACGCCGGCCCAGAAGCCGCGCTCCAGCGTGCGCTGAATGCAAAGAATGTTCACCGGCCCCACCGGAGCGGCAACGATCACGCCAATGAGCAGCCCCGTCAGGATCAACTGGGTCTCGGAAACGAGGGTCTGCCCCAGGGATGCCGTCGCAAAAATCATAGCCAGTCCGGCCCTGAAATCTGTTGGCCCCAATGCATCAAAATCGCGTCTTGCGCTTTGATGTGGCCACAGGGATAACAAAGGCGTCTAACCACACAATGACAACGCCACGCCTCCAAACCATGCCCCGCCCGCGAAACATGCCGCGCCTTGATGTGTCTGTTAGAGATGTTCGCGCCGTGTGCCTAGCGATCGCGTTCGCCCTCACCAGCGCGCCCACAGCTTTCGCAGCCGCAGATGCGCCAGCGCAACGCGATGCGCGCCCGAGGGTGCAGCGCGATGTCAGCGCCCTGCCCGCCCCGGTTCAGGACATGCGCGTGTCGATCCTGCGCGCGGCCAGCTCCGGCAATCTGGAGGAAATGCGCTATGTGCTGGAGCGTAACGAGATCATGCCGGTGCTGTCGGCGGGCGACAAGGTCGACGATCCGCTCAAGCACTGGCGCGACATCTCCGGCGACGGCGAGGGGCGGGAGATCATGGCGGTGCTCATCGAAATTCTGACGACCGGCTACGTGGTCGAGCAGCAGCCGGACACGCAGATGTATGTGTGGCCGCATTTCGCCGCGAGCGGCGTGAGCGATCTGACGCCGCCGGAGGAGGTGGAGCTTTACCGGCTCGTCTCGCCGAAGGAGGCAGAGCGCATGGCCGAGGCGGGCTACGACCATTACCGGCTCGGCATCGGCGCGGACGGCACCTGGCACTTTTTCTATCGGGGCGACTAACCCAGATCGGGCGGCAGCGCCTCAAGGAAGCGGGCGGGCCTGCCAGCAGGCAGCGCGGTCAGTTCGCCGTCGCGCATCACAGCCTGCCCGCGCAAGATCGTGCCGACCGGCCAGCCCTTCACGCGCTTGCCCGTGTAGGGGTTCCAGCCGCAGCGGCTCGCCAGCCAGCTTTCCGTGATCTCTTCCTCGCGGGCCATATCCACCAGCGTCAGGTCCGCGTCATACCCCGCCGCGATCCGGCCCTTGCCAGCAATGCCGTAGACACGCTGTGGCCCGTGGCAGACGAGATCGACGAAGCGCTGCAAGCTCAGCCGCCCGGCGTTGACGTGATCGAGCATCACCGGCACCAGCGTCTGCACGCCCGGCATCCCCGAAGGCGACTCTGGATACGGCCGCGCTTTCTCCTCCAGCGTATGCGGCGCGTGGTCCGACCCTACGGTGTCGATCGTCCCGTCAGCAAGCGCCGCCCATAGCGCCGCCCGGTGCGCGCCGTCGCGGACGGGCGGGTTGATCTGCGCGTGCGTGCCGAGCCGCTCATAGTCCTCCGGCGCCTGCAGCGAGAGGTGATGCGGCGTGACTTCCGCCGTGGCGACATCCTTGTGCGCCGCCAACAGCGGTATCTCGTCCCCGCTCGTCACATGCAGGATATGGACGCGCTTGCCGTGCGTGCGCGCTAGCCGCAAAAGCAACGCCGTGCAGTCTCGCGCCGCCTTCGGATCGCGCCAGACCGGATGGCTCGCCGGGTCGCCCGCGCGCCGCTCGCCCAGCCGCTCGGTCAGCCGCGCCTCGTCCTCGCTGTGGAACGCCGCCCGGCGCGTGAGCCGCGCAAAGACGCGCTCAAGGTCCGGCTCCTCTGCGATCAACAGGTTCCCGGTCGATGACCCGGCGAACACCTTGACCCCCGCCACGCCAGGCAGGCGCTGCAAGCTCTCCAACTCGCCGATATTCTCAAGGCTGGCCCCGATATAGAAAGCGTGATCGCAATACATCCGCCCTTCGGCGCGACGCAGTTTGTCGTCCAGCGCCTCGGCGGTCGTCGTCGGTGGCGACGTGTTGGGCATCTCGAAGACGGTCGTTACGCCCCCCATCACCGCCGCGCGGCTGCCTGTCTCCAGGTCTTCCTTGTGCTCTGCGCCCGGTTCGCGAAAATGGACATGGCTGTCGATCACGCCGGGCAACACATGTAGCCCGCGCGCCTCGATGACTTGCGCCCCCGCCTGCGCGCCGATCTGCCCGAGCCCGGCGATCTTGCCATCACGCACGCCGATGTCGCCCTCCCACACGCCATCGTGATTGACGACGGTTCCATTGATGACGACGAGATCATAGCTGGAGGTCATGGGCGGCTTCAGGTTTGAGGCGACTTAAGTTTTGCGGATACGCAGCGCACTCTTGATGCTCACAAGCGCTTACGCAATCATGCCCCAAGGTTCAAGGGAGGAGAGCGGTTCATGAACAACCCATGCTTGGCGATTCTGCCCCATCGCGGTGTGATCAGCATCACCGGGGAAGATGCGACGACGTTCCTGCACGGCCTCGTCACCCAGAACATTGAGAAACTGAAGCATGGCGAGGCGACCTACACTGCGCTGCTGACGCCGCAGGGCAAGGTGCTGTTCGATTTTCTCGTGCTGCGCCATGAGGGCGGCTATCTGCTGGATTGCGCGCGCGCAAATGTCGCCGATCTGAACCGACGGCTCGGTTTTTACAAGCTGCGCTCAAAAGTGGAGATCGCCGACAAGTCCGATGAACTCGCCGTTGCCGCGGTGTGGGACGCGCAGGGGGTGGCTGCCGCGCCGTCTGGCGGTCATGCGTTCACTGATCCGCGCGCGGAAGGGCTGGGCCATCGGCTGGTCGCGCCGCAGGAAAATTTGCGCGCGGCGGCGGGGCAGCACGGCTGGACGCTCACCGAGGCGGCCGATTATGACGCGCACCGCATCGCGCAGGGCGTGCCGGAAGGCGGCAAGGACTACGAGTCCGGCGAGGTGTTTGCGCATGACGCGTGCATCGACCAGCTCGGCGGCGTCGACTTCCACAAGGGCTGCTATGTCGGCCAGGAGGTGGTCTCGCGTATGCATCATCGCGGCACGGCGCGCAAGCGCTTCGTCGCGGTGCGCGGCAGAGGCCTGCCGGAGCCGGGCGCGGCCATCACAGCGGGCGCCACCAATCTCGGCAAGCTGACCTCGGTGGCCAGCGGCAAGGGCATCGCGCTGGTGCGTATCGACCGCGCGGGCGAGGCGCTGGCGCGCGGCGAAGCGATCAAGGCGGGCGGCATCCCGGTCGAACTGATCCGTCCGGACTGGGCCGCGTTTGACTTTCCCGTCCCGGCGGAATGACCGCGCCGCGCACCGTCGAATGCGCCTGGACGACGAGCGACCCGCTTTACATCGTCTATCATGACGAAGAATGGGGCGTGCCGAAAACCGACGACGCCGCGCTGTTCGAGAAGCTCTGCCTGGAGGTGTTTCAGGCGGGGTTGTCCTGGCTGACCGTGCTGCGCAAGCGCGAAGCGTTCAACGCGGCTTTCGAGGGTTTTGACGCGGAGGCGGTCGCGCGCTACGGGCCGGAAAAGGTCGCCGCGCTGATGGCCAACCCCGGCATCATACGCAACCGGCGCAAGATCGAAGCGGCCATTGCGAACGCACAGGCTTACCTGCGCCTGCGCGAGAGCGCCACGCTTGCGGGTTTCTTATGGGATTTCGTCGATGGCGAGGCGATCCAGAACCGCTTTGCCGACCGCGCCGAGGTCCCCGCCGTGACCCCGCTGAGCGAGAGGCTGTCCCGCGCACTCAAGGATCGCGGCTTCCGACTCACCGGGCCGACGATGGCCTATGCCTATATTCAGTCGATCGGGATGGTGAACGACCACCTCGTCACCTGCCCGCGCCACGACGCCTGCGCGCGCCTCGCCACGGTTCGTTAGTCATCGTCGGTGATCGGGGCGGGCGATTCGCTCGCGCGGGGATGGCCGGCAAGCTCCAGATAGCGACGGAACGAGATCGCCGCGCTGGCATAAGGCTCCTGTTGCTCCACGCTCCAGTAGCGCAGGTCCGAAAGCGGAATGCGCTTGCCGGTAACAGCGCAGCGCACGAAGTCGCCAGGAACCAGCACGTGGTACTCCCCATCGTCGTAGCGCAGGCGCGCCTCTTTCGTGAGGCCGAAGGATTTCTCGAAACGATTCATGCAGATCCGGAATATTGCGATGGCATTTCAAACACGATAACGCGGCAGGCTCGAAAGTGCGATAGTGATCAGAGCAGCTTGCCCTGTTTGGCCGATTTCGCCGCACGCGTCGCGCCGCCCTGTCCTTCCTGTTTAACAGATTTCTTCGCCGCGCCCTCGATATGCGCGCCGACCGTGCCGTCTGCAAATTCGATATCAACGCGCGGCAGCGCGCGTGCCGCCTCGACAGTTCGCACCGCATGGCCCTCAGCGTCGCGGATCAGCGCGAAGCCGCGGGCCAGCACGCCCTTATGGCTCAGAGCCCGCAAAAGCTGGGCCTGTGCGTCAAGCCGCTGACGCTGACGCTGGACGGTGGTAACCGCGGAGCGACGCAGGCGACCCGTCGCGACACCGACACGCTCGCGGGCCTGCGCGGCACGCTGGGTCAGCAGGTTGGGGCGGAGGCGGCCGCTCCACGCCTGCAACTCGCCGCGCCGTTGCGCGACGTAAGTATGCCGCGCCCGAGCCAAACGCTCAGATGCGGCATCAAACCGCTGGCGTGGCAGGGACAGCAGATCGCTCAACCGTGGCAGGCCGCGCGCCAGCCCGCGCAACTCGCGCCGATAGCTTTCCAGCGTGCGCCGGATCGCCAGACGCTGGCGGTCGCGCATCTCCATGACACGCGCCAGCAGATCGGACCGGCGCGGCACGGCCCACTCCGCCGCCTTGGTTGGCGTCGGCGCGCGCGCATCGGCCACAAGGTCAATAAGCGTCCAGTCGGTCTCGTGGCCAACCGCGGAGATCACCGGGATGTCGCTGGCCGCGACCGCGCGCACCACGGCTTCCTCGTTGAAGCCCCACAGATCCTCGATGCTACCGCCGCCGCGCGCGACGATCAGCAGGTCCGGACGCGGCACCGGGTCGCCTCGCGTGAGCGCATTGAAGCCGCGCAACGCCGCCGCCACTTCCGCCGCGCTTGTCTCGCCCTGCACGCGCACCGGCCAGACCACGATGTGGCTGGGAAACCGCTCATCGAAGCCGTGCAGCATGTCGCGGATAACCGCGCCGGACGGCGATGTCACGATGCCGATCACACGCGGGAGGAAAGGCAGCGCTCGCTTACGCTCTTCGGCGAACAGCCCTTCGGCCGCGAGCTTGCGCTTGCGCTCCTCCAACAGCGCCATCAGCGCGCCCGCGCCCGCCGGCTCCAGCGCTTCGATCACGATCTGATATTTTGACGAGCCGGGATAGGTCGTGATGCGCCCCGTGGCGATCACCTCCAGCCCCTCTTCGGGCTTGAATTTCAGCTTTCCTGCTGTGCCGCGCCAGATGACGCCGGCAAGAACCGCGCGCTCGTCCTTCAGATCGACATAGAGATGTCCCGAGCCGGGCCGCGAAATCCGCCCCAACTCGCCGCGCACACGCACAAAGCCGAAGTTGTCCTCCATCGTGCGCTTGATGGCGGCAGAGATTTCGGAGACGGAATATTCCGCGACGTTGCTGGCAGGCGCTGGGCGGGGCACGGGATCTCCTGTTGCGCGGCGTGAACCTCACCTAACATAAGGCTTTGCCAAACCATCGCCAAAAGCTGGATGATTCGGAAGGTGGCGCTGTTTTCATCCGCTGCCTTTTCCGGTTACAACCAGCGAGGACGCTGCGAAAGTTCACCGGTTATCCCATGAAAGTCCTTCTCATCGGCTCGGGCGCGCGCGAACATGCACTCGGCTGGGCGCTGTCGAACAGCCCGTTGCTCGACCATCTCTACTGCGCGCCGGGCAATGCCGGGCTGGCGGAGATCGGCGAATGCACGGCGCTTGATACAGACGATGCCAGAGCCGTCATCGCGTTTTGCCGCGCGCAGGATATAGACCTGGTTGTGATCGGGCCCGAGGCGCCGCTTGTCGCCGGGCTGGCCGATGCGCTGGAGGCAGCGGACATCCGCGTCTTCGGCCCATCGAAGGCGGCTGCGCAGCTCGAAGGCTCAAAGCGCTTCACCAAGGATATCTGCGCCGAAGCGGGGATCCCCACCGCCGCTTATGCCGTGTTCGACACCGCCGAAGCCGCCCATGCGCATCTGGCCGTCCGCAGCGTGCCCGTAGTCATCAAGGCAGACGGGCTGGCCGCCGGCAAGGGCGTGACGGTCGCGCAGACCCGCGAACAGGCTAAAGCTGCTATCGACGCGTGCTTTTCCGGCGCGTTCGGCGCAGCCGGCGCGCAGGTGATCATCGAAGACTGCCTCGAGGGCGAGGAAGCCAGCTTCTTCGCGATCTGCGATGGCGAGACCGTGCTGCCGCTCGCCGCTGCCCAGGACCACAAGCGCGCTTTCGACGGCGACATCGGGCCGAACACCGGCGGCATGGGCGCGTATTCGCCAGCGCTGATTATGCCGCCCGCGATGTGCGAGCGCGTCATGGACGAGATCATCACGCCGACAGTCGGGGCGATGGCCGCGCGCGGCATACCCTATCGCGGGGTGCTCTATGCGGGTCTGATGATCAGCGCGGACGGGCCAAAGCTGATCGAGTACAATGTCCGGTTTGGCGATCCGGAGGCGCAAGTGCTGATGATGCGGCTCGGCTCCGATTTGCTGACCGTCCTGACCGCTGCTTGTGACGGCGCGCTCAATGGCCTGGAAATCGCTTGGCGCTCCGAACCCGCGCTGAGCATTGTGATGGCCGCGCGCGGCTATCCCGGCGCCTATGAAAAAGGTAGCGAGATCCACGGGATCGAAGACGCTGCCGAGATGCCCGACGTCCAAGTGTTTCACGCTGGAACGAAACGCGAGGACGGCAAGTTGGTTGCTGTAGGGGGGCGCGTGCTGAGCATCACCGCGCTTGGCAAGACTGTGCAGGAAGCGCGCACCCGCGCCTATGAAGCGGTCAGCAGGATCAATTGGCCGGAAGGCTTTTACCGGCACGATATTGGCTGGCGTGACATGGTGCGGGAAACGACGGCTGAGACAGGCGATGTCAGGGAAAGCGGTGATGGCGAAGGATAGCGACCAGGCAGGCGCGAACGGCAGCCACGGTGTCGTGTGTCCAGACGCACCCTCACATGCCGCTGAAACCGCCGCCCCCTCTGGCATCGGTCTCGCGCTCGGCGGCGGTGGCGCACGCGGATTGGCTCATCTGGTGGTTCTTGAAGCGTTTGATGAGCTGGGCGTGCGCCCAGGCGTCATCGCCGGGACCAGCATCGGCGCGATCTTCGGCGCGGCCTACGCCATCGGCATGAGCGGCAAGGACATACGCGCATATTGCGTGTCGCTTTTCTCAAACCGTACCGCCGTGATCCGCCGGGTGATGAACGGTAAGACGGGGAAGCTTTTTGCGCTGTGGACGCCGCGCCGCCCGGCGATGTTCGACCCGGTCGTGCTGCTGCGCGCGCTGATGCCCGAGGAGATCGACTGCACCTTTGCCGAACTGAAGATTCCGCTGAAAGTGATGACGTCGGATTTTTATACCCAGAGTGAATTCGTGATCGACAAGGGAGATGTGCTGCCCGCCATCGCCGCAAGCTCCGCGCTGCCGGGACTTCTCAAGCCCGTGCGTATCCAAGGCAGGGTGCTGATTGACGGCGGCTTCGTGAACCCGCTGCCGTTCGATATCATTCGCAATGACTGTGCGTACACGGTCGCAATCGACGTGAGCGCCAGCCCCGAATATGGCCGAACCGAAATCCCCTCCGCGCTGGAAGCAATCATTGGCAGCACACAGATCACGATCAGTTCGATACAAGCGGCAAAGCTGCGCGCCGGCGCGCCTGACACGCTGGTGCGCCCCGATGTCTGCCAATATAACGTGCTGGACTTCTTCAAGATCGCGGCGATCCTTGAAGAGTCCGAGCCAGTCCGCGACGAAGTCAAGCACGCGCTTGACACCTATCTCAATCGCGTAACTGCCTAAAAAATCGTTGTAACAGCAAGCGCGCCCGCGTTTCGTCGATCCCGCCATACACCTCCGGCGCATGGTGACATGACGTTTGCGCGAAAAACCGCACCCCGTTCTCGACCGCGCCGGCTTTCGGATCGGCGGCCGCGAAATATAGCCGGCGCAGCCGCGCGAACGAAATGGCCGCCGCGCACATCGTGCAGGGCTCCAGCGTGACGTAGATATCGAAGCCGGGGAGCCGCTCGCTGCCCATGATGCGGCAAGCTTCGCGGATGGCGATCATCTCGGCGTGGGCGGTTGGGTCGCGCCACTCCAGCGTGCGGTTCCCCGCGCTGGCGACAATGCCGCGGCCATTGCCAACGATGACCGCGCCGACCGGCACTTCGCTGCGCGCGGCTGCCGCCTCGGCCTCGGCGAATGCGCGGTCCATCGGGCTTTGCTGGCGCGGATCGGGCATGGCGCTGAGTGGTGTTTCGCGCCGGCCGTCTATTTCAGCGGCTGGCCCTTGCTGGCGTGCCCATTGGCAGTAGTGGCCAGGGGCGCAGGCTTATTCTCGGCGCGCGGTTTCGTTGCGGCCGGCTCATCCGGTTTGACCTTATCCCCGCCCAGTTCGCGCAACAACGCATCATGCCCGCGCAGCATCGGCTCGATCTTGTCAGGCACCGGTTCATCAGCGCGGCGATCTTCCACTGCCTCGCTCAGACGCTCTTCGGCCTTGTATTCGAGCATCTCGCGCTTAGGCGCGAGCACATTGCTGGCGCGCACCTCGCGCGGCTCATCCATTTCGGGCGTGTATGCCCCGGCCTTGAACAACGCCTCGATCGCCTTCGTGACCCGACGGGTGATGCGCTGCCCCTCTTCCTCGCTCATTCCCTGGGCCGTGCGCGAGTCGTTCACCGCGCCAACAAAACCGGCAGCCATCAGCGCCACCTCGATCTGATAACGATAGTTTTCCTGGGTGCTGTATTTCAGCCGGTCCCAGACATCGAGAATAAGCGTCTGCATTTCTTCAACGATCGCGCCGGCGCCAAAGAAATCAATCGACTTGGCATCGCCGGCGTCCATCGCCCCGATCACAAGCGCGGTCCCGTCCTTGCGCCGCAGCGCGCTTACGGCATCGTAAATCTCTTCAACAGAGCGGATCACGCCGACAAGAACCTGCGGATCGGTCAACGCGCGCGGCCGCTCAGCCAGCATGATCCGCAGGCGGCGCATCTGGGTTTCCGCGCCCGAGCTGTCCGTGATGGTCAACTCATCCGATTCGGTCTCGCGGATCAGCAGATCGCGCAGCCGCGGCATCACATAGATGACATTATACGCACCGACGTCGAGATCGGCCAGGGTCTTGCGGGACACGCCCTGATCCCCGTCGAGGAGCCCCGACCAGAAGTTGATATCAAGCAGCGGTGAAAGCCCGAAATAGGCCATCAGCTCCTTTTCCTGCTCGCCGAAAGCCTGATAATGTCGGGTGAAAACGCTATATGCCAGCAACACCTTCTGGGTCCGGTTGACGCCTTCGGCTTCGCCGTTCCGATTGATGCGCAGCAACTCGCGGATACGCGCTGCCTGCAGTGCATCACGCAACGTATCGACGGCCTGTACTATGTGATCGCGCCGCATGGCTCGCCCCTATTTGGCGTGTATCGTCTGGTAGACTTGCAGCTCCACAAGCTTACAACCGCGCAACGTGGCGGCAATATGGGTCGAATTGATGGCAGGCGAAAAATCTGAAAAGCCAGATGACGCAATGCGGGTGGCCAAGCGGATCGCGCGGGCCGGGGTATGCTCGCGCCGCGATGCCGAACGGCTGATTGCCGAAGGCCGCGTGGCCGTCAACGGGAGAGTTCTTGAAAGCGCCGCGCTGGATGTGGGGTCAAACGCGCGCATAACCGTCAATGGTAAGCTGCTGCCCGAGCGGCAGTCGACGCGTGCCTGGCGCTACCACAAGCCGAAAGGGCGCGTGACCACCCACCGCGACCCCGAAGGCCGGCCGACAGTGTTTCAGGCGTTGCCGGACGAGATGCCGCGCGTGATCTCAGTGGGCAGGCTCGACCTCAACACAGAGGGGCTGCTGCTCCTGACCACCGATGGCGGTTTGGCCCGGCATCTTGAGCTTCCAGCGACTGGCTGGCTACGGCGGTATCGCGTGCGCGCACGTGGCAGGGTCGACCAGGCGCGCCTGGACACGCTAAAGCAGGGCGTGACCATCGAGGGCGTGCGCTACGGCGGCATCGAAGCGCGAATTGATACGGTGCAGGGTGCGAATGTCTGGCTCACTGTCGGCCTGCGCGAGGGCAAGAACCGCGAGGTGCGCAAGCTGATGGAGCACCTCGGGCTGGCGGTGAACCGGCTGATCCGGGTGTCGTTCGGCCCGTTTGCGCTGGGCGATCTGCCGGTCGGGCAGGTCGAGGAGATCAAGCCGCGCGTGCTTGGCGATCAGTTGGGGCCGGAGCTGGCGAAAAGGTTCGGCCTCGGCGCGCGCACGGGCCATGCGGTGGCGAAGCCGCCAGAGCGGGGCAAGCCGCCGTTGCGCGGCAGGCGCACGCCCACGCGCAAGACGCGCAAATGAGGATTGTTGGTGGACGATTGCGCGGTGCAAGGCTGGTTGCGCCGGGCGGAAACAGCGTACGCCCGACCAGCGACAAGGTGCGCGAGGCCGTGTTCAACATTCTTGCGCACGGGATCGACGACTTTGAGATCGAGGGCGTGCGGGTCATAGACCTGTTCGCGGGCACGGGCGCGCTGGGCTGCGAGGCGCTGTCGCGCGGCGCGCGCTTCTGCTTGTTCATCGATGATGCCCCCGCTGCGCGCGGTTTGATCCGCCAGAACATCGAGAACCTTGAGTTGACCGGCGTTACCCGCGTGTTCCGGCGCGATGCCGCGCGATTGGGGCCAGCAGGATCGGTGAAGCCGTTTGACCTGCTGTTTGCCGATCCGCCCTACGGGCAGGGTCTGGCGGAGCGCGCGCTGGCCGCGGCGGCGGTGGGCGGCTGGCTGAAGCCGGGCGCGGTCTGCGTGGTGGAAGAGCGCGCCGATGCGGACTTTGCCGCGCCGGATAGCTTCATGCTGCTGGATGCGCGCCGCTACGGCGACACCGGCGTCCAATTCCTGCGCTACGATTATGAGAATACTTAGAGCGTTTTTCGTTCTGACTGAACCGAAAAGTCGCTCTAATTTATTGATTTGACGCGCATTTTTATCCGAAAACCGGTTCCCACTTTTCGGAATGCGCTCTAATGACCCGCGTGCGCTGACGTCATGCCCGTGCTTGACACGGGCATCCATTAACACTGGTTCCGCT
>CAZNGB010000007.1:0-3986 GCA_964572465.1 uncultured Hyphomicrobiaceae bacterium
TCGTCCCGCTCCATGATGTAGTCCTCGGTGGTGCGAACGCGCGGCACTTCGCCGGCCTTCAGCGGATCGTTGCTGCTCTCAACCATCGCCACGACGCGGCAGTTGTCGCACATCTTCAGCAGTTCGGTGCGCTGGCCGTTGGCGAACATCCAGTGCTTGCCCTCCAGCTTGGCGATAATGCCCTCGATGGCTTTCTTCGAGCCGAACGCCGAGCCGCAGCGCACGCAGGCGAACGGCTCGTCCTCGTTTATCACGATCGCGCTGGCCGCCTCGGGCCGGAAGTTGTAGCGCGGCTCCAGTGTGATGGCGGTTTCCGGGCAGGTGCTCTTGCAGATGCCACACTGCACGCAGTTCTGCTCGATGAAGCGCAGTTGAAGGGTGTCCTCGCCGTCGAGAAGCGCTCCGGTGGGGCAGGCGCCGACACAAGCGAGGCATAGCGTGCAGGCATCCGCATCGACGTTTACGCGGCCATAGGGGGCGGCCTTGGGTAGCGCGATCAGTTCGGCTTGGCTTCCCGCGCCTTCGCGGAGTTTGCTGATCGCCATCCGGGCGATATCGCGCTTTGATCCGACGGCCCAGAACGCTTGCACGGCCACGGGCGGCGGGGCGGGCGCGTCGTGCAGGGTGCGCTCGACCGCGTCCGGGTCGGCCTCGACCAGCACCTCGACCCGCGCATCCTCGCCATAGCCCAACTCGCGCAGGAAGGTACGCGCCAGCTCCGCCTGGCTGTGCAGGGCTTCCAGCTCCTCCGCTTGCTGAGGCGATGCGAGCACGACAACGCGTCCCGCGCCCGATGCGACCATCGCGCAGATCAGATCATGCCCCAGCATCGCGACCGAATGCACCGCGAATGGCAGCACATTCGCCGGCAGCCCGCGCCCGAACCGCGCCATCGCGGAGATCAACTCGCGCCCGTGGCTGTGGTCGTGCACGAGGATGACCGCGTCGAGCCCGCCCGCGCTGGCATAAGCCTTCAGCAGCGTTTGCGCCCGGCCAATGACATCCTCGCGCTGCGGATAGGCATAGCTCGCCGCGCCGGTGGGGCAGACCGCGTTGCATTGGCCGCAGCCACCGCAGATGGCGGGGTCGATCGCGACATGGTCGCCGTCGGGTGAGATCGCGCCGGTGGGGCATACGCTCAGGCAGTTGGTGCAGCCGACCTTGCCGCTTCGGCTATGCGCGCAGATCTCGGCGTTGTAGCTGACATAGATAGGCTTCTCGAACTCGCCGACCATGTCGGTGATCTCGAACATCGCCTGCGCGAGCGCGCCGGGCTGGTTAGGATCGGCGCGGAAATAGCCATCGCGGCGCTGGCCGGATGTAAACAGCGGCGCGCTGCTGGATAAATCAAGGATCAGGTCGCAAGCCGAGCGCACGCCGTCGCGCTCCGGCTCAAACAAGAATGCATCGCGCGAGGACGGACGCATCATCGCGTGAGCATTGAAGGTTACCTCGAAGCGCCCGAGCGTGCCGGTCGCGCTCGCTATCATCCCGCGATAGATGGGGAAGTCCACCTGCTCTGGCGGGATGGCGCCGTCCGTATCGCTCAGGACCAGCGTGACACTCAGCCGGCCCGCGAGTTGGCGCGCCACATCAAGCGCTTGCTGGCCCGCGCCGTAGACAAGGCAGACGCCCTCGGATTTCAGCGTGTTCAGGCCGGTCGGGTTCGGCTCATATGCGGCTTCGGCGATCAGCGCCGCCATCTTTGGCAGCACGTCCATCTTGGGCTGCGCGCTCGTTGCGGCTTCGCTCCAGCCTGCCTGCTCGCGGATATTGACATAAGCCGGCTTGGGCGCGCCGATCTCCCCGGCGACCTCACTGAATAGCGGTGCTTCTTGCGTGCAGGCGACCAATACCTGCTCGCCGGTTTGGGCCGCCGCGCGGAAACTGTCGAGCTGGCGGCGGCAGAGCTGGGTGTTCACTGGCAGTGGGGCAGACAGGCCGAGCGCATCGCTCAGTTTCCTGCCGTCCAGGACCATGGTCTGCTCGCAGTTGCAGACCAGCACCCGGCGGCCTTTCAAAAGATCGCTCATTTCGGGCGTTTTCGCTTCTTGGTTTCACGGGTTCGCCGCGCGAACCGCTTTGTGTTATTATTCTAATTTAAACAAGATCATTGGCCGAGGGAAGCGGAGCGTCCGCAGCGCCCAGGCCCGAAAATAAAAAGGGTGGAAAGCATGAACGCCCCGACGCCGGGTCCGTCCGGAAGTTCCGTCCTCATTCAGATCGGTGTTATCGTCTCCTGCAAGCAGCCTGCCAACGCATGGTCTGATCCGGTTTGGCGCGCGCGCGGCGTCATGCTGGATATTCCCGCCGGTCCGGAATGGCGCGAACTGGCGCGAGGGGAGGGGGCCACGCAATACCTGACGACACGCGCGCAACTCGAACTGTTCCGCAAGGAGACCGAGGCCTATATCGCCAATATCGAGAGCAACGATCCCGCGCTTTTTGTCGTGCTGCGCGAGAGCGAGACCGATGATGCGCCGGTCGAGGTGCATCTGGTGACGGCCTCGCCATTCGAGGCGCAGGACTACATGGACAGCAGCGAAGAGACGGTCGACCGCGTCGCGATGCCCGAGCCTGTGGTGGAGATGGTCGAAGCGTTTATCGCCCAGCATCATGTCGAGGAGAAATTTCGCAAACGCAAGCGCGACGAGGTAGACATCTCGCAGGAAAAGTTCGGCAAGGAGCCGATTCACCGCGTGCGCGAGCGCATGAAGACGAACGGGCAACAACCATGACAACGGACGATAAAGATTTCCTGTCGCGCTGGTCGCGGCGCAAACAGGCGGTGCGCGAGGGTCTTGTCGAGCCGGAGCCAGAGCAGCCTGCGGTCCCGGCGGAAAGCGCCGCGCCGGAGCCGAAGGTAGAAGACGTACCCGCCGACGCGTCCGCATTCGACGATGTGGACTTCGACGCGCTGAACTATGAGTCCGACTACACCCGCTTCATGGCGGAGGACGTGCCGGAGATGGTGCGCAGGCGGGCTTTGCGCGCGCTGTGGCGCTCCGACCCGATCCTGGCGAATGTGGACGGGCTGAACGACTACGACGAAGACTTTACCGACGCCGCGCTGGTCGTCGAAAACCTCGCTTCGGCCTACAAGCCGGGCAGGGGATACGCGGCTGATGACGAAGAGCCGGTTGAGGAAGAGAGGGTCGGCGACGCCGAGGAGACGCCTCCCGCCGAGCCGCTGGAGCAGCCGCTCGCGCTGGAGCAGGCTGACGACGCCGCGCTGTCACGGGAGGACACGCACAGCGCCGAGGTCCAGCCCGCCGTATTACCGGACGGCGACGATGCATCCAAGGCGTGATTCTCTGCATCATCGCGCAAATGTGAGCCTTTCATGCCTAAAATGCGTTCGCAAGCGGCGTTTCTCGTGTAGACTTAAGCTTACGGGGCGCGACTGATTTGACCAGGCAGAAAAAAGCTTGGCGAGCGCCCTGCATGGGCCGTTGGCATACTCCGCCGGCCCGCAACAGGGAGGAACTGATGAAATACGCTCTTGCTATGCTTCTTGGTCTGTTTCTGACGACCAGCGCCCATGCGCTGGAACGCACGCCCGCGCCAGACGGCGCCGAGGTCTACATCGTTGATCCCGAAGACGGGGCAGAAGTAAAAAGCCCGGTGACGGTCGTCTTCGGCCTGAAGGGCATGGGCGTCGCGCCCGCCGGCGTTGACATGGAAGGCACCGGCCATCACCACCTGATCGTCAATGCGCCGCTTCCACCGATGGACCAGGGTATCCCCGCCGATGAAAATTACATCCATTTCGGTGGTGGCCAGACCCAGACTTCGGTTGATCTGGAGCCGGGCGAGCATACTCTGCAACTGCTTCTCGGCGACAAGAACCACTTGCCCCACGACCCGCCGATCGCCTCCGAGCGCATCACGATTACCGTTGTCGACTGAGCAATCCGGGTGCCGGCTGTTATCAAGCGGCCGGCGCATCCTTCAATACGGCGCGCCCACAAAACGGCGCGCCCCAT
>CAZNGB010000007.1:4086-30333 GCA_964572465.1 uncultured Hyphomicrobiaceae bacterium
ACATCGCGCCCCATGACATCGCGCGGCGCAACCGCTACATCAAGGCCATGATCGCAATCGAGACCCCCGCGTGACATGGCCCCACCGCTTGTTCAGCTAACTGGCATTCATCTCAGCTTCGGCGGCACGCCGCTTCTGGAAGGCGCGGAACTGGTGGTCGCGCCGGGAGACCGTCTGTGCATGGTCGGGCGCAACGGGTCGGGCAAATCCACGCTTATGAAGATCGCGGCGGGGCTGATCGAGCCTGATGCGGGTGAGCGGTTCGTCCAGCCGGGTGCGACCGTGCGGTATCTGCCGCAGGAGCCGGACATGAGCGGCTTCGAGACGGTGCTGGCTTATGTCGAAGCTGGCCTCGCGCCGGGGGATGATCCGCACGCCGCCGCGCGCCTGCTGGACCAATTGAGCATCGATTCGGCAGCCGCGCCTGCCAGCCTGTCCGGTGGCGAGGCGCGCCGCGCCGCCCTTGCACGTACGCTTGCCCCGAAGCCGGACGTGTTGTTGCTGGATGAGCCAACCAACCATCTCGACCTGCCGGTGATCGAATGGCTGGAGGGTTGGCTGGGCGGCTATCGTGGTGCGCTGGTGCTGATCAGCCATGACCGGCGCTTTCTGGAGCGCCTTTCGCGCGCGACCGTATGGATTGACCGCGCCAGGACGCGCCGTATCGAGATTGGTTTTTCCGGCTTCGAGGCATGGCGCGACGAACACCTTGCGCAGGAAGAACGCGACCAACACAAGCTCGACCGCAAAATCGCGCGCGAAGAGGACTGGCTGCGATACGGTGTGACCGCGCGGCGCAAACGTAATGTCCGCCGGCTGGCCGATCTCCAGGCTTTGCGACAGGCGCGGCGCGAACATCGCGGCGCGCAGGGGCAGGCGACTTTCAGCGCGTCAGAGGCGGAAAAATCCGGCAGCCTGGTTATCGAAGCGAAAAACATCTCCAAGGCATTTGGCGAGACCGCCATCGTGCGCGACCTCTCCTTGAAGCTGCGGCGCGGTGACCGGCTCGGCATCATCGGCCCTAATGGATCCGGCAAGACAACGCTGGTCAAGCTGCTGACCGGCGAACTTGCACCCGACGGCGGCACAATCCGGCTGGGCGCGAATCTGGCGATGGCCACGCTGGAGCAGGACCGCGCGCAGCTTGACCCCGATGCCAGCCTGAAAGACGCTATCACCCACGGCAGCAGCGACATGATCGAGGTTGGCGGGCAGACCAAGCATGTCGCGGCGTACATGAAGGATTTCCTGTTCTCGCCAGAGCAAATGGGCACGCCGCTGCGCGCGCTTTCCGGCGGCGAGAGAGCGCGGCTGATGATTGCCCGGGCGATGGCGACGCCATCGAACTTGCTGGTGCTCGACGAGCCGACCAACGATCTGGACCTCGATACGCTCGATGTGCTGCAGGACATGCTGGGCAACTACGAAGGCACGGTGATCCTGATCAGCCACGACCGCGACTTTCTCGACCGGGTGGTCGGATCGGTGCTCGCGCCAGAGGGTGTAGGCGTCTGGCGCGAATATGCCGGCGGCTATTCCGACATGCTGGCCCAGCGCGGCGCGGAACTGAGCACAGACAAGCCCAACGGCGGCAAGCCGAACCTGCAAACCAAGGCCAAACCCAAGCGCACCGGGCCGAAGCGCGCCGGCGCCAATCGTGGCCGGATGAGTTTCAAAGACAAACATGCGCTGGAGACGCTGCCCGCCGAGATCGATCGGCTGCGCGCGCAAGCGCGCAAGCTGGAGGACCGGCTGGCCGACCCGGATTTCTACGGCCGCGACCCGGACGGCTTTGAGCGTATGAGCGTTCAGCTCGGTGATGTCCAACAGGCGCTGGTGCAAGCGGAGGACCGATGGCTCGAACTCGAAATGATGCGCGAAGAGCTCGAAAACGGCTGAACCCGCTCTCGTAGTGGTTGCCGAAAAGCATCTGTGATCGGAATTCTCGAAAATTTGGCTAAACCGAATATTCACCACTCGTTAAGAGGCGTGTAATACTTTCAGACAAGGGGTAGCCGGAGGTATCTTCCGACGGCTCAGGCGTTTTTCGAGTTTTTGGGAGTGTGATCTCATGTTGCGTTTGCCGCGCCGCGACAGCCTGTTGCGTTTCGTGTTTAATTCCGGGAACGTGTCTGCCATCACCGTTGTCGCCGCAGGAATTGTTGCTGGATCGCCGGCTTCTGCCCAAAGCGCCAGCAGCATGGTGACCAAGCCCGATCCGCTGAAGATCGTGGTGTCCCTGGAGAAGCAGCACATGTATGTGTATCAGGGCACGGAGCAGGTGTTTTCCTCTCGCGTTTCGACCGGCAAGCGCGGCCACTCAACGCCGGCTGGCATCTACAGCATCCTCGAGAAACGGCGCTGGCACCGCTCCAATATCTACAACAATGCGCCAATGCCGTTCATGCAGCGACTCACCTGGTCAGGCATCGCGCTGCACGCATCCGGCCATGTGCCGCGCTACCCTGCATCGCATGGTTGTATCCGGCTACCAAGCCGGTCCGCCAGCGCCCTGTTCAACAAAACCGATGTCGGCGGGCATGTGATCGTCACACGTGGCGACACGACACCGCGCCCCATCGCTCACGCCAATCTGTTGCAGCCGCAGCCGCTCGAGCTGTTGACGATGGACGCCGGGCAAGCGCTCAAACAGCGGCTCGCCTACGAGACGGGAAAGATCGTCAGCATCGCGTTGCCGGAACCTCGCGAGCGCAAATACGCGGCGCTCGCCGGTTCGTCCGATGTGATGACCGACGCCACTGCAGCGCCTCAGCCGATGACCGCGAAAGAGGGCGCCTTGTTGATGGCCGATCTCGAACATGACTTTGACCGGCTGGAAGAATATGTCGCGCGCGCGGAGGAGCCGGTGCGCGTGCTGATCACGAGGCGGCTGGGCCGCGAGCGCATCCGCGATGTGCAAGTGCTGCTGGCCGAGCTTGGCTATGATCCCGGCCCGGTTGATGGGTTCATGGGGCGCATGACCGGCGCGGCCATCCAGCAATATCAAGAGGACAACGGCCTGAAGGCGACTGGCGCATTTTCCGAAGAGCTGCGGGACAAGCTGTTCCTGGAAGCCCGCGGGAAGCCAGCACCCACTGGCCACCTGTATATTCGCCAAGGGTTCAAGCAGGTGCTGGATGCGCCGGTGAGTCTCAAGAACCCCGATGAGCCGCTCGGTACGCATGTCTATTTCGCGAGCAGCTTCGGCGCGACTGATGCGCAGACCCAGTGGCTGGCGCTCACCACCGAAGATGCGGTCGGCGTTGACGCGGTGACCGCGCTCGACCGGGTCGGCATTTCCGAAGTTCTGCGCGACCGGTTGGAACGGATGCTGACGCCTGGCTCGTCGATGATCGTCTCGGACCGGGGCCTGGGGCGGGAAACCGGCCGTGGAACGGACTTTGTGGTGCTCAATTAGCTGCGCGCGAGCGCGTAAGCGAGCAGTTTGTACGCCAGCTTTGCGGCCGTGAAATCACAGGCGTGGAAGCCAGGGATGGGTGCAAGCTCCACCACATCGCAGCCGACGATTCGCCCCGCAGCAGCAGTTGCTCGTATCACCGCGCAGACCTCGTCGAAGGACAGACCGCCCGGCTCCGGCGTCCCCGTGGCCGGCATGAAGCCGGCGTCCAGCACGTCGACATCAAGGCTGACATAGACCGGCCGCCCGCGTAGCGGCGCGACGATTTCTTCAAGCGACCAAAGCGCGCGCTCGCGCGCCCAAAATACCCTCACCCGCTCGTGGTTCGCCTCCAGGAACGGCACTTCCTCGGCCGAGATCGCGCGGATGCCAACCGAAGTCACGTCGACGCTCTGATCTATCACGCGGCGCATCGCGCAGGCATGGGACAGCGGGTTGCCCAGGTAGCTGTCACGCAGGTCGGTATGCGCATCAAGATGCAGCACGGCGAGATCGGGATAGCGCGCAGCAAACGGGCGGATCGCCCCAGCGCTCAGCGTATGCTCGCCGCCCAGCACCAGCGGAAGATGCCCCGCATCAAGCGCCGCGCCGGTCAGGCTTGCAAGCTGGTCGAGCGCATCGGATGCCGCCTGCGCCACCGCCGGCGCCTCCAGCGTGGCGATGCCAAAGCGTCGATACGGCTCGCACCACAACTCATCGTCGAAGAATTCCAGCTCCGGGCTGGCTTTGATGATCGCCTCTGGCCCGCGTGCCGTGCCGCCGCCATAGCTGACGCTCTTTTCCATGGCGAACGGGATGACCAGCGCGCCAGCGCGCTCCGGCGGCCCGGCTTCATGAGCGCTCAGGCCAAGGAAGCCCTGTTCCGCCGAGCGATAGGTTAGCCGCATTGGCTTACCCCAAAGCGCCAGCGGCATCCGCGGCGTGAGCATTGGCGCGGGCGTCATACATGCTCATCATCGGCGCATCGGTGAGCTTCACGCGCTCGTATTTGCCAAAGCCATTGAACGGCGAAGCCATCACATGTCCATAAGCGCCGATATTGCCGATTTCGATGTAGTCGCCTTCGCGGATATCGGCTGGCAGCATGAACGGGCCTGGCAGGTGATCGAAGCTGTCGCAGGTCGGACCGAATAGCGCAAAGCCGGTCTGCGGCCCGTCGATCTCGCCTTTTCCTGCGCGCAAGCCCCGCGCCGGGAACACGAAATTCGCGTGCGCGGCGTCGAACAGCGTGCCGAATGCGCCGTCATTGATGTAGAGCGTGCCGCCCTTGCGCGCGTCCACACGCACCAGCACCGACTCGGCCTCTGCCACCAGCGCGCGCCCCGGCTCGGCCCAAAGCTCGCATGTGTCGCCGACCCACAGCCGGTCGAAGCTTTCTGCAATCGCGGCCACGAACGCGCCTAGTGGCGGCGGCTCCAGCCCCGGATAGCGCGCCGGGAACCCGCCGCCAACGTCCACCAGGTCGATCCGCGCCGGCGCGGTGGCGACATAGCGCGCGGTCGTGCGCATGGCTTCGCCAAAGCCCTCCGGGGACATTGCCTGCGAGCCGATATGGAACGTCAGGCCTAGTCGTTCAGCGACAGCGCGCGCACACATTAGCAGATCGGCAGCATCGCTCAGCGCGACGCCATACTTGCCCTCCAGCGGGATTTCGCTGTGGGTGTTCGGGCAGACAATGCGCAGCATCAGCGTCAGGTCGCGCGCGCCGCCGGTCTCAGCGAGGATCTTGTCGAGTTCGTCCGCGCTGTCGAATGCAAAGGTGCGCACGCCATAATCGAAATAGGCCGCACGGATCAGCGCCCGCGACTTGATCGGGTTCATGACGTGCGCCCGCGCGCCCGCAAGCGCGCACACTCGTTGAATTTCGTCGAGCGAGGCCGCATCGAAATCGCGCAGGCCGGCATCGTGGAGGGCGGCAAGCACATCCGGCGCATCATTCGCCTTCACCGCGTAAAGCGTGCGCCCCGGAAAATGGTCACGGAACCACCCGACCGCCCGTGCGGCGGCATGGGGACGCGTGCACAGCACCGGCATATCCGGCGTGCGGCACGCGAGAAATTCGGCAGCGCTGGAAAATTGGTCCATCGGCATTCCTCCCGCGCGGACGCGGTTGTCAAGGTTGCGGCATTACAGGAAAATCGGAGTGCGTCGCTTAAAAGTCAAAGCCCGGCTTGTAAAGGCTTTTCTGCGCGCGGCAGCCGCGCCGGTCACACCGGCAACGCGGTCTCGTCTTTCAGCACCTCCATCGAGAGGCTGCTGGTGACATTATAGATCGACACGCGCGAGATCAGCCGCTTGTAGAAGGCGTCAAATTCCCCGGTGGAAGGCACGCGCACCTTCAGCAGATAATCGATCTCGCCCGCCAACCGATGCGCCTCCTGAATTTCCGGCATCTCCTGGATGGCGCGATGGAATGTTTCCAGCCAGGCGGCGTCGTGGCTGTTGGTGCGGATGGTTACGAAGAACACCTCATGCAGCCCGGCGCGCGGCCCGTCGACGATCGCAGCCTGGCGCACGATCACCCCGGATTGCTGCAGCCGCTGAATGCGATTCCACACGGCGGTCTTGGAGATGTTGACCTTTTTCGCCAACCGCTCGAAGGAGATCGTCGCGTCGCGCTGCATGATGCGCAGGATCTTGCGGTCGGTCTCGTCAAGCTTGGGCTGGGCGGTATCGCTGCGGCTCAAATCGTGGCTCCAGGGTGATCAGAATTCTGAATACTGCCAGTGATGCGTCATTACATAGGAACATGGTTCCGCATTTGTCCAGTCGCCGCGCGCGCACAATGGTGTGACCTCAGGCGGCGGCCTCATGCGGGGGGCCATGCCGGAAGCAGTTGACGATGTGGTCCTCCAGCCGGTCGTGGATGCACGATTTCGCGCCCTTGGCCCGGCGCATCGCCAGGGCATAGTCAGGCAGAGCCGGGAAGCCGTCGCGTTCGTCAAGGATGCGCAGGCCCGGCGTGACGTTCGAGCGCGGGATCGCCCCGACAGCTAGCCCTGCGCGGATCGCCGTTTCGATGCCAGCGAAGCTCACGCTTGTGTAATTAATCCGATAGCCGCGCCCGGCGTCCGCCAACGCCCCGATCGCCCATTGGCGGAAGCGGCAGCCTGTATGAAATAGCGCCAGCGGCACTGGATCGTCCTGATGAACGCAATGTTTGTCCGAAGCGGCCCACACGACAGGCTCGCGTAGCAGAACCGGGTCGCTCTTGCCGTCGTCGCGGTCAACTTCGCCGCCCTCGGTGAACAGCACGAAGTCGATCTCATCCATGTCGAGCTTGGGCAATAGGCTGCGGGTCGCCTCGCAGACGACGTTCACCATCACTTGCGGATGGGTCTCGGCAAAACTGCGCAGAATTTTGGGTAGAAAGGCGACCGCATATTCATCCGGCGCGCCAATGGTGACGGTACCCGTCAGTTCCGAGGGCTGGAACACGGCCAGCGCCTCGGCGTGTACGCGCAGCACGCGGCGGGCATGGCCAAGCAGCAGTTCGCCGTCCGAGGAGAGCCTGACCGTGCGGCCCTCACGCACGAACAGCGGGCGGCCGACCGTCTCCTCCAGCCGCTTGATTTGCATGCTGACGGCGGATTGCGTGCGACCGACGCGTTTGGCGGCCTCGGTAAAGCGGCCTGTTTCGGCGATGGCGATGAAGGTATGCAGCAGTTCGGGTTCCAGCATGGGCGGCATGGGGGTCTCCTCATTGATCCCGCAAACTGTACCAAACGGGCAGACGGCTGTCATCAGATAATATGATGATTCACATTAGAACTATTCGTTGGACTGATCA
Organism: uncultured Hyphomicrobiaceae bacterium; assembly: GCA_964572465.1. Lineage (GTDB taxonomy): Bacteria > Pseudomonadota > Alphaproteobacteria > Rhizobiales > Rhodomicrobiaceae > Dichotomicrobium. Next base: position 11,295 of record CAZNGB010000007.1, read on the forward strand.
GTTGCGCCCCGGCATCGTGCCTGCAGTGACAGATGGTCACGGGCAACACCGGAGCTTGAACTATGGAGTACCCGAACGGACTGCGGCCCATTTCGGTCTATCAACGCCATATCAGGGCGGCGCACCAGGCGCGCTCAGCCGAAGTGCACCGGCTCTTGGGGGGCGCCGGGCGCGGCATCGCCGCGGCTGGGCGGCTCCTCTTATCGCCGCTGTTGCGTGCGGTGCGCCAGATGAGCCGCGAGAGAAGGCTGCGCGCAGCCATGCGCGAACTGCACGCCATGGACGACCGGCTCCTCGCAGATATGGGCTTGCGCCGTGAGGATATCGACGACACCGTTCGCAGCGGCCGAAACATGCCGGATATCGCGCCCCAGCTGCCGCATCCGCATGAGGCGAAGCAGGCCGCGAAAGTCGTCGAGCTACGGCGCGAGCCCGACCTTATGGGGGCGCTGATCCTCCACGGTCCGTGGTCGCACTACAACGAGCCAGGCCGAAAGCGCAATGACGCGGCGTAAATCGCGCTGCGTAGCTGGTGCGCAGTCGAATCGCCAAAAACAACGAAGCCGGGATACACGCCGTCCCGGTTTCGTTTTTCATCTTGCATCCGTTCTTGATACTACGCTTCGACAATCCGGCTGACGTGACGGTCGGGATGTTGCGCTCACTTGGCCTGCTGTTGAGCGCCGCACCTCAATCTCAGGTTTGCACGGCTAGCGACTCAACGGTCCCATGTCTCGTAATTGTCTCGCATATAACGAACACCATCCTCGACGATCTCGCGCAGAACCTGCATGTCGATGTCGGCCAGCTTGCTGATATAAAGGCAGGATTTGCCCAGCTTATGCTTGCCAAGCCGACTAAGTTTGTCCTGCATCTCGGGGAACTGATAGCCGGGCATGATGTAGACCGTCATGGCGCTCTTGCGCGGTGAGAACCCGGTCAGCATGGACTCACCTTCGCGCCCGCTTTCGTATTTGTAGCGGTACCTGCCATAGCCGATGATGCTGGTCCCCCACATGACCGGCTCAAGACCGGTCACCTCCTCGAACCAGGTGAGCAGCATTTGCGCATCCGCCCGGCGCGCCGCGTTCTCGACGGTGGCAATGAAGGCCGCAGGCGAGACATCTGTCGGGACAGTCTTGTTGCCCGCGTTCGCCATTGTCATTCCTCCGTCAAGTCCGTGGACGCGGAAAGCTTTTTGTCTTAGCTCCCGTATTTCACCGAGCAGCCATAAGCCCGCGTCACCTTGTTGGGGATGTCTTCGCCGTTCTCCATGGCCGCCAACGCCTCACGCACGTAGTTGCGTGCGCCGTCGACGTCGCTATGGCGCGCCGTCGGGCGATCGTCGATCGCGCCCATGTACATGAGCGTGCCTTCCGGGTTGATGACATACATGTGCGGCGTCGTCCGCGCGCCGTAGGCCTTGCCGACCTTGCCCTTTGGATCGAGGAGCACCGCCGTGGGCGCAGCGTCGCGCGACTGCGTCAGTTCGTCGGCGCGCTCGGGGCTGACATGGCCTTGCGTGCCCGGCGCGGAGGAAATCACCGAGAGCCAGACGATACCGTCCTCGGCGGCGTCTTTTTGCAGCGCCTGCATGTTGCCGGTCTCGTAGTGCTTCTGCACGTAAGGGCAGCCGTGGTTGGTCCATTCCAGCACCACGGTCTTGCCACTGAAGTCGGTGAGCGAATGAGTCTCGCCCTTGGTGTCGGTCGCCGTGAAAGCCGGCGCAGGCTGGCCGACTTGTGGCGCGGCGGACAACGAGGTGGCGAAAGCACCCGCGATCAGCAGGGAGGCGACGCCCGTCAACAAGCTACACAGTTTGGCTGGCATGATCGAAAGTCCTCTTCGTAGGTTAGCGTGACTAAGTTACGATCGCGGCATCTGCTGGCGCGCGCGCTCTCACCGCTGCGTGGTTTGAACTTGGCTGAGGGAAGCAAACTTGCGCAGCATCATCCCTTCAGTGAGGATTTGCGGCAGCACTTCCGGCGGCTCGCCCTTGCCGGAATACAGAAGATAAAGCGGCACGCCCGCGCGTCCGAACTTTTCGAGCATTTGCGAGATTTCCGGGTCCTGATTGGTCCAATCGCCGACGAGGTAGGCGATGTTGCCCCGCTCCAGCGCTTGGCGGAAGCCTTCGGATTTCAGCGCGACTTCCTCGTTGACCTTGCAGGTGATGCACCAGGCGGCGGTGAAGTTCACAAAGACCGGGCGGCCTTCGGCGCGCAACTCTTCCAGCCGGGCCATTGAAAATGGTTCTCCGACTGCACCAGTCGCTGCATCGCGGTCAGCGCTCGCGCGGTTTTCCGGCGCGGTATCGAGGATCGGCCCGGCGAGTGCAAAGGCGGCGAGGATCACGACTGCGGAGCCGGCGTAGCGCCACGCGCGGCGCGCTTGCGTCATGCCCATCAGCCAGGCGGCGAACCCGACAGCCACCAATACAGCGCCGGCGGCAAGTACACCGTCCGCGCCGGTTTGCAGGCTGAGCACCCAGATCAGCCAGACGGCGGTGGCATAGAGAGGGAAGGCCAGCGCCTGCTTGAGCGTCTCCATCCACGGCCCCGGCTTCGGCAACAGCCGGGCGAACGCGCCGGATGAGCTGAGAAGCGTCATCGGCACGGCGAAGCCCAGCCCCAGCACCATGATCACCGTCGTCGCTTCTAGCGCCGGCTGCGCTATCGCGTAGCCCAGCGCGGCGCCCATGAACGGGGCCGTACAGGGCGTGGCGGCGATGCTGGCCAGCACACCGGTAAAGAACGAGCCAGATGCGCCGCCGCGCCGCGTGAGCGAATCGCCCACGCCCATCAGCGTGCCGCCAAAATTGAAGACGCCTGACAGGCTGAGGCCCAGCGCAAAGAACAGCGCCGCCATCACCAGCACGAACCAGGGCGATTGAAACTGGAAGCCCCAGCCGAACGCCGCGCCGGTTGCGCGCAAGCCCAGCAGCAGAGCGGCGAGAACCGCGAAGCTGAACATTACCCCGCCGAGATAGGCCAGCGCATGGGCGCGATTGCCGTGCCCGGCGTCGGTGCGGCGTGCGAGGCTGAGCGCCTTCATCGACAGCACCGGAAACACGCAAGGGAAAAAGTTGAGGATCAACCCGCCGAGAAAGGCGAAAGCTGCCGCTTCCCACAAGCTCAGGCCACCGGCCGTCGAGGTACCCGATGCTTCAGGAAGGGCGGCGACCTGCGCGCCCGGCGCCACCGAGACGCTGTATGCCTCCCGCGTGCCATCTAGCGCGCTCACGACGAGCAGACCGTCAAGCGTTTCGATGGTCTCACCCTGGCGCTCGCCGCGCGTGAGCACGAGACGCGGGCCTTCGGGCTGCCAGTCAAGCATCTGGGGCGCGGCGTTGGCGACATAGCCCCATTCGCGCGGGAAAAATCGCAGCGATTGGACGTCTGCGGGGCGGAGCGCGTCGCTCTGGACACCCAGCGCCAGCTTCTCAGGCGCAACCGTCAGGCTGACGGGCCAAGGCGCGTCTTTGGGCAGGGCGCGCACCGCATCGGCGATCTGCTCTGCGCCATCGCCGGGGGGCAGCGGCGCGCCGTCGCTTGCTGCGGCCAGCGTGATGCGCGCTTCGCCCTCCTCGGGAATGCAGATCTCTTCGCAGACCAGCCAGCGCGACGCGGCATGCAGAGTCACCTGATCAGCACTGAGAGTATCCGGCGGCGTCATTCGCACCAGCAGCATGGCCTCGCGGGAATAGCCGTAGTTCATCAGCGTGCCGTAAGGGATCGCTTTTGGCGGCGGCCAATGCACCTGAGAGGCGGTAAAGCCGTCCGGCAGCGTCCAATCGATGCGGGCTGGCTCGCCGGAGTCGCCCGGGTTTTCCCAGTAGGTGTGCCAGCCCGGCGTGATGTCCTGGCGCAGCGCCACCCAGAACGGCTGGCCGGGACGAATCGCTGCGGTTTCGGAGAGCAGGGTGATCTCGACCTTGCGTTCCGGGCGCTCGGACGCGCTGCTGGCTGCGGACGCGCCCTCAACAAGCTTCTCAAGCGCGCTGGCGCCTGTCTGCGCGAGTGCTGCGCCGGCGCTCGTGGTGAGCGCGATCGCCGCGACAACACATATGCTTGCCAACCGCAGGCTGGCCAAGTTTCGCGCGATGCGCATTACACGTCTACCCTTCGACTTTTGAGTGGGTCCGTTCATGTGCTTTAGATACTCACATCACATACGGTTTTTAGCGCTGACACCTAATTCAAAATGGCGTGAATGGATTTACGCAAATCGTGAGGCTGCGCTTTTTGCTGCGCTGCGGCGTCGCGAATGTGTTCGACTTTCGGCCTGTTTGCGTCGATAAGGGCTTGCGTGCATGGCGATAATCCGGTCGTATAGCGTCCCGGAGAGGGCGTGCCCGATCCGAATGCGTGGCATGCGCGCAATAGGCTGGCAAAAGCCTGCGGCAGCCATGTGGCCCCGACCGGCGCGATTTCCAGCGCTGTTCAACAAGATGACATGAATCCTGGGAGGAAAGAATGTCCGAATCCAAGACCGACCAGACTGTTTCTCGCCGCAAGTTCCTGAAAGGAAGCGCCGTCGCCACGACTGCGGGCGTAACCGGCGCCGTGGCGATGCCGAATATCTCGCTTGGCGCACCGGTGACCCTCAAGATGCAAACATCCTGGGGCGCGCAGAACATCTGGCAGGGCTTCGCCCAGCAATATGCCGATCGCGTCGAGGCGATGTCCGCCGGCCGCATCAAGGTTGACCTGCTTCCCGCTGGCGCGGTGGTCAAGGCGTTCCAGGTGCAGGACGCTGTGGCCGATGGCGTGCTGGACATGGGTCACACCGTGACCGCTTACTGGTACGGCAAGAACAAGGCCGCTTCGCTGTTCGGGACCGGCCCGGTGTTCGGCGCGAACGCTGCGCAGGTGCTGGCCTGGATCCACGCCGGCGGCGGCAAGGAGCTGTATAACGAGCTGGTTCAAGACATCCTGGGCCTCGATCTTGTTGGCTTCTTTTGCTTCCCGATGCCGACGCAGCCGCTTGGCTGGTTCACCGCCCCGATCGAATCCGCTGACCAGATGCAGGGCCTCAAGTACCGCACTGTTGGCCTCGCCACGGACATCATGCAGGGCATGGGCGTGTCGGTGACCCAGCTTCCCGGCGGCGAAATCGTGCCGGCCCTGGAGCGCGGCGTTATCGACGCCTTCGAGTTCAACAACCCAAGCTCGGACCGCGACTTCGGTGCGCATGACGTGCGCTCGCACTACATGATGGGCTCGTACCACCAGGCTGCGGAATTCTTCGAAATTCCAGTCAACAAAGGGCGGTTCGACAGCCTTGAGCCTGACCTCCAGGCGATCATCGAGCACGCGGCCGAGGCAGCCAACACCTCGAACTACGCCACGGCGATGGATCGCTATTCGTCCGACCTGCAGTGGCTACAGGACGAAGGCGGGGTCAACGTTCACCGCACGCCGCAGAGCGTGATGGAAGCGCAGCTTCAGTCCTGGGACGAAGTACTCGAAGAACTGACGCAGGATGAATTCTTCAACCGCGTTGTCGAAAGTCAGAAATCCTGGGCAGAGCGCGTTGCCTACTACGATCTGCTGAACTCGGCCGACTACAAGCTCGCCTATGAGCACTACTTCCCGGGCCGGCTGGGCTTCTAAACAAACGACAACGAAAATCGCTTCCTGTCAGGGGCAGCGGGCCACGTGCTCGCTGTCCTTGCCGGGCAAGTGCGGTCCACAGGTCAGCACCGCTTGCGCCCCGTGACGTTTGCGTCGCGACGCAGCTGAGCGGCCCCGGACCTTCGGTTTGAGGAGTTAGGTCAGACGTGCTCGGCTTTATCACGTTCATCGACCGCATATCGGCCTGGTTCGGCAAGGCCTTTGCGTGGTGCATCGTCATAATGACGCTTGCCGTCTCCTATGAGGTGTTTGTCCGCTACCTGTTGCGCCAGCCGACATCTTGGGCATTCGACCTCACCTATATGATGTACGGCGCGCTGTTCATGATGGCCGGCGCCTACACCCTGTCGCGCGACGGTCATGTCCGCGGCGACGTGATCTACCGGCTTTGGCCGCCAAAGGTGCAGGCCGGGGTCGAGTTGTTCCTGTACATCGTGTTCTTCTTTCCCGGCGTGACGGCGCTCATCCTTGCCGGCTGGAAATACGCCGAGCGCTCGCTGCGCTTTCTCGAAGTCAGCGTCATGAGCCCGGCGAACGTGCCGATATTCCAGTTCAAACTCATCATCGTCGCTGCCGGCATCCTGCTTTTCATGCAAGGCCTTGCCCAGGTCGCGCGCTGCATCGTGTGCATGCGCGAAGGCGCTTGGCCGCGCCAGACCGAGGACGTGAAGGAGCTGGAGGATCGGCTGTTGGAGGGCGACACCGCGGATATCATTCGCCACGGCAGCGAGGCCCTGGATGTCAAAAAGCCCAGTGAAAGCGTGAAGAGAGAGTTCGACAGATGACCGATCCTCAAATTGCCGTGATGATGCTGGGGATTTTCATCCTCCTCATTCTGCTCGGCTTTCCGATCGCGTTCACTCTCATCGCCATGGGCGTCGGGTTTGGCTATTACGCCTACTACGACCCCGAGCGCATGCAGACAGTCTTCGACAACCGCATCTTTGACCTGCTCGTCAATCAGACTTATTCGGTCATGGCGAACGACGTGCTGACGGCGGTGCCGCTATTCCTGTTCATGGGATACATCGTCGAGCGCGCGAATATTGTGGACCGATTGTTCTACACGCTGAATATTTCCGCGCGGGCGATTCCCGGCTCGATGGCCGTTGCCGCGATCATCACCTGCGCGCTTTTCGCCACCGCCACCGGCATTATCGGGGCGGTGGTCACGCTTATGGGGCTGCTGGCGCTGCCCGCGATGCTCAAAGCGCGCTATGACACAAGCTTCGCTTCGGGCGTAATCTGCGCGGGCGGCTGCCTCGGGATCATGATCCCGCCGAGCATCATGCTGATCGTCTACTCCGCGACGTCGAACGTCTCCGTCGTCAAGCTTTATGCGGGTGCGCTGCTGCCGGGCTTCATGCTGGCCGGGCTTTATCTGGTGTATGTCATCGGGCGTGTGCTGCTGAACCCCAAACTTGCGCCGAAACCGCGCCCGGAGGATATCCCGGATGTGTCGCGTGCGCGGATGTTCACGATGCTGGCGACGTCGTTTTTCCCACTGTTCTTCCTGATCCTGGCCGTGCTTGGCGCGATCCTGTTCGGTCTTGCCACGCCATCTGAAGCTGCTGCAATCGGCGCGCTCGGCGGCATGGTTCTGGCGGTCGCCTATCGCGCCGCGGCGATCAACGAGGGCACGCAGACAGCACCATGGGCGGCGCAACGCTGGAGCGGCCTCGACACAATCTTCTACATGGTCGGATATGGCGGCGCGGTGACGCTGTTGTTGACCTTCTTCTATGTGGCCGGGCGCGCGCTGTTGAACAACACCTTCGGCATCCCGATGCCGGACGAGCCCGGCTTCCTGATCCGCGCGGGCAGCATGTTGGCCGTTGCTCTGGTCATTGGCGCCCTTTCGCGCACTGCGCTGCTGGGGTCTTTGCAACCGCGCCGGCCCGAAGTCGCGCGGATGTTCGTGTTCGGTGGCCAGGGAGCTTTAATCGGCCTTGCCGGCGCGGCTGTCTACATGGTCATTTTCGAGGTCTTCCAACTCGGCGACATGTTCTCGCGCCACGAGACCAACTTCCGCGCCTTCGACATCGGCTTCTTCGCCGGCCTTGCGGGGATGATGATGTGGCGCATTATCGACCAGGACAAGCTGCGCGAGTCGGTTTATCTCACAGTACGCACCTCGGCGATGGTGTGCTGGCTGTTCGTTGGCTCCTGGACCTTCGCTTCGGTGTTCTCATATCTTGGTGGCGAGGCGTTGATAAGCGAGTTCGTGCTCGGCCTCGACCTGGAGCCGTGGATGTTTCTGCTGCTGGCGCAGTTGATCATCTTCCTGCTCGGCTGGCCGCTGGAGTGGTCGGAGATCATCATCATTTTCGTGCCGATATTCCTACCGCTGCTGCCGGCCTTTGGGATCGACCCGCTGTTTTTCGGCATCCTGATCGCGCTCAATCTGCAAACCTCGTTCCTGACGCCCCCCATGGCGATGTCCGCGTATTATCTGAAGGGGGTCGCGCCGCCCGAGGTGCGGCTGATGCAGATATTCGCGGGCGTGATGCCGTATCTGCTGATGATTTTCCTCTCGATGTTCCTGCTCTATCAATATCCGGGGATAGCCTTGTGGTTGCCGGAGGCGCTTTATGGCCGATAACGCCGCGGGCCTGCGGCCTGGCAATACGGTCGATGCCCTGTGCGCGCTGAGCGCGGTGGAGGCGGCGCGCCGGATCGCCGATGGCTCGGTCTCGTCGCAGGAGATGGTCAGCGCCTGTCTAAGCCGCATCCGCGAGCGTGAGCCTGATGTGCAGGCTTGGGCATATCTTGATGAGGACCATGCGCTCGCTCAAGCGCGGCGGCTGGACGAATGGCGCGCGACCGGTCGCGGCGTTGGCTCTCTTCATGGCGTGCCAGTAGCGCTCAAGGACATCATCGACACTCGCGATATGCCTACCTGCAACGGTACGCCGCTGCATGAGGGGCGCAGGCCAAGGGCGGACGCAGCCGTCGCAGCCCAGCTCCGCCAGGCCGGCGCGGTGATCATCGGCAAGACGGTCACGACCGAACTGGCTGTTTATGCACCCGGCAAGACACGAAATCCGCATGACCCGCAGCGAACGCCGGGCGGCTCGTCCTCTGGCTCCGCGGCGGCGGTCGCAGCAGGCATGAGCCCGCTAGCGCTTGGCACGCAGACGGCCGGTTCGATCATCCGGCCCGCAAGCTATTGCGGCGTGTTCGGGTTCAAGCCCACGCATGGGACGATCTCGCGCACCGGCGTGCTCACCCAGGCGCCGCCGCTCGACACGGTCGGGACGTTCGCGCGTTCGCTCGAAGATATCGCGTTGTTGAGCGACGCGATCAGCGCATATGATGAAAAAGATCCGGACATGCGCGCGTACTCGCGAGGGTCGTTGCAGGCGGTGGCCACCACCACGCCAGCCACGACGCCAGTCCTCGCCTTTATCAAGACGCCGGTATGGGACGATCACGCTGAGCCGGCGACCAAGGATGCCTTTGCAGAACTCGTAGAGGCGCTGGGCGCGCAGTGCGACACCGTGGACCTGCCCGATGTGTTCGCGAAGGCTTGGGGCTGGCAACGGATGTTGCAGATGGCCGGCATCGCCAAGCATTACGGCCCGCTGGTGGACCGCGCGCCAGAGCAGGCCAGCGCAATCATGCGCGAGATGATCGCAGAGGGCCGCCAGGTGACAGCGGTGGACTACAACACTGCGTTGGACATGCGCCAGGTGATGAGCGCCGGACTGGACGAGATTTTAAAGCGCTATGATGCGATCCTGACACCAGCAAGCACTGGCCCCGCCCCAGAAGGGCTGGAAAGCACCGGCAGCCCGGTGTTCAATGCACTATGGACGTTCAGTGGCGTGCCATGCGTGAGCCTGCCGCTGCTTGATGTCGACGGGTTGCCGCTGGGCGTTCAGCTTGTTGGGCGGCGTTTTGACGATGGTCGCCTGTTGCGGACGGCGAACTGGTTGGTGCACCATGTGGCCGCGCTGGCGCAAGAGTGAGCGGTTGGACGAACAGCCATCGGAAAAGGTAAGCGATGCAAGTAATTGACAAGATCTTGGCGTTCGTGGCCTTGCTGGGGCTTGTCGCGTTCAATGCAGTGGTGCTGATCTGGGTGGCCGAGCCGGACCTGATCATCCTGGTTTCCGTCGCGCTGCTGATCGCAGCGTATGATTTCTGGCGCTCGGTGTTCAACAAGCCACGCGACGAGACCTGAGCCGCGCGGCCTGCAGCGCAGCTTTGAATTTGCGACCAGATTTTTGCGTGACTGGCAGGTGATCCAACATCAGTACATCGCAAACGCAGTTCCCCATAAAGATGCGGTTTTAGCGAGCCGCCATCACGAGACAGTCGATCGCGCGCTGCTTCAACCTGTCGCAAGTGCGCTGCGCCCGCACCCGGTCGAAGCCGCCGAAGCGTGCGCGGAATACCTCTCGACCGTTGACATCGGCCGCAATCGCCTCGTGCGGGACGCCATCCAGTAGCCGGTCGGCCTTGGCGGACACCGAATTCAGCCGCCGACGCGCGTCATCGGATGAGACATACGCGCCCACCTGAACGTGATAAGGCCCAGCCAGGCCAGCGGGCGTGGCAGAGCCGCGCGCCTGTTCGAGGCCAGCCACAGCAGGTCTCGGCTGAATGGGCTGGGGCTCTGGGGCGCGTGGCCCAATCAGGCGTGCCTGGCTTTTTCGGCTTTGGGCGGGTTCAACCTCGGTGCGCGGAACCGGCGCGGCAGACTGCAAATGCCTGAACAACATGGCTGCTGGTGAGCCTCCGGCGCTGGCGAGCTTCTGGCGGATTTGCAACTCGCGCGCCGACGGCGCAAAGGCCGGATTGCGCTGCGGCAAATGCGCCGCCATCTCCGGTGCACGCAGCGAAGCCGCCGGCCACGCTGCATCCAGTAGCCGCCGCGCTCTGGCGTCGCGCGCGCGCGCTGACGGGCCGCCCATGATGATCGCGATGAGCCGCTTACCGCTGCGCTCGGCCGCCAGCATGACATTGAAGCCCGATGCGCGGATGAAGCCGGTCTTGAGACCCAAAATCCCCTCATAGTTGAATAGCAACCTGTTGTGATTGCGGTAGGTCCGGCCGCGAAACTTGGCGTAGCGTGTCTGGAAAAGCTGCGCGTGTTCCGGGAAATCATTGAGCACCCGCCTCGCCAGGATCGCCATGTCATAAGCGGTTGTCTTCTGCTCGCCGTTCGGCAGGCCTGAGGCGTTACGGAAAGTGGTGTCCTTCATGCCCATCTCGTGGGCTTTTCGCGTCATCAGCCGGGCAAAGGCGGCTTCCGACCCGGCGATATTTTCCGCGACCACGGCCGCGACGTCATTGGCGGATTTGGTGATGAGAAGGCGGATCGCTGCGCGCACCGTAAGGCTGTCCCCCGGCTTGAACCCGACCTTCGAGGGCGGACGTTTCGCCGCATTCTTGGAGACGGTAAGCCGCGTGTCCAGATCGAGCCGCCCCGCGCGCACGTATTCAAACAGAAGATAAAGTGTCATCACCTTGGTGAGCGAGGCCGGGTAGCGCGAAGCGCGCGCATTGTGCGCATGGAGTGTTTTGCCAGAGTTCGCATCGATAATCAGCGCGGCCTTGGGCGGCGAATAGGCGGCTGCGGAGGGCACCCAGTTGACCACGCATGCGATAGCCAGAACGAGTGAGAGGCCTCCGATCAGCCGGAGGGAAAATGTTGCAAACTCGGGGATGCTACGGTCCACATTCAGATTGCCCACCCGCGCGACGCGACCGACCCAATGACGCATCAACAACTCCCTCAACTGTTACGCACGGCGCACACGCTGCCGCCTCTTGTCCCGAAAAAGGACACACGCCAACACACTCGGCGATCATCGTTAAGAAGACGTTATGGTTGTGAAACCTGCGATTGCGGCAACCTTGCGGATATGCCGCGGCACGCTGCGGCGGCAGTGCTTTTCGCTGCCGATATTTTTCGCTATGCTTTAAGGCCGCGTCGTGATGATGCTGAGGGATGCGCTGGGTGGCGGCATGTTGAACGGTTATTGCCGCGATCTTGGTGGTTTGCGGCGGTCGATTGCCCGGCTTCTGCCCGAGCGAGCAGGAATGTCTCCGGGACGGTTGAAACGCGCAGTCGTTTCGCGCGTACTTGCATATAACCCGCTTTTCATTCGGAAGGTCGGTTCAACTTGAAATCAGCGAAAAAGAGCGCAGATCATGGTGGTGACACCCTGGGCAGCGAAGATGATGACGGCGGATCAGATTGGCAGCGTAGGCGTCGGGGCGCCGATCCTGTCGGACGACGGGCCGGGAAAGGATGGCGGCGACGGCGACGCCCAGACCGGGATCGTCACCCGCACCCGGCCAAAGACGAAGAAGCCGAGTCTTTACAAGGTGCTGCTGCTGAACGACGATTATACGCCTATGGAGTTCGTCGTTTATGTGTTGGAGCGCTTCTTCAACAAAGGCCCGGAGGAAGCCACGCGCATCATGCTGCACGTGCACAACAGGGGGGTGGGCATCTGCGGTGTCTATACCTACGAGGTGGCCGAGACGAAGGTCACACAGGTGATGAGTTTCGCGCGCCAACACCAACATCCCCTCCAATGTACCATGGAAAAGGAGTGAATTCGGATCGTGCCCTCGCTCTCAAGTAGTTTGGAAGAATCGCTCCACCGTGCTCTGGAATACGCCAACGAGCGCAGCCATGAGTACGCCACGCTCGAACACCTTCTGCTCTCGCTGATCGACGACCGCGATGCGTCGACCGTTATGCGGGCTTGCAGCGTCGATCTCGACGTGCTTCGGGCCAAGCTGGTCGAATATCTCGACCACGAGCTGGACAATCTGATCCTGGAGGATGGCAGTGAGGCTCAGCCGACTGCTGGCTTCCAGCGCGTCATCCATCGCGCGGTCGTGCATGTCCAGTCCTCAGGGCGTGAAGAGGTGACAGGCGCGAATGTGCTGGTCGCCATCTTCAACGAGCGGGAAAGCCACGCGGCCTATTTCCTGCAAGAACAGAATATGTCGCGCTTCGACGCGGTGAATTTCATCTCGCATGGGATCGCCAAGCGCCCCGGCATGTCGGACACGCGCCCGGCGCGCGGTGTAGAGGACGACGCAGCGACGATGGATCAGGGTGAAGACAAGAAGCGCGCAGGCGATGCGCTCGATGTGTACTGCGTCAACCTGAACGAGAAGGCTACCGAAGGTCGGATCGATCCGCTGATCGGGCGCGAGCGCGAGGTCAGCCGGACGATCCAGGTTCTGTGCCGCAGGCAGAAGAACAATCCGCTGTTCGTCGGCGATCCCGGCGTTGGCAAGACCGCGATCGCCGAAGGGCTGGCGCGCAAGATCATCAATGGCGAAGTTCCGGAGGTGCTTGCCAACGCGACGATCTTCCAGCTCGACATGGGTGCGCTGCTGGCTGGCACGCGTTATCGCGGCGACTTCGAGGAGCGGCTCAAGGCGGTGATGCGTGAGATCGAGGCTTATCCCGGCGCGATCATGTTCATCGACGAGATCCACACGGTGATCGGCGCGGGCGCGACTTCCGGCGGCGCAATGGACGCGTCGAACCTGTTGAAGCCCGCGCTCCAGTCGGGTGTGCTCCGCTGCATGGGCTCGACCACCTACAAGGAATATCGCCAGCACTTCGAGAAAGACCGCGCGCTGGTGCGCCGGTTCCAGAAGATCGACGTGAACGAGCCGAGCGAAGCCGATGCCATCGAAATCCTTAAGGGGCTGAAGCCCTATTTCGAGGAGTTCCACGGGCTGAAATACTCGAACCAGGCGATGACGGCGGCGGTCGAGCTATCGGCGAAATATCTTCACGACCGCAAGCTGCCGGACAAGGCGATCGACGTCATCGACGAGACCGGCGCGTCGCAAATGCTCATCCCGGAGAACAAGCGGCGCAAGACGGTCGGCGTGAAGGAGATCGAGGCGACCATCGCGACGATGGCCCGCATCCCGCCGAAAACGGTGACCAAGTCCGACTCGGACCTTCTCAAGAACCTCAGCGAGGATCTCAAGCGGGTCGTGTTTGGGCAAGACCCGGCGATCGAGGCGCTGTCCTCGGCGATCAAGCTTGCGCGCGCTGGTCTGCGTGAGCCCGAAAAGCCGATCGGCTCTTATCTGTTCTCCGGCCCGACCGGCGTCGGCAAGACGGAAGTGGCCAGGCAACTCGCCTCGCTGATGGGCGTTGAGCTTCTGCGCTTCGACATGTCGGAGTACATGGAGCGTCATACGGTGTCGCGGCTGATCGGCGCGCCTCCGGGCTATGTTGGCTTCGATCAGGGCGGCCTGCTCACCGATGGCATCGACCAGCACCCGCATTGCGTGCTGCTGCTTGATGAGATCGAGAAAGCACATCCCGACTTGTTCAATGTCCTGCTGCAGGTCATGGACCATGGCAAGCTGACCGACCACAACGGCAAGCAGATCGACTTCCGCAACGTCATTCTGATCATGACGACGAATGCTGGCGCGAGCGACCTTGCCAAGGCCGCGGTTGGTTTCAACCGGTCGACCCGCTCCGGCGAGGATCAAGATGCGATCAAGAAGCTGTTCACGCCGGAGTTCCGCAACCGGCTGGACGCGGTCATCCCGTTTGCAAACCTTGGCAAGCCGGTGATCAGCAAGGTCATAGAGAAGTTCGTATTCCAGCTTGAGGCTCAGTTGGCAGACCGGAACGTGTCGATCGAGCTGACTGACGCTGCCAAGGACTGGCTCGCCGAGCACGGCTATGACGAGCAGTTCGGCGCACGCCCGATGGGCCGCGTCATCCAGGAGTACATCAAGAAGCCGCTCGCCGAGGAGCTTCTGTTCGGCAAGCTCGAAGGCGGTGGCACGGTCCGGGTGGATGCCGCGCAGAGGGACGGCAGCGAGCAACTCGTGTTTGAGATCGTGGAAAGCCGGGTCAAGACCAAGCCGGGCGCATCGGCAGACGATTCCGACGATGAGCCGGATGACGATGATGGATTGGGCGAGGTCGAGGCCGCCGGCAGCCATCAGGGACCGTCTGACAACTCCGGCAAATCGGGCGGCGGCGACAGCCCGTCCAGTCCGATCCCTAAGGTGCCGCTGGCGCCGTAACGAGATCACCGGGGAGCCGCGCGCTCCCCGGTTCGCCTTTGCCTTGACCGAAAGCCATGACAATCGATCTTGACGCCGCGCGCAAAGAGCTTCTGGCTCGGCGTGACGAACTCTTGGCGCTCAGCGAAATCTCGGCGGAAAGCCGCGGCGCAGTTGCGCTCGATCAACAGAGCGTCGGCCGGTTGTCGCGCATGGACGCGATGCAGACGCAGGCGATGGCCAAGGCGAACGAACGGCAGCGGCGGATGGAGCTGTCGCGGATCGAGGCGGCGCTGCGGCGCATCGACGAGGACGAATACGGCTATTGCCAGAGATGCGGCGAAGAGATCGCGCCCGAGCGTTTGCGGGTGGACCCTGCTGCTGCGTTCTGCGTGGATTGCGCCTGAGCCTCAAGCTCCGAAGATTAGCGCCAGCAAGGCGAACACACCCATCGCCCCGCACGTCATCCAGATGACAGCCCATTTCCACCGCTCCAGCCGGTTCTGGAGAGCGGCGGCCCGCTGGCTGCGTCTGAACCGCGCATAGAGCGTCACCGCTAGCCAGAGCGGTGCGCCGAGCAGCATCAGCCGGAACCAGGCGTGCGCCAGCTCCGCTTCGGGAAACGCGCTCCAGACTGTCGTGATGCCCATCACCTTGAGCGAGCCGATCACGCAAAGCGGGATCAGAAATAGCGCGGCGACATACATCATCAGCATGTCCCACCCCCAGATGATCGCGTCCATCACGACCACCAGCCATCGCTCCAGCCGTTGCCACACGCGCGCGCTCCGCATTGCCTGCCGATGCCGGATCGACTATGCCTGAAGCCCGCGCGACGGCCAATGGAGGGGCCAATGGAGGGGCGATGAGCGAGGCGACCGAGTTCGGATACAGGAGGAACGTGCTGCTGATGCGCTTGCTGGTTTCAGCGGGCCTGACAGCCGCGGCAATGCTGCTCTGGTCGCTGGCGGGCTGGAGCTTTTCTGGTTTCGATGCAATCCTCGGTGCGCTTGCGACGGCCTATTTCGGATCGCGCGTTGTGGGCAACATCTACGAGTTGGTGGTCCCGCGCCCGGTCATCCGTGTCAGCGACGCGGGGCTTCAGGACCGCCGGCTCGGCTCAGCGCTGATACCCTGGTCGGCGATCACCGAGATCAAGGAGGTGACAGGCACGGTCGGCGCGGGCACGCTGTTTCTGGAAGTCCGCGAGCCGAAGCGTTATATCGGCCCCACCAAGGGGCTGCTCTGGCTGGTCTATGCGCTGCGCGCGCGCTCAGGCCAGAGCGGGTTCCTTCCGCTAACGCCGCCGAACGTGCTTGATCTCGGCGATATGGACCTGCTGGACGCCGTCGACGAACACTGCCCGCGGGAAATCCCTGTGACCCCCACGGGGCCTCAAAACCGCGCGCGCCCCGATTGACCCGCGACGCGGCGCGAATTTTTTGTTCGCGCCAGTTGTCGGAAACCGGTTCCCCCTTTTCGGCAAAGCGCTCTAAAAGCTCACATTGTTGATGATCCAAGCCCCGGCCGCCGCGGTCAGCCCGGCGACCAGCACCGGCGCAAGCGTGCGCACAATCGCGCCCAGGAGCGTGGCGAACGCGGCCAGCGCGTTCTGGGCAGCGTCAAAAAGCTCCCGCGCGGCCCGGTACAGCAGGTAGATCACCACGCCCGCCACGATAACCAGCAGGATCTGCTCGAAGATGTGCAGCGCGCCCAGATCCCCCCACGGCACGGCGCGGATCTGCGCGATCGACCAGGTCCAGACGATCTCGACAAATCGGAAAATCGCCGCGATACCGTCCCGCAGGAAGGCGATCAACTGATCAACAAATTGCATGAATGGCCTCTCCCTTGCTTTGCCCGGCCCGTATAGGGCCATGATTTGAGCCGGCAGGAAAGACCGCGTGCACAACAGTTGCTGGAGAAATGTTCGCGCTGCGTCCCCTGACAACCCCAATCCGTGTCATGCTAGGATGAACGGTGCGTAAAAGCGCGCGGCGGGGCGTACCCCTGAGGGGCGTGCGTGGCCCGCAAGCGCAGCCGACAACACGAGATGCTTCATGAGGACGCCAACGGCAAAAGGCGCGCTTTTCGCGGGTCTGAAGCGGGTCCGCTTCGCCACGCTCATTGCGGTCGCAGGCGGCGCGCTGGCGCTTTACCTACTGGTCCTGTCGCTCGGCGGCGGGGCAAATGCCGACCAGTTGAAAACCTGGGCGCTGCTCGTTCTGGCCATAAGCCTGTTCGCCACGCACGTCCTGCCCGAGCATGTTACGGCGCTGACGGTGTTCCTTCTGGCGCTGCTGGGCGACATCGCGCCGGCGAATGTCGTATTTTCGGGCTTCGAGGTGGGTGCCTTGTGGCTGCTGTTTTCAGGCATCGTCATCGGCGTAGCGGCGCAGGAAGCCGGTCTCGGCACCTTCATTGCCCGGCTCATTCTGAGCCTGTGGCGTATGACCTATGTGCGGGCGGTTATCCTGCTGGTCGTGATCGCGGTAGTGCTCGGGCTGATCATCCCGGCGACGATCCCGCGGATCATCCTGCTGATGCCGGTGGCTCTGGGGATGGCAGAAGCCATGGGCTTCGAGGAAGGCGGCAGGGGTTATACGGCGCTGGCGCTCGCCGTCGGGCTGGGCACCTTCTTGCCTACCTTCGCGGTGCTGACCGCCAATTTGCCGGCGGTCGTGCATGTTGGGGCGATCGAGTCGGTCTACGGCATCAAGATCTCCTATGCGGAGTTCCTGATTTATCAGCTTCCGGTCATCGGCGTGCTGCGGACGGTCGTGCTCATGGTCGTCCTGCTCGTATTCTTTTATCAGCCTGGTCAGCCAGTCGCGGAGATTGGCCACGAGCAGATGACGCCGCAGCAGCGCCGCCTGGCGGTGGTCCTGCTCGGCGCGATTGCCTTCTGGGCAACCGATGTGTTCCACGGCATCCATCCGGCCTGGATCGCAATGGCCGCGGCGGTGGCGATCCTCTGGCCCTCCGCACGGCTCATCAGCGCGACGGCATTCAAGGAGAAGGTCGATTTTGCGCCGGTGCTCTATGTCGCCAGCCTCCTGAGCATTGGCGCGATCCTGATCGAGAACGGCCTCGATACGGAACTGGGCGCTTTCATGCTCGGCTTCGTCAGTTTTCATCCGGAAAGCCAGCTTTTGAATCTCTACCTGCTGACGGGGCTTTCGCAGCTTGTCTGTTTGATCTCTACCACGCCGGCTGCGCCGATCCTGCTGGTGCCGATCGCCGGGGAGCTGGGGCAAGCCGCAGATGTTCCACTGATGGGCGTGTTGATGGCTCAGCTTGTCGGCTTTTCCTCCGCGCTGCTTCCCTATCAGGCTCCGCCGCTGATCGTCCTGCTGAGCGTCTGCAAGCTGCGGTTTCAGGATGTTGTGAAGGTGATCATGCTCGTCGCGCTTGCAACGCTTTCCCTCGGTGTGCCGGTGGCCTATGTGTGGTGGGGTGCACTCGGACTTCTCTGAGCAAGGCGCAATTAGCTCTTCGGAGGCCAGGCAAAAAAAAGCGGGCCGTCCGGCGTGCGAACGGCCCGAGTCTAGGGAGGAAACGCCCAAGGAGGGCACGCGACAGCGATCTTTCGACCTTGCCGCGCTGCACAAAAATGGCATTGCGCCGCACAAAATTCAAGGGAATTTGGCAGCATGCATAACTGGTATGTGAACTGGTCCGTATCGAATCCGCGTTCAATGCCAGGTAACCGCGTCAGTTGAGCACAGCGATCCATGCATTTGGTAGAGGTTAGCCGCGCTCTATCCGATTGGAGAAACCATGGCGTTAATTTCCGCCGCCGAGATCGCTGAGCTTAGCGCTTTCGCCGATGCTCTGGCCGATGCTTCAGGCGCGGCAATCACGCCGCTGTTTCGGCGCACTGCGGTTGATGACAAGAGCGGTGGCGGAGTGTTCGACCCGGTGACCGAGGCCGACCGCGCGGCAGAGCGCAAGCTGCGCGAGATGATCCTTGCGGCGTATCCCGGCCACGGCATCGTAGGCGAGGAATACGGCGTCCACAACGCGGACGCGGCCTGTTGCTGGGTGCTCGACCCCATCGACGGCACGCGCGCGTTCATTGCCGGGCTGCCGGTGTGGGGCACGCTGATCGGGCTGATGGTCGAGGGGCGGCCGCTGATTGGCATCATGGACCAGCCCTTCACACACGAGCGTTGGTGGAGCGACGGCACGGAGGCGCTGTACCGGCACGGCGGGCGCGCGCCCGAGCCGATGAAGACGAGTGCATGCGCGCGGTTGGAGGATGCCGTTTTGGCGGCGACCACGCCGGACATGTTCCGCACTGACGATGAGCAAGCGGGGTTCGCGGCGGTGCGCGCGCGCGCGCGGCTGACCCGCTTTGGCGGCGACTGCTACAATTACGC
>CAZNGB010000008.1:0-11571 GCA_964572465.1 uncultured Hyphomicrobiaceae bacterium
GCACCATGCGGGCGTTCATACACGCGAAAAAGGGCGCGGTCTCCCGCGCCCTTTTCCCTTATCGTGGCCGAGCCGATCAAAGACCGCCCGGCACATGCCCGATTACATCGCGGCCTGACGGGCGGCTTCGAGCCAGCCGTTCACCAGGTCCGAGTTGTTCTCAATCCATTCCGCGGCGTGGCGGTCGATGTCTTCCTGCGAGTCCTCGCCTTCGTTCATCTTCGCGTTCTGGGCGAAGATGTCATCGAGCGGGATGCGGGCTTCTTCCAGCACCGCCTTGACAGCCGGGTTGTTCTCGAGAAACTCGTTATTGGCGACCGGACGGATGTCGTTGGCCTGCCACCCGAGGCCGCACGGATCGTTCACACAACCCTCAACGCCGGCAACCGTGGTTTCCTCGGTCGCGTTCGGCATCTCGATCCACACGACGTCCTCACCCGGCGCCAGCAGACCCACGGTCCAGTTCGGTGTCCAGGTGTAGAACAGGATAGGGTCGCCCTGCTTATAGCGGCCAAGCGCATCGGCCATCGAGGCGGAATAGCCAGCCTTGATCGGGTTGATGTGATCGCCGAGGTCCAACTCTTCCAGATCGTTGGTGATCTTCTCCTCGCAGCCCCAGCCCGGCGGGCACGCAACGAGGTCCGCCTTGCCGTCGCCGTTCGAGTCGAAGGCTTCCTTGATCTCCGGCTTGGTGAAGTCCATCAGATTGGTGATGCCATACTGTTCCGCGGACTTCTTGTCGACGAGATAGCCTTGCAGCGCGCCGCCCTCGGCGACGTAGCCGATCACATTGGCGCCGCGTTCGAACGCATCGCGGTAGGTCTCGTGCAGCGGAAACCAGCCGTTCACCCAGAGGTCCATGTCGCCCTGGCCAACCGCCTGGTAAAATGGCGGGTTGTCGAGCGTGCGCACCTGGCTGACGTCATAGCCAAGCTTCTCGAACATCTGCTTGTAGATTGCGGCCTGGAACCAGCCGGTGTCCCAAGTGGCGCGGGCCATGTCGATCGACTTGCCCTCGCCCGGCTCCTGGGCGGCGACATCGCTGGTGATCGCGGATGTGGTCATCGCCACCGCGACTGCGGCGCCGAAAGCGAGCCGCGATAAGCATTTTATAGAGTTCATGCTAACTCCTCCTCGTTCAAATTGAGTTCTGCAAAAGGAAACGCCACGGCAGTCAATCTTGGACCGTCCATGCCGTTGATTGAGCCCTGCGGCCTGCTCGCCGCGGGACGCCGCGCTATTCCGCGGCTGAAGAGGCCGCCTTCCCTTCCCGTTCAGAGGAAGCGGAGTTGCGGCCTTGACCGGTCAGCATTCGCAGAATGCCCTTGAAGGTCCAGCCAGGCTGCGAGTCTTCACCCTGCGTACCTAGGCCCTGCGTGATGCGATCAAGAACAATCGCAAGGAGAACAATACCGAGACCGCCAAGGAACGCCTGGCCGACGTCGAGACGGCCCAGCCCGGTGAACACGGTCAATCCCAGACCACCAGCGCCAATCAGCGCTGCGATAACGGCCATTGACAGCGCCAGCATCAGCGTCTGGTTCAAGCCTGCCATGATGGTCTTGAGCGCAAGCGGGATCTGGATTTCCCAGAGCACCTGACGCGGTGTCGAGCCGAACGCATAGCCCGCTTCCACCAACTCGCCTTGCACCTGTCTGATGCCGAGATTGGTGAGCCGCACGATCGGCGGCAGAGCGAAAATGATGGTCGCGATGACGCCCGGAACCAAGCCGACGCCAAACAGCATGACAATCGGCACCAGATAGACGAAGGGCGGGATCGTCTGCATGATGTCGAGCACAGGCCGGATGTTTGACGCGAACCGGTCACTGGCGGCGGCGGAAATGCCCAGCGGGATGCCTATCACCGCGCAGAACACGACCGCCGTGAGGATCATCGCCAGCGTGGTCATCGTTTCGCTCCAGACACCAGTGGCATCGAGCAGCAGAAACGATATGAGCGTGAATATCGCCACGCCGCGCCCGGCCAGACGCCATGCCAGCAGCACGACCAGCACGGTGAACACGATGAACGGGGTGGCCTGAAGCAGCCCGTCGAGGCCGTTCAGCACCTGCTCTACCGGCCATTTGATCGCCTGAAACGCGGGGCGGAAATTTTCAACGAGCCAGTCTACGCCGGTGTCCACCCAGTCGTCGATCGGGACGCGGAAATAGTTTGAAGGGCGCAAGTTTTCCATGCTGGCTGCCACCTGGGCATAAGCTGCGTTGGGATCGGACATCAGGCTGTCTCCTGCGCTGCGGGCTGGGGAGCCGACGAAACATCATCAGGGTGCTCACCCTCGCGGCCGCCCGGCGAAGTCGCTTCTTCTTCGGTCGGTGGCTCAAGATGCTGGAAGACATCCATCGGATCGACCACGCCGCGAAGCTTACCCTCGCGATCGACCACGGCGAACAGCTTGTGATCGCCCAGGCGGTCGAAACTCTCACAGATGAAGGATGAGCGGCGCACCTTTGCGAAATGCCGGTCCATCAGGCTGCGGGCTGTGGCGCCCGGATCGGCCTCGGCGACCTTGTCGCGCTCTACCAGTCCAATCGGCTTGTTGTTGTCGACCACAAACATGCCCTTGAGCTTGTCGTTGGCCCCGAACCGCTGGTTGATCGCTTCTACCGTCTCGTCGCCTGTCAACGTTTCGGCCTCATCGCGAATGCTGCCAAAGGTCAGCACGCGGCTACGGTCGACATCGCGCGTAAACTCGAAGACATAGTCGTCTGCCGGGTCCATCACGATCTGCTGCGGCGTGCCGACCTGGACAAAGCGGCCATCCTTCATGATCGCGATCTGATCGCCGAGTTTCAGTGCTTCTTGCAGATCGTGCGTAATGAAAATGATTGTGCTGCCCAAACGTTCCTGAATCTCGATCAATTCGTCCTGGGTGTCTCGGCGGATCAACGGGTCCAGCGCGGAGAACGGTTCGTCCATGAGCAGCACTTCCGGAGAAACGGCAAGCGCGCGCGCCAGGCCGACGCGCTGCTGCATACCGCCGCTGAGGTTTTTCGGATAAGAATCTGCCCAGGCGTCCAGGCCGACGGACTTCAGAGCCGCCACTGCTTGTTCCCGGCGCTCTGCAACATCGGTATTGCGCGCCTTGAGGCCATATGCGGCATTCTCCCACACAGTCATGTGCGGAAACAGCGCGAAGTGCTGGAACACCATCGACATGCGCTTCAGGCGGACCTGACGCAGCTCTTCCTCGTTAGCGGCGGTTACGTCGAAGTCATCAACATAAATCTTGCCGGCCGTGGGCTCAAACAGGCGGTTCAGGCAACGGATCAGCGTCGACTTGCCCGAGCCAGACAATCCCATGACAACGAAGATCTGGCCCTCGGGCACCCGAAAGGAGATATCGTTGACGGCCACCACGCTCTTGGTCGCGCGGAAAACTTCGTCCTTACTGGCGCCCTGCCGGGACATCTCAAGTGCGCGATCAGGTTCGGGGCCGAAAATCTTATAAACGTGCTCTGCTGTGACTTTATCGCTCATGCTTTTCTTATCTGGTCCTTGCTAATGGGTCGGCGGAGGCGTCCAGGCGTCCGTTGGTGACGGCAACTGGGCCGACCAGTCGCGTCCATCACTCTCATCGGAACCGGCGATGACCCGCGCTGCTGACTTTGACCGTTTCCCAGCAATAGTAACGGAGGGGATATCCAAACATCAACGCGGAAGATACACCGCTTGCCTCGCGCAGTCAAACCGACAATTTTACGCACCTCCAAGCAGCCGCGCAAAGATGTGGTCACAACAGTGGCGGCACAGAAAAAGCAGAGCCGAAAATCAATTTTTGCGCTCAATCCGGCGTGGCTGAAGCTAAACAGCGAACCCCGCCTCAGATTCAACCCGCTCAGCTCACATATATGAATAAAAATAAGTCAATACATAAATGATATAGACGAATACATTCCGGACGCTTCCGCGAAGGGAGCGAATGATCCTGCATGCGAGATACTTGCAACAACTCTTGAGTGTAGCGCATGGCTAGGAGAGCGCAACACCGAAACGCCGCTCCAGCGCACCGGATCGCCCATCACACAGGGATGGATGGTAAACAACAGGTGACGCGCGACGGGCTTCAGGCGGCGTCTTCGTTGAAGACCTCGCGGCTTTCGCCCTGCCCCTGTGCGCTAATATTGGACCCGGCGATCAGCCGCTTGCTATCGAACACAACAGTCGCGGTCGTCCCTTGTCCCTCGCGCGTGTCCAGTTCAAGCCGCCCACCATGCAACTCGGCCAGGCCCTTGACGATCGGCAGACCAAGACCTGTACCTCCTTCTGCGCTGTCGCGCGCGAAAGCGCCTTGGCCGAACGAGCGCAACACAAGTGGGACCTCATGCGCAGGGATGCCCGGCCCATTATCGGACACGCTCAGGAACGGCTCACCGGCTGCGTTGAGGCTGCAACGAAGCGTGACGGCGCCGCCTTGGGGCGTGAACTTGATCGCGTTTGACAACAGATTGAGGCAGATCTGCCGGATCGCGCGCTCGTCGGCGCGTATCGCTTCAGGCATCGCTTCATAGTCCTCAACGAAATCAATGCCTTTTTCGTCTGCGCGCATGATCATGAGCCGCCGGCAATCCTCCATCACTTCGGCCAACGGGACGCGGGTTTCGTTCAGCTCGTAGCGGCCCGCTTCGATCCGTGACAGGTCCAGGATTTCGTTGATCAGGTGCAGCAAGTGCTGGCCGCTATCATAGATGTCGACGGCGTAATTGCGGTAGGTCGGGGTGGTGTGTGGGCCGAGCACCTCGTCCTTCATCACTTCAGAGAAACCGAGGATCGCGTTCAGCGGCGTGCGCAGTTCGTGGCTCATCGTGGCGAGGAATCGCGATTTCGCCATGCTGGCGTTTTCCGCGCGCCGCCGCGCCTCTTCGGAAACGGCTCTGGATTGTTCAAGCTCGGCAATAAGCGCTTCTTTCTGGGCGCGATAGGACAGCATGTCGACCAAGGTCGCGTTCAGCCCGCCCGCCAGCAGCATGAAGTAGATGTGTATCGCCGTGGCCGCGATCGCCAGCGAAAAGTAAAACATGTCGCCTGTAAGCGCGGAGCGCAGCACGAGTGCAGCCGTCAGCGGAACGGTGCCCGGATAAAGCAGCGGCATGACCGTCGAAGCAAAGATCATGCGGTTGGCGATCACGATCAAAAACGCGGCAAAGATCAGAAAATACGCAGCCTGATGGTTGCTGGTGATGTCAACAAAGGCGAGGCCCGCCCAGGTCATGCCGTAAAGGAATTCGCCGGCCCACAGCTTACCGCCCCAGGCGGCGGCATCGGCCGGGCCGTTTTCCATCTGGCGACAAAGCGCCAGCACGATGCCCTTCGCCATCAATACCGCTGCGAGCCACAGGCCGAGCTGTTCCAGCGGCGCCCAGTTGACCAGCGCAAGACAGACGACCAGCGCCAGTAGCGGCATGGCCGGCCAGGCGGACAACTCTCTTGCCGCGAACATCCGCAGCCGTTCATACTCAAAACTGTGCTCGCAAGGGGCCGCGTCCTGGTCCACCGAGCCGGGCCTGTCCTCGTGCCCACCGAGTAAAACCCTTGGCAGCGGGCGGCCGTGCCCGTCGAAAGCCGCCTCAGCGGCGTTGTCCACACTCATGATGTCGCAAAGCCGGTTGGCGCGGCGCAAAGCCGCTTCGTGGTTGCAAGACCCGGCACGATACGTTTGGTGACTGACGGGATGAAGGCACCGCGCCGCTTTGATACATTTTTCGGTTAGAATGCCTAAGAGATCGTTTACGCGTTGTACACAATTGCGCAAGTTTCGGCTCAAGTAGCGTGAAAACGGTCCAATCTGACGCATTCGCAGCGAGGCCACGGCCGCTTTTCAGGTCTGGGATGCCCAAGGTGAACGCCCATGAGAATCATCGAAGCGCGCGGCGCACCGAACCCGCGCCGGGTCCGTATCTTCGTCGCTGAAAAGGGGCTGGACATCGCTTATGAGAACATCGACCTGCTCGCGGGCGAGCACTGCAGCGGCGCGTTTCAGCAGCTCAACCCATATGGCGGCGTGCCTGTGCTTGTGCTCGAAAATGGCGAAGCGCTGAGTGAGACGGTTGCGATCTGCCGCTATCTGGAAGCGCTTGAACCGGAGCCGCCGCTGTTCGGCCGCGAACCGCTTGAGGCCGCGCGGATCGAGATGTGGAACCGGCGCATTGAATTCAGCCTCTTCCGGCCGGTCGGCTATGTGTTTCGCCACACCCATCCACGCATGGCCGCGCTGGAGGCGCCACAGTTGCCGGAATGGGCCGATGTGAATCGAGGACGCGCCGCCCAAGGCCTGCGCCTGTTGAATGACCAACTCGCCAACGAGGAATATGTCTCAGGCGGCGCATTCACGATCGCGGACATTACCGCTTTCGTCGCGATTGGCATGATGAAACTGGCGCGTCTCGACTGGCCGGATGGCCTCGATCATCTCGCGCGCTGGCATCACGCGGTGAATGCGCGCCCCAGCGTGGAACAGGCAGGGCTTTGACCATGAAGCTGACGATCGCAGGCAGCGGCGACGCGTTTGCCTCCGGCGGGCGGCTCAACACCTGCTTTCATGTGCGCAGCGGCGACGGCGGCTTCCTGATCGACTGCGGCGCGACCGCGCTGGTGTCTCTCAAGCGCGCTGGCCTGAGCACCGACGATGTCGATACGATTTTCATCAGCCATCTGCATGGCGATCATTTCGGCGGCCTCCCGTTCTTTCTGATCGACGCGCTGTTCGTTGCCAGGCGCACCAAGCCGCTCGCGCTGGTTGGCCCCGCGGCGCTGGAGGCGCGCTTTCATATCGCTTGTGAGGCGATGTTCCCGCTCATCACCGAGCATCGGCGCGAATTCGAGATGACATTCGTGCCGCTCAGCGCAGGCGAGACAACCCGGGTGGGCGCGATCCAGCTCACGCCGTTCGAGGTCAAACATTACTCCGGCGCGCCCTCTTATGCGCTGCGTTTCGCGCTGGAGGACAAAGTGCTCGCCTTCAGCGGCGACAGCGGCTGGACGGACACGCTGATTGAGGCGGGCCGCGACGCCGATCTCTACATCATGGAATGCTTCCAATACGATCAGCCGCTCGACATGCATCTGGACTATCTGACCATCGCCCGCAACCTGGACGCGATCGGCGCGAAACGAGTGCTGCTCACGCATATGGGCGAGGAGATGCTGGCACGGCGAGACGATGCGAGCGACCCGCGCGTCGCGCTCGCTGAAGACGGGATGGTGCTGGAGCTTTGAGCGCGCCGGCGGGCGGGCAGCTTGAGGCGCTTGTCGCGGGCATCCGGGCCTGTCGCATCTGCGTTGAGGAGCCTGCGGGCGCGCCACTGCCGCACGCGCCACGGCCTGTGCTGCGGGTGAGCGCGACCGCACGCATCGGCGTGTGCTCGCAGGCCCCCGGCCAACGCGCCCACGCCTCGGGCATCCCCTTCAATGACCCATCCGGCGAGCGCCTGCGCGACTGGATGGGGCTCACACCTGAAGAGTTCTACGACGACAGCCGCATCGCCATCGTGCCGATGGGTTTCTGCTTTCCTGGCTATGACGCGAAGGGCGGCGACTTGGCCCCGCGCAAGGAATGCGCCCGAACATGGCACGCGGCGCTGTTCGACGCCCTGCCCCGGTTCGATCTGATCCTGCTGATCGGCCAATACGCGCAGAAGTGGCATCTGGGGCGAGATGCGCGGCGCACCCTAAGTGAGACCGTCGCGGACTGGCGCAGCTACGCGGACCGTCATGCCAAACCACGCTATCTACCGCTGCCGCACCCCTCCTGGCGCAACACCGCATGGCTGAAGCGCAACCCGTGGTTCGATCAGGAGGTCTTGCCATACCTGCGCGCCGAAGTGCGCCGTCTGCTGTAGCGCGTGGTCCGCAGGCCGGACCCCGCTCAGGGTCGCCCAGCCCGGATCACTCCGCAGCGACGCTTTGCGGTCCAGGCGTCATCTCACGCACATCGACGAACTGCCCGGCGATTGCCGCGGCGGCAGCCATGGTCGGCGACACCAGATGGGTTCGGCCCTTGAAGCCCTGCCGCCCCTCGAAGTTGCGGTTCGATGTCGAGGCGCAGCGCTCGCCCGGCGCCAGCTTGTCGGCGTTCATCGCCAGGCACATCGAGCAGCCCGGCTCGCGCCAGTCGAAGCCGGCAGCCTTGAAAATCTCGTCCAATCCTTCGGCTTCCGCCTGCGCCTTCACCAGACCGGAGCCCGGCACGATCATCGCCTGAACGTTCTCGCTCACGCGCCGCCCGGCAACAATCTGCGCGACCGCGCGCAGGTCCTCGATCCGCGCGTTCGTGCACGAGCCGATGAATACGCGGTCCAGCTTGATGTCGGTGATCTTCGTGCCCGGCGTCAGGCCCATGTAATCGAGAGCCCGGCGCACAGCCGCCGCCTTGCCCGCGTCTTCCAGATCCGCCGGGTCCGGCACGCGGCCATCTACGGCTACAACGTCCTGCGGGCTCGTGCCCCAGGTGACAAGCGGCGGCAGGTCGGCAGCATCGAGATGGATTTCGGTGTCGAAGACCGCATCGTCGTCCGAATAAAGCGTCTCCCAGTGACGCATCGCCATTTCCCAGGCCGCACCCTTCGGCGCGCGCGGGCGGCCTCGCAAATACTCAAATGTGCGCTCATCCGGCGCGATCAGGCCGGCGCGCGCGCCTGCCTCGATCGACATGTTGCACACCGTCATGCGCCCTTCCATCGACAGCGCGCGGATGGCCTCGCCGGCGTATTCGATGACGTGGCCCGTGCCGCCGGCGGTGCCGATCCGGCCGATGATGGCGAGGATGATGTCTTTCGCGCCGACGCCGTGGGGGATTTGCCCGTCCACGACAACGCGCATGTTCTTGGCCTTGGACTGGATCAGCGTCTGTGTGGCCAGCACATGCTCGACTTCGGAGGTGCCGATGCCGTGCGCGAGCGCGCCGAACGCGCCATGCGTGGAGGTGTGGCTGTCGCCGCAGACGATCGTGGTGCCAGGCAGTGTGAAGCCCTGTTCCGGGCCGATGATATGGACGATGCCCTGCCGGTCATCCAACTCATTGAAATAGTCGATGCCGAACTCGGCGCAGTTGTCTGCAAGTGTCTGGACCTGCAGCGCGGATTCCGGGTCGTCGATGCCGCCCGAGCGGTCGGTCGTCGGTACGTTGTGATCGACGACGGCAAGCGTGTTCTCGGGCTTGCGCACCTTGCGCCCGGCAAGGCGAAGGCCCTCGAAGGCCTGCGGGCTGGTCACTTCGTGGATGAGATGGCGGTCGATGTAGATCAGCGACGTGCCGTCGTCTTGCGTATCAACGAGGTGGTCGTCCCAGATCTTGTCATACAGCGTTTTTCCGCCGGTTTTCGCCATCTCCAACTCCTCCGGTCCTTGCCCCGATTTCCCCCTGATATCGGCATCCCTTCGCCAAAGCCAACGCCGGAAACCGCGCAGGTTATGATTTCGCCTGCTCGCCCTCAGGCTCCTCGCCAGTCGCTTCCTCCTCGACGGCCGGAACCTCGTCCAGCGTGGCCTCGGTCATCAGCTCGCGGGCCTGACCGGCCCAGTCGTCGCGCTCGATCTGGCCACCCAGGCCCAGCGCGTCATCCACCTTGGCGATCTCGTCATCAGAGAGGGCGGCGATCTGGCCGTACTGGATGACGCCGAGCTTGCGCAGCTGTGCCTGCACGTCGCTGGTGATGCCGGAGATACGGGTCAGATCATCGGGCGTGCCTTTTGGCTTCTTGAAGCCTTTGAACGGCTTGGCACCGCCAGCCGTGCGCACCCGCGCATCGCGCCGTTCAGGGATGCGCGCCGCCTTACCACGCAAGCCGCGCAGATAATAAAGCTTCGCCCGGCGCACCTTGCCGCGGCGTACAACCTCGATGCCCTCGATCAGCGGGGAGTAGATCGGGAATACGCGCTCCACGCCCTCGCCGTACGAGATCTTGCGTACCGTGAAGCTCTCCTGCAAGCCTTGGCCGCTGCGCGCGATGCACACGCCCTCATAAGCCTGAACGCGCTCGCGGTTCCCTTCAACCACCCGCACATTAACACGCACGGTGTCACCAGGCTGAAATGGCGGGATGCGGCGCTTCTGCTCGATCGCGGCGACCTGCTCCCGCTCGATTTCCTCAATGATGTTCATGGTCCAAACCCTTCTGGAGCAGGCCGCGCGTAAAACGCTGCCGCCAGCTACTATTTCGCCACATGCATGGGAAGTTGACAGGGGTGATAAAACACTTTCACGCGCTTGTCGATGGGTTTTGGACCCTGCCGATCCGCTTTCAGTTGCGCGGCGCGTCGGCCTCGTGCGCGTCAGGCTCATCCGAGCTGCTATCCCCTTCCGCGAGTTCTTCGGCCCACAATGTGGTGGCAGGGGCGGGCTGCGACGGGCCGAGGACATAATCGCCCTGATCCTCTGGGGCAGAACGCCGCGTCATGCGGTAAATCGTGAACGCCGCGATCCCCAGATGGACCAGCGCGAGATACGCCGCAAACCCCTCCGGCCCGTACAAACTCATCAGGTAGCCCGCGCCGGATGGCCCCAGGATCGCGCCCGCGCCGAACAGGAGCACAAGCGTACCGCTCGCCGCCACCATCTGGTTAGGCTCCAGCCAGTCATTGGTGTAGGCGAGGAAAATCGGGTAAAGGCTGAGCACCAGCCCGCCCATCAGGGCGCAGGCCAGCAGCAGCGCCGCAAAGGACACGCCGGCAACTGCCTGAACCAACAGCGAAGCGAGCGCGGCCGTGATGGCGATGACGAGGATTACCTTCCGTCGGTCGAAGAGATCGGACAGCTTGCCCAGCGGCCACTGCAACACGACCCCGCCCATCACCAGCGCGATCATGAAGATCGAGACCTCGCCAACCGATAGCCCAAGCCTGCTCGCATAGACCGGGGCCATGCCTAGGATCACGCCCTGGCCGATTCCGGTTGCAAAGCAGCCGATCGCGCCCAGCGGCGCTTTGCGCACCAGGGAAAGCACGCTAACGGATTGCGGCGTGGAGACATCCGGCTGAGGCGTCGCGGTAAGCAGGATCGGCACCAGCGCGAACGAGATGACGATGGAGCACAAGATAAACAGCGCAGAGGTCTCGGGCGGCGCGGCATTCAGCAGCAACTGCCCGGCGGCCAGCCCCAGATAGCCGATGACCCAGTACAAGGCGAGTATGCTGCCACGCAGCGCATTCGGCACCGTGTGGTTCAGCCAGCTTTCCGTAACGACATAAAGGCCGGCGAAGCTCAGCCCGGTCAGAAAGCGCATTGCTGTCCAGACGATGGGATCGACGTAGAGGCTGTGTATGAGGATGGCGATGGAGGCGAGGGAGGCAAGCGCGCCAAATGTGCGCACGTGACCAACATTACGCAGCAATACCGGCGTGAGCATCGAGCCCGCGAGAAAGCCGACGTAAAAGCCTGACATCATCAGGCCAGTAACCCCGCCGCCAAACCCTTCGGATTCGGCGCGAAGGCCCAGCAGACTGCTCTGCAGGCCATTGCCCGCCAGCATCGCGCCCATACCCAGCAGAAGCGCCCAGATCTTGAGGGCTGCGGAGGCGGTGGTGTCGGCACGCGTGGCGGCAGCGGTTGTCATT
>CAZNGB010000008.1:11671-30158 GCA_964572465.1 uncultured Hyphomicrobiaceae bacterium
GTGTCGGCACGCGTGGCGGCAGCGGTTGTCATTGTCGGTCTCCGTCACTATCCACGCTGCCGCCGCGCAGAGCATCGCGATGGCGGTTATGATCCGGCCAGGGTGTTGGCCAGAAGCTCTTTGAAGGCATCCCAGGACTTCTCGTCAGCGCGCGCCTGGTAGCGGTCGGAGCCGAACACCGTAAAGGCATGCCGCGCCCCGGAATAAGCCTCGATCTCGTAAGGCACGCCGGCCGCTTCAAGTTCGCGCGACAACTGAGCGACCTCGTCCATCGAGATGAGCCGGTCCGCGCCGCCATGCAGCACGAGGATCGGCGGGGTGTTCTCCGCGTAGCTCTGCCCCTCTGGCGTGGATAGCCCGCCGTGGAAGCTCGCATAGCCCACGACATTTTCGCCCTGGCCCGAGCGCGCGAGTTCCAGCGTCGCCGCGCCGCCGAAGCAGTAGCCCATCACGACCGCATTTCCGCCGCCAAGACGCCGCGCCTCGTTCAGTCCGGCCAGGATCAGCGTGCGCATCGCCTCACGGTCATTGTAGAGCTTTTCAGTCTCGGCCTTCTTCGCGCCGGTTTCGACCGGACGGTTGCCCTTGCCGTACAGGTCAACCGCAAATGCGTCATAGCCCAGCTCCGCGAGCATTTCGGCGCGCTTGCGCTCATAGTCGGTCAGCCCGTCCCAATCGTGGATGATGAGCACAAGCCCCTTAGCGTCATCGCCCGCGTCGGCGTGATAGCCTTCATAGGCCGCGCCATCGACCTCGTAGGTCACGGCCTCGCCAGCCCAGGCCGCGCCGGCGAAGCACAGCGCCGCCAGCATCGTCAGCAGGTATTTCATCGCAGATTGCTCCTGTATGCTCAATACGGGCCGCGCGTTCGCGCAGCTGTTCCCCGTCCCCTTACAAGGAAATGGGGGCCAGAGTCATCTGCATTCAGGACGCGGTAAAGTTGAGATCGGCCGGGGAAATCAGCACGTCGAACTGTTCGCACCAGATCACGACGCTGGGATAATCCTGCAGGTTGACGCCTTCCGGGATCGGATATCGCTGACTACCCTCAAAGCTGCGGAGTTGGCCGAGATCGACAAACATCGTCCCGGATACATCGCCGGATGAGCGGATATTCGCCTTGGGCACCAGATAGACGTGGTATTTCGGCCCCGGCCCGACCTTGAAGCTCGGCTCCAGGAACACTGTGCCCTCGTAAACCGTGACTTCGCCTTCACCCCAATGGATCGGGTCGCTGGGATCGGCATGAATGAAGGTGCCACGCGCCACCACCTGCGTGCGCTCTTCCGCTGCCAGTTGTTCGGCGGCTGGCGGCGGCGGAAAGATGTAAGGGAAAAGAAAAAAGCCCAGAGCGACGCCGAAACCCGTGCCGACCACCGCGCCGCCCAGAAACGAAAGGATCACTCGCATTTCACACCACTCGCTTCATGCCGCCAGACCCGCATTGTATATGTGGGCGCAGCGGCTGTCGCCAGCGTAAAAGCACCCTGGCCGCGCGGTGTTCGCTACGGTCTCGGGCCGACATAAGGCGGATACTTGCGTGCGTCGACGCAGGCCCGGCCGTCCCAGTAATAGAATTCGCCGCAGCTGCGCGGACGCCGGGCATAGAATTGCTCCTTGGGCGCATCCGTGCCGTCACCGAGATGCGGGCGGCGCGGGTCGAAGCCGCGGCGCTGCGGGGGCGTACCGGATTCGTCGCCCGACGACAGGGCCTCGCGCGCCCGGTCATCGCGGTACGCAGGATGGGGCGGCAGGTCCTCTTCCAGGTAATACCCATCGCGGTAGCGCGGATCGTCCTCGTAATAGCGCGGCGCGCCATAGCCATACCCCGCGCCATAGGGCGGCCGGCCACGGTAGCGGTGCTCGCGCAGAAACGGCAGACGTTCCTCATAGCCCCCCGACCCCGCGCGCTCGTCAAGCTCGTCATAATACGGCGGCGGGCCGTAGCCGTCGTAGCGCTCCTCGTAATCATAGCCGCGCGGCGGGGCGTCGTAATAATCGACCGGCCCGTAATATTGCGCCGAGGCAGCTTGCACGCCGATGAACAACGCCGCTGCGGCCATCAACACGCTCATTACGCGAAACATCTGCGTCCCCTTCGATCAGCGGGCAATCAAATTGTTGCCGGGGTCCTAGAGACCGCGACCCGTCTCGATACACGCTAGCCTCATTTTGAGACAAAATTGACCAGAAACCGCACGGAAGGTTAATAATTGTGCGCGGCAGCCGCGGTGATAACGCACATGGGCGGCTATTCGTTGTCGGGCAGCAGATCGGGCCGTCTCGTCCGGGTTAGCGCGAGCGCCTGGTCACGCCGCCAGCGCGCAATCCGCGCATGATCGCCAGATAGCAGCTCTTCAGGGATTTCACGCCCCTCCCAAACGCGCGGGCGGGTGTAGTGCGGGTATTCGAGCAATCCGGTCTCGAAGCTCTCCTCGGCCAGCGATGCGCGCTCGCCGACCACGCCGGGCAACAGCCGCACACATGCGTCGATGAGCACCATTGCAGGCAGCTCACCGCCCGAGAGCACATAATCCCCGATCGAGATCTCCTCTGCCTCGCGCGCATCGAGGACGCGCTGGTCCACACCCTCGAAGCGCCCGCACAACAGCAACGCTCCCGGCCCCGCGCTCAAGTTGCGCACACGCGTTTGCGTCAGTGGCCGCCCGCGCGGCGACAGGTAAATCAGCGGCAGCGCGGGATGCCGTGTCCGCGCCGAGTCGATCGCCGCGCCGAGCACATCCGCACGCATCACCATGCCCGGACCGCCGCCCGCCGGCGTATCGTCCACCGATGCGTGTCTGTCCGTGGCAAAGTCTCGGATATTGACCGCCTCAAGCATCCAGCTCCCTTCCGCGAGTGCGCGTCCGGACAGGCTCATCCCAAGCGGGCCGGGAAACATCTGCGGATAAATGCTTAGCACGCAGGCGCACCAGGGCGCGCGCGCGCTGTCTGTTTTCGGCAAATCGTTCATCCCTGCGTGATAGTCCCTCAAGCGCAACCTGTCATCTTCTCGCTCACGCCTTGCAATAACCGCACCTGAGGCGTAAGCAACCGCGGGAAGCGCCACAGGAACCGCTGACATGACCAACCGCTCCATCACCGAACGCTTCAAAACCGAACGTCCGCTGCTCGCCATCATCCTCGCCGCCGGACAGGGCACGCGCATGAAATCACGCACGCCCAAGGTGCTGCATGAAGTCGCGCGCCGGCCGATGGTCGGGCATGTGCTGGATGCAGCCCGCGCGGCAGGCGCGCAGGACGTCGCGGTCGTGATTGGGGTCGGCGGCGATCAGGTGCGCGAGGCGGTCCTGGCGGACGACCGGAAGGTGCAGATTTTCGTGCAGGCCGAGCAGCTTGGCACAGCCAATGCAGTCGATGCGGCGCAGGCGGCTTTCGAGGCGTTCGATGGCGATGTTATTGTGCTTTACGGCGACACCCCGATGATACGGCCCGAGACACTGCTGAGCCTGCGCGCGGCGCTCAACGACGGCGCGGACATGGCCGTACTCGGCTTCGAGGCGAGCGATCCGACCGGCTATGGCCGCTTGCTGCGCGACGATGAGGGCGCGCTGTTCGGCATCCGCGAGGAAAAGGACGCCAGCGCCGATGAGCGAGCGATCAATCAGTGCAATTCCGGCGTGATGGCGTTTCGCGCGGAGGTGCTGCGCGAGGTGCTGCCGCTTATCGGCAACGACAACGCCAAGAGGGAGTATTACCTCACCGACTCGGTGGCGGTGGCGCATGGCAAAGATCATGCTATCGCCGTGGCGATGGGCGACGAGGCGGATGTGCTCGGCGTGAATGACCGGGCGCAACTCGCGGGCGCCGAAGCGCAGATGCAAGACCGGCTGCGGGCGCGCGCTCTGGCCGGTGGCGCGACCCTGATCGCTCCTGAAACTGTCACCTTTGCCCATGACACCACGCTCGGCCAGGACGTGGTGGTCGAGCCCAACGTGATATTCGGCCCTGGCGTCACGGTCGGCGACGGTGCGCGCATCAATGGGTTTTCCCACATCGAAGGCGCGCAGATCGGCCCCGGCGCGGTGATCGGCCCGTTCGCGCGGCTGCGCCCCGGCGCGGAACTTGGCGAGAAGGTCAAGATCGGCAATTTCGTCGAGGTCAAGAAGGCGCAGATCGCCGACGGCGCGAAGGTCAACCACCTCAGCTATGTCGGCGACGCAAATGTTGGTGCGGGCGCCAATATCGGCGCGGGCACCATCACCTGCAACTACGATGGCTTCGACAAGCACCTCACCGAAATCGGCGCAGGCGCGTTCATCGGCTCCAACACCGCACTGGTCGCTCCGGTCCGGATCGGTGCCCGCGCCTATGTCGGTTCGGGCAGCGTCATCACCAAGGATGTCAGTTCCGGCGCGCTGGGCATCAGCCGTGCGAAGCAGGAAGAGCGCAAGGATTGGGCCGACCGCATGGCCGCGCGACGCGGGCGTGACAAAGACTGAGCCGTTCTGAAACGGGCTGTAACGCGGCTTGATTTGGCACGAAACGGCATTGCCTATAATCCTCAAGTTAATTCTAAGAAATTTTCAAAGCGTCGGCGTTAACTGTCGAATGCCAATCGACAGCGATGCGCCGTGCTGCGCGGTTAACCACATGCTTGGAGGGACTTGTTCATGTGCGGAATCGTTGGAATTCTCGGGGCCGCGCCGGTTGCAGACCCGCTGCTGGCGGCGCTGCGCCGGCTGGAATATCGCGGCTACGATTCAGCCGGTATCGCAACGGTCGAGAACGGGCGCATTGACCGGCGGCGCGCGCCCGGCAAGCTCGATGCGCTGCAAACCGTGCTCGCCAGCCAGCCGTTATCCGGCAATGCTGGCATCGGCCACACGCGCTGGGCGACCCACGGTGCGCCGACAGAGGAAAACGCGCATCCGCATGTCTCCGGCCCGGTCTCGCTGGTGCATAACGGGATCATCGAGAACTTCGCACTCCTGCGCTCGGAATTACAAAACGACGGCGTCGTATTCGACAGCCAGACCGACAGCGAGGTGATCGCGCATCTGCTCGCGCGCGAAATCGCGAAAGGCCAAAGCCCTGAAGCCGCGACCGCAGCTGTGTTGCGCCAACTGGAAGGCGCATTCGCGCTGGCCATCATTTTCGCGGGGCATGACGACCTGATGATCGCCGCGCGCAAGGGCAGCCCGCTCGCGCTCGGCCATGGCGACGGCGAGATGTATCTGGGCTCGGACGCCATCGCGCTCGCGCCGCTGACCACCGAGATCACCTATCTCGAAGAAGGCGACATAGCTGTCCTGACGCGGGCGGGCGCGCGTATCTATGATGACATGGGCGCGCAGGTGGAGCGGTCGCGCCATAAAGGCGTCGCCTCGGCGTTGCTGGTCGACAAGGGCAACTACCGCCACTTCATGGCCAAGGAAATCCACGAGCAGCCCGAGGTTCTCGCGCACACCATCGCGCATTATGCCGACCTTGCAGAGCGCCGCGTCGATATCCCCGGACTGGACGTCGACCTGAGCGCGCTTGAGCGCGTGACGCTGTGTGGTTGCGGCACGGCCTACTATGCAGGGCTGGTGGCGAAATACTGGTTCGAGCAGTATGCCCGGCTTCCCGTAGAGATCGACGTGGCATCAGAGTTTCGCTATCGCGAAGCGCCGCTACCTAAAGACGGTCTGGCGATCTTCATAAGCCAGTCTGGCGAGACCGCGGACACGCTGGCCGGCCTTTCGTATTGCCGCAGCCAGGGCCAGCACATCGCGGCCGTCGTGAACGTGCAGCACTCCTCCATCGCGCGGGCATCAGATGTCGTGCTGCCAACGCTTGCCGGGCCGGAGATCGGCGTGGCCTCGACAAAGGCGTTTACCTGCCAGCTTGCGGTGCTCGCGTGCCTGGCGATTGCAGCCGGCAAGGCGCGCGGGCATGTTGATGATGCGCTTGAGCGCGAACTGGTCGGCGCGCTGATTGAATTGCCACGCCTGATGAGCCGGGTGCTGCGCGACGAGCAACGCTTCGTGGATATCGCTCATCAGCTTTCTCATGCGCAGGACATGCTCTATCTGGGGCGCGGCGCGAATTATCCGCTGGCGCTGGAAGGCGCGCTCAAGCTCAAGGAAATCTCGTATATCCACGCTGAGGGTTTCGCCGCGGGCGAGCTCAAGCATGGGGCGATCGCGCTGATCGACGAGAGCGTGCCGGTCGTCGTCATCGCCCCGCCGGGACGCGCGCATGAAAAGACGGTGTCCAACATGCAGGAAGTCGCCGCGCGCGGCGGCAAGATCGTGCTGCTCACCGGCGAATCAGGCGCCGCGCCGGACTGCGCGGTCATGGCGGATTGCCGGCTGCCGGATGTTCATGAGTTCGTTTCGCCGATCCTGTATGCGCTGCCCGTCCAGCTTCTGGCTTATCACACGGCCGTCTGGCGCGGCACGGATGTCGACCAGCCGCGCAACCTGGCCAAGTCTGTGACTGTGGAATGAGCCTGCAAAGGTGGAATGAGGCCATGACTGTGGAATGAATCTGTGGGAATCCGGTCACAGTCTTGCCTTCCTGCTCTGACTAGCTGACAAGGGAATAGATCGGTGCAGGCGGCCAACAAACGGGTCGCCGTTGATGGCCGAGCATCTTTTGGGTCGGAGCCTCATGCGCTTGACGAAACCATACGCCGCAATCGCCGTGCTTTGCTGCGCCGTCGCGCTGACCGTGCAGCAGCATGATTTTGCCGCCGCCCAGTCGCAGGAGAACCTGCGCAAGCTGTCCGAGACCTACAAGCTCATTCAGGATGACGAGACCGCCAAGGCGGTTGAGCAACTGAATGCCCTGCTGGAAGAAGCGCCGGAAGACGCCGCGACCGCAAGCATGACGCTGCTGCTGCGAGGTCAGGCTTATGCGAAAGCAGGCCGTCCGGCCCAGGCGCTGTCGGATTTCAATGCGGCGCTGTGGCTGCAAGGCCTGAACGCGAGCCAGCGCAAGGATGCGGTCGCCGGACGTCAGGCCGCGCTGGCGGAACTCGGGCTGGCAGAACAAGATGCTGCGCCCTCAACAGCGCAGGCGTCCGATCCCACCCAGACGGCAAGCATCCCGACCTCGATCCCGACATCAACCAGCGATGACGCGCCCGCGCCACAGCCCGCCCCCGCGCCGCAGCCGACTGCATCGGCTGAGCCCCAGCAGCAACCCACGCGCGAACAACCGACGACTGCGTGGCAGACGGAAGTTGAGACGGCGCGCGCCGAGCCGGAACAAACCAGCGGCATCGAGTCGTTCTTCAGCAACCTGTTCGGTGGTTCGGATACTCAGGAAACGAAGCCGCCTCGCGAGACGGAAACCGCCGCGGTATCCGGCTGGACGGCCAACACCACCGATGCGACGGCAGCCCGCGCCCCCGCTGCCAGCGATGGCCGGATGTTCCGGGTGCAGCTTGCCTCGGTGGGCACGCGCGAAGGGGCGGAGTCCGAGGTTCGCAGGCTCTCCCGGCTGCTCGGCGATGCCTTGGAGGGTGAGACGCCCAGCATTCAGCGCACCGATACAGACGCGGGCAACACCTATTTCCGCATCGTCGTCGGGCCGAAGCCATCGCGCGATACGGCCAGCAGCATGTGCGAAAGTTTCAAGGCGCGCGGGGTGGATTGCCTCGTCGTCTCCAGCCGCTAACGCAACGCACCTCGCTTGCTCAAATCCCGGCTCGCCCGCAACCCTGCGGCGCGTAGCTTTTTCTGATATTCTAACGAAATATGTTTACGTTGCCGCCGGAAACCCGGTGTGCATGAGTGAAGGCCTATGAACGAGACAAAGCAGCAACCCCCTTCGGGCGATGGACCCGAGTGGCCCCGCCGGCGCCGCGCGAGCTTCGCCAGACTGTTCGCCAGACGCAAGAACGGCGACAGCCATCACATCGGCACCCGCCTGCGCAACTATCTCTTCACCGGCCTGATCATCGTTGGCCCGGTCAGCATCACCATTTACATCGTGTGGTGGTTCGTCGGGCTGATCGACGCGTGGGTTAAGCCGCTGCTCCCCGATCTGGCTGGCATCGAGCGCAACCTGCCGTTCGAGGTCCCATTCCCGCTCTCCTCGCTGCCGGATGTCCCCGGTGTCGGGCTGATCGTCGCGATCATCGGACTGATGCTGATCGGCGCGCTGACGGCCAACCTGTTCGGACGCACGTTGTTCGGCTATGGCGAGTTGATGCTGGGGCGCATGCCGATCGTGCGCAATGTCTACGGTGCGCTCAAGCAGATCTTCGAGACGGTTCTGTCCAAAAGCGGGAGCAGTTTTCAGCGCGTCGGTCTGATCGAATATCCGCGTAAAGGTCTCTACTCGATCATTTTCATATCAACGGAAACGCGGGGGGAGATTCAGGCGCGGCATGGCGCGGATCAACTCATCAGCGTGTTTCTGCCAACAACGCCGAACCCAACTTCAGGTTTCTTGCTGTTTGTGCCGGAACAGGATGTCAAGGTGCTCGATATGAGCGTGGAGGAAGCCGCGAAACTGATCATCTCCGCTGGGCTGGTTGTGCCTGAACACTCGTCGCTTGAGCACGCCGCGCAGCGTGTTGAGGATGCCGCGCGGCGCGTTGGCCATCAAAGCCAGAAAGAGCCGGCCAAAAAACACGGCGATACCGCACCCGTCTAGACCGCGGCATCAGCGCGCGTTAGTTCGACGGGAGCAACACCTGGTCGATCACGTGGATGATGCCGTTATCCGCTTCGATGTCAGCCTGCACGACGTTCGCACCATCAACTGTAACAGCTTGGGTGCGAGCCGATTTTTCAACGGCCAACTGAGTGTCGCCGCCCTGCTTGATGGTCGATACGTGGATCCGCCGGCCAGGCAGCATGTTGGAGGCGAGCCTGCGCGGCAGCACATGATAAGACAGGATTGCGGCAAGCTGGTCCTTGTTCTCCGGCTTCAGCAGGTCTTCCACGGTGCCGGCTGGCAGCGCGTCGAAGGCCGCATCGGTCGGGGCAAAGACTGTCAGATTCTCGCCCTCGGCCAGCGCTCCGGCGAGGCCGGCGGCCTGAGCAGCCGCGATCAGGGTCTCGAACTGGCCCGCCTGCTGTGCGGTTTCGACGATATTCGCAGCTTTCGCCGGCGCAGATGCGCCGATCGCAAGTGCGGCGACCGCGCCGATAAGAACCTTACGCATGGGACATCTCCTTTCACGAGGTGAACGCATTACGCGCCAAGCGGTTGCCGCCCGGCGCGCGGTTAAAAAGTTAACGAGCGACGTCCTAACAACGCGGCCTGCGACCAGATAGATCACAAAGGCAAAATGCGGGCTGATCACATCCGAATATTGATCTGGATCAACGCATCATAGTGTCAAGTTAGGTTGACTATTACAGGTGTCAGCCAAGGAGTGATCTCATGAAGGAAGCGGTTCGCAAACATCTCGGGGCGCGCGTGCCGCGCTACACCAGCTACCCGACCGCGCCGCATTTCTCGACCGAGATCGGTCCGCAGCCAGTGGGCGGGTGGCTTGCGGACCTGTCGCCTGGCTCCAGCGTGTCGCTCTATCTTCATGTGCCGTTTTGCGCGCGGATGTGCTGGTATTGCGGCTGCAATATGCGGCTGATCGCGCGGTATGACCCGGTCGCGGCTTATGTCGAGCGGCTGATAAGCGAAATCCACATTCGCGCGGACGCGCTCGGCCACCGCCACACGCTCACACATATCCATTGGGGCGGCGGCACCCCGACCACGCTCTCCCCGGCCGACTTCGCGCGCGTCGACGCCGCCATCCGCGAGCGCTTCATCGTTGCCGAGGACGCCGAGATCGCTGTGGAGATCGACCCGCGCACGCTTGACGAGGGAACCGCCGATGCGCTGGCGGCAATGGGCTGCAACCGCGCGAGCCTCGGCGTTCAGGAGTTCGATCCCGGCGTGCAGGTGGCGATCAACCGGGTGCAGCCGTTCGATACCGTCGCGCAGGTGTGCGGCTGGCTGCGTGCGCGCGGTATCGAGGCGCTCAATTTCGACCTGATGTATGGCCTGCCCCACCAGACGCCGGAAATGCTCGCGGGCACGGTGGCACAGGCCGTAACGCTCGATCCCGCGCGCATCGCGGTGTTCGGCTACGCGCATGTGCCGTGGATGGCGAAGAACCAGCGCAAGATTGACGAGGACGCACTGCCCGACGGCGAGACCCGCTTCGAGATGGCGGCACAGGCGGGCGAGCAGCTTGAGGCTCTGGGTTATGAAGCTATCGGCTTTGACCATTTCGCGCGGCCCGATGACAGCTTGGCGGTGGCGGCCCGCAACGGCCGGCTGCGGCGCAACTTCCAGGGCTACACTACCGACCAGGCGGACGCGCTGATCGGGCTGGGCGCAAGCTCGATCTCGGCGCTGCCGCAGGGCTATGCCCAGAACGTTGTGCAGACCAACGACTATCTGAAGGCCATCGACGCGGGCTTGATGCCGGTCGCAAAGGGGCTGGAACTGAGCGCGGAGGACATCTGGCGACGCGCGGTTATCGAGCGGCTCATGTGCGATTTCGCGGTGGACCTGGAGGCGATCGCGCTGCGTTTCGGCTTGTCCGGCGAGGCATTCGACTCGGATTTCGCGCGGCTCGAACCTCTGGTCGCCGATGGCCTGGCGCGCATCGACGGGGCGCAGGTATACGTGACCGCGCAGGGCCGTCCGCTCGCGCGCGTGGTCGCCGCCGCGTTCGACACCTATCTCGCCGGACAAGGCGCGGTGAAACGTCACGCAACCGTCTGAAGGCGCGGTGGTCCGACGCGGATTGGCGGATAGCGCGGCGCGAATGCTTGTCCACGCGCGCTGATATGCTAGCCTTGGAGCATGACCACGCCGCAACCACGCCCCGACCAGCTAGCCGCTTTGCGCGAGCGCATCCGCAGTTCCATCCGCGCGGACGAAGCCGCGCTGGTGCCCGATCTCGTCCGAGCCGCCGGCTTTTCTCCGGATCAACGCGGGCGTATCACTGCGAATGCCGCCGATCTCGTTCGCCGCATCCGCACCGATTCGCGTCCCAGCATGATGGAGCAATTCCTCGGCGAATACGGCTTGAGTACACGCGAGGGCATCGCACTGATGTGCCTTGCCGAAGCGGTCCTGCGCGTGCCCGATGATCGTACCATCGACGCTCTGATCCGTGACAAGGTGGCCGGTGGCGAGTGGTCCGCACATCTGAATCGCTCCAGTTCCACGCTCGTCAACGCCTCGACCTGGGCGCTAATGATGACGGGTCAAGTGGTTGATGATCGTGACGAGGGGCTGGCGGGCGTGCTGCGGGGGATGGTGCGCCGTCTTGGCGAGCCGGTGGTGCGCACCGCCGTCGAGCAGGCGATGCGCGAGATGGGCCGTACCTTCGTCCTCGGGGCCAGCATGGACGAGGCGCTTAATCGCGCCAAGCACTGGGAGGCCGAAGGCTACACCTATTCCTATGACATGCTCGGCGAGGCCGCGCGCACCGACGCCGACGCGCGCGCCTACCACCTCTCCTATGCCGACGCGATCATGCGCCTTGCCCCGCACTGCACCGGCGATGTCGCTGACAATCCCGGCATCTCGGTCAAGCTGTCAGCGCTGCATCCGCGCTACGAATATGGCCAGAAAGACCGGGTCATGCGCGAGCTTGCGCCCCGGCTGATGTCCCTGGCGCTGCTGGCGAAAAGCGCGAACATGGGCTTCAACATCGACGCGGAGGAAGCCGACCGGCTCGACCTGTCGCTCGACATCATCGAGCAGGTGCTCAGCGACCCGGCCACCAGGGGCTGGGATGGCTTCGGCGTCGTGGTCCAGGCCTATGGCCGTCGCGCCCCGATGGTTCTGGACTGGCTGCACACGCTCAGCAAACGCGAGAACCGGCGCATCATGGTCCGACTGGTCAAAGGCGCCTACTGGGACACCGAAATCAAGCACGCTCAGGTGACCGGCGAGGAGAGCTTTCCGGTGCTGACGCGCAAGGCGAGTACGGATGTTTGCTTCATCGCCTGCGCGCGCAAGCTGTTCGAGATGACCGATCGCATCTACCCGCAGTTCGCCACGCACAACGCACACACCGCGATGGCCATCATCGACATCGCCCGCGAAACTGGGACGGGCAAGGACGCGTTCGAGTTCCAGCGGCTGCATGGCATGGGCGAGGCGCTTCATTCCATGATCATGGCGGATCACGCAACGCGCTGCCGCATCTATGCGC
This sequence comes from uncultured Hyphomicrobiaceae bacterium, assembly GCA_964572465.1. Lineage (GTDB taxonomy): Bacteria > Pseudomonadota > Alphaproteobacteria > Rhizobiales > Rhodomicrobiaceae > Dichotomicrobium. The sequence goes on from CAZNGB010000008.1 coordinate 23,817, forward strand.
CTGTGGGCGCGCATCGCGATTTGCTGGCCTATCTTGTGCGCCGGCTGCTGGAAAACGGCGCGAACTCATCCTTCGTCAACCAGATTGTCGATGAGGATGTGCCGCCCGCGGACGTCGCGCGCGACCCGTTCACGACGCTGGAGCGGCTGAACGACAGCCTGCCCAATCCGCATGTCGCGCCCGCGCCCGACCTTTATGCGCCATCGCGGCGGAATTCGCGCGGCTGGGACCTGACCGATCCACTCACCGTCGGCGCGCTGCACGAGGGAATGGCGGAATTCCGCGAGCATGAATGGCACACCGCCCCGCTGATCGCGCGCCAGGCGCCGCCGCCTAAGCCGGCGCGGATCGTTGTGAACCCGGCATCGCCAGCGGATAGGCCCGGCATCGTGAAAGACGCCACGCCGGAGCATGCGCGCCTCGCACTCGACGCTGCGGAGGATGCGGCCGCGCGCTGGTCGGCCGAGCCGGTCGGAAAGCGCGCAGAGATGCTGGAGGCAATCTCGGATGCCTATGAGCGGCACGCGCCCGAGCTGTTTGCGCTGGCCGCGCGCGAGGCGGGAAAGACGCTGGCCGATGGCGTGGCGGAGGTACGCGAGGCGGTCGATTTCCTGCGCTATTACGCGGCGGAAGCCCGGCGTCTCAACGCGGAAGCGCCGCTGAAGGGGCGCGGCGTGTTCGTTTGCATCTCGCCGTGGAACTTCCCGCTGGCGATTTTCACCGGCCAGATCGCCGCCGCTCTCGCCACCGGCAACGCCGTGATCGCCAAGCCCGCGGAACAGACCTCGCTCATCGCCGCGCGGGCGGTCGCGCTCATGCATGACAGCGGCATTCCGCGTGACGTACTCCAGCTTCTGCCCGGCGACGGCGCGGAGCTTGGCGATGCGCTGCTGCGTGATTCGCGGGTCTCGGGCGTCTGTTTCACCGGCTCGACCGCCACGGCAAAGATCATTGACCGTACGCTGGCCGAACACGCGGCACCCGGCACCCCGCTGATTGCCGAGACCGGCGGGCTGAACGCCATGATCCTCGACTCAACGGCGCTACCTGAACAAGCGGTGCGCGATGTCGTTTATTCCGCGTTCCAGAGCGCGGGCCAACGCTGCTCTTCGCTGCGCTGCCTGTATATCCAGGAGGACGTGTTCGAGCGCACGGTGAAGATGCTCTCTGGTGCGATGGACGAGCTACGCCTCGGCGACCCGTGGGAGTTGTCCACAGATGTCGGCCCGGTGATCGATGCTGACGCGCAGCGCGACATCGCGGATTACTGCGCCAAGATGGAAGCCAATGGCCGTCTGATCCACAAGGTTGGCGCGCCTTTCGATGGCCGCTTCGTCCCGCCGACGGTGTTCCGCGTCTGCGGCATTGAGGAACTGGAGCGCGAGGTCTTCGGCCCGGTTCTGCATGTGGCGTCGTTCCCGTCGGCAGACTTGGCCAAGGTGGTTGAGACGATCAACGCCAGCGGCTACGGGCTGACGGCAGGGCTACACACGCGCATCGACCGGCGCGTGCAGGAGGTCGTGGACCGGCTGGAAGTCGGTAATATTTACGTGAATCGCAACCAGGTCGGTGCGATCGTTGGCTCGCAGCCCTTCGGCGGCGAAAAATGCTCCGGCACGGGGCCAAAAGCGGGCGGGCCGCACTACCTGATGAGCTTTTGCAAGCCGACGCCCCCCAACCGGAATCGCGCTGCGACGACTGATGGCGCGGCGCTGGCGCGAGCCGATCTTGAGCACGCGCTGGCTGAGGTCGCGCAGGCGCAGGCAGCGTGGGCACGGCGCGAGGATCGTCTCACCGCACTCGACACAGCGCTGCACGATTTCCCCGATGGTGTCCGTGACGCGTTGGAGGCGGCCAAAGCGATCCCACATGAATTCGTGCTGCCCGGCCCGACCGGCGAAAGCAACCGGATGACGCTGCATGCGCGCGGCGTGATGCTCTGCCTTGGGCCGGATAGCGACACGGCGCTGGCCCAGGCCGCGCAAGCACTCGCCTTTGGCAATGCGGCAGTCATCGCCTGCCCCCATCCGCCTGCTTCCGCTGCGCTCGCCAAATCAGGCGCGCCGATCGTCACGCTGGCCGGGTGGATCGCCCCCGACTGGCTGCGCGATCTTGACGGATTCGCTGGCGTGGCCTGCGCGGGCGACGAAGGCATCCTGCGCGCCATCCGCCTCGCCCTTGCGCATCGGGATGGTCCGATCCTGCCGCTCATAACCGACGTGATCCGGCCCGACCGCTATTTTCACGAGCGCCACCTGTGCGTCGACACCACCGCGGCCGGTGGCAACGCGGCGCTGCTCGCTCAAAGTGCGTGACGCGAAGAGATGGCACCTGAGCCATTCAGACTTGCACGCCCTCGTGCGAGCGGCTAGCAAAGCCGCATCCTGCCTGACCCAAATCGGCGAAGCTTCCGCTCGGATAAGAAAAACTTGCGAGGAAACGACCCATGGCGACATTCAACCTGTTGCTCCTGCCCGGCGACGGCATTGGCCCGGAAGTCATGGCCGAGGTGACGCGGGTGGCGCAGTGGTTCACCAGCCAGGGCGCGACCGGGTTCAATATTGAGGAAGACCTCGTCGGCGGTTGCGCCTATGACGCGCATGGCGAGGCGATCTCGGATGCGGCGATGGACCGGGCGATGGCGGCCGACGCGGTGCTGCTGGGTGCGGTCGGCGGCCCAAAATGGGACGGCGTTGCCTACGACAAGCGCCCGGAGGCCGGTCTGTTGCGCCTGCGCAAGGACATGGGACTGTTCGCAAATTTGCGCCCGGCAATCTGCTACCCCGCACTCGCTGATGGCTCCAGCCTGAAGCGTGAGGTGGTCGAGGGCCTCGACATCATGATCGTGCGCGAGTTGACGGGCGGCGTCTATTTCGGCGAGCCGAAGGAAATCGTGACGCTGGAAGACGGCCAGCAGCGCGCGGTCGACACCCAGCTTTACACCTCGGGCGAAATCGAGCGGATCGCGCGCGTGGCCTTCGAGCTGGCGCGGAAGCGGCGCAGCCAGGTGGCTTCGGCAGACAAACGCAACGTGATGCGCACCGGCGTTCTCTGGAACGAGGTGGTTGCCCGCGTGCACCGCGAAAGTTATTCCGACGTCGAACTAACGCACATCCTCGCTGATAACTGCGCGATGCAACTCGTTCGCTGGCCAAAACAATTTGATGTCATTGTGACAGATAACCTATTTGGTGATATGCTGTCTGATCAAGCGGCAATGCTGACAGGTTCTCTTGGTATGCTGCCGTCGGCTTCGCTGGGCGAGGCACAGGTCTCGGGACGCAAGCGCGCGATGTATGAGCCTGTGCATGGCAGTGCGCCAGATATCGCTGGCAAGGGCATCGCCAATCCGATCGCGATGCTCGCGAGCTTCGCGATGGCGCTGCGCTACTCGTTCGACCTGGGCGAGGAAGCTGACATGCTGGAGAGGGCGATCGCGTCGGTGCTCGATCAGGGCTTGCGCACCGGCGACATCATGCAAGAAGGAATGAGCCGGGTCGGAACGGACGAGATGGGCAAGGCGATCGTTGCCGCGCTTCAGATGCAAGCGGGCTGAATATCCGACGGCCTAGTGGGTAATCGTGGAAAAATGGCCTTTTCGCGCCCCATCTCGTCGCGCCCATGTGGCGCAGCATGCGCGGACTGTGTCATTTTTCAAAGTGAGGGGGGCTGGAGGCGCTCCCGCAAGCGGCGCGTGGTCGATCACAGCGGCGCCTTTCTCGCGCCGGCACGAAGCATCTCGTGGGCATATGGCATCTAGTGGGGACATGACAGACCATTTCAGCATCATTGGGTTTCAGGCGCAGTCGGCGGAAGAGCTCGCCAGCTTGATTGGTAAGCTCCCGGAGGATCGCGCGGAGTCTTTGGAATGTCGGCCGGGTTACTATTACCGTTGGCACACAGACGTTGGCTCTGAACTCTGGATACACATGCAGAAGCAGCGCGACGAGGAAGCCGACGAAGGCGCTGGTCCGCCCAAGGATACGCTCGCTATCGTGGGCGTCACGCCGTTTTTCGCCGGCGCGGGCCGTGTGCCGATCCGCGCCGTGGCGATCAAGCGCCGGCCAGAGGATAACGCGTTTGAAGGCGCGATCTTTGCCGAGGTCGAGCCGGGCGAAGAGCTGCATGACTGCACCACTGTGGCGCTGTTCGACGTGGTGGATTTTGCCTGCCTGGCCAATCGTGTCGCACCCTTCAAGGCTGAGGCGCAAGTCACGGCTTTCGCGCACGACATCGCCGTCTTCCGTGACGCCCAAAGCTTCGAGGCCGCGCAGGAGAACCAGGAGGTGCGCTTCGCGTCGAAGTCATTCTTCGCCAGTGGCCTGTTCATGCCCTCGGGCGGGTCGGACCAGCCGGTGTTCCACGATCCCGATCAGCCCGGCTTCAACGCCCCGTCGCGGGCCTTCATCTGCGGCGAGGTGCAGCGCTCTGAGGTTCGTACCAATCCGGTCACGCAGCAGAGTTTTTGCTGGGCGCTGATCGAGACGCTGGGCGGTACGGTGGATGTGGTCACGCTGGAAGCGCAGATGGGAGGGCATCAGGGCGCACTTCAGCCCGGTATGATCGTGCAGGGCGAGTTCTGGCTCTGCGGGCGGCTGCTCAGCGACGCATAGCGCGGGGTCCGATAAGGTGTGAGTCTCGTCATGCCCGTGCTTGCCTGTCCTCGGGCTCGACCCGAGGAACACGGGCATCCATGGTTGCGCACCCGCTGGATTGCCGGATCAAGTCCGGCAAAGACGAATATCGTTTCGTTTTAATATGCTCGACCAGCGCGCTAGAGCGCGACGACACCTACGGCCGCTGCTCCGGCAACCACAGCCAGCGGCGGGGCTTTCCACACGTTCAGCGCCACGAATGCGGCCACCGCGAGCGCCATCGTCCGCACATCGGTGATGCCTTCGACAAACACCGGATCATAAAGCGCGGCCGCCAGCAGCCCGACGACCGCCGCGTTGATGCCCGCCAGCACGCGCCGCGCCAGTGCCCATTGGCGTAACGCGCTCCAGAACGGCAGCGTGCCCATTAACAGCAGCGCGCCAGGCAAAAAGATCGCGATCAGCGCCACGCCCGCGCCTACCAGTGGCCCAGCCGCCCCGCCCGCTTCTGCACCGAGGTAAGCCGAGATCGTGAACAGCGGCCCTGGCAGCGCCTGCGCCGCGCCGTAGCCGGCAAGGAACACATCGCGGTCCACCAGCCCGGGATCAACGACCTGCGCCTGCAACAGCGGCAGCACAACGTGCCCGCCGCCAAAAACCAGCGCACCCGCACTGTAGAACCGCGAAAACAGGTCAGCGATCGCCCCGCCATAAGCCACCGCGAAAGGCAGCCCGATCAGCAGCGCAAAGAACAGGACCAGGCAAATGATCGAGACGGCGCGTGACACCTTTACAAGCGGCGCGGTCTCGCGCGGCGCGGCGCTTTCCAAGCCGCCCAGCAGCGCCAGCCCGACGAGCGCGCCCGCGCCGATCATCGCGAGTTGGCCCCACGCGATCGGCAGCAGCAGCGCCCCGATCATTGCCCCCACGGCGATGGTCGCGCGGCGCTCATCCGGCGCGAGATTGCGAGCCATGCCGAGCAGCGCATCCGCCACCACCGCAGCCGCGACCGCCTTTAGCGCCACCACCCAGCCGGCCTGGGTATCAACCTGAAACGCCGTGAACCCCACCGCCAACCCGAGCATGAGCAGCGCGGACGGCAGCGTGAACGCCACCCAAGCCGCCAGCATTCCGGCATAGCCCGCGCGCATCAGGCCCAGCGCCATGCCAACCTGGCTCGACGCCGGGCCGGGCAGGAACTGGCACAGCGCGACCAGATCGCCGTAAGCCTCGTCGGTGATCCACTGACGCCGCTTGACGAACGCCTCGCGGAAATAGCCGATATGCGCAATCGGGCCGCCAAACGACACGCAGCCCAGCACAAAGAACGTGCGGAAGACCTCCCACGCCGTGCCGACGCGCGGCGCATCCGTTATGGCTTGTCGTTGCGCTGCCATGGCTAGCTCCCGAAGCCGCAGCCTTGCAACGCAGCAAGACCGGGCATACAACGTGGCAGAGAGGGCAGCCTGTCCGGCCCCAGGAAGAGAGTTTGGAGATCACCGTTGGGTTACAATATCGCGGTCATAGGCGCCACCGGAAATGTGGGCCGGGAGATGCTCAATATCCTCGCAGAGCGCGAATTTCCGGCCGGGGAGGTGTTCCCGATTGCCTCGCGCCGTTCGCTTGGCCGCGAGGTCTCCTATGGCGATCGCACGCTGAAGTGCCGCGACCTTGAGCAGTTCGATTTTTCGCAGTGCGATTTCGCGCTGATGTCGGCGGGCGGCGACGTGTCCAAGGAATGGTCGCC